>CAZLXD010000090.1:0-11386 GCA_964563185.1 uncultured Chitinophaga sp.
TGTCGCGCTCCAATACTTTTAATTCTTCTTTACATTTCTCCAACACACTGCCTACTACATATTGAACAAAGGCTTCAATCAGGTCCATGTCCATTTTTAAATCATAGAAAGCCATTTCGGGTTCTATCATCCAAAACTCAGAAAGGTGTCTGCGTGTTTTCGATTTTTCGGCACGGAAAGTGGGCCCGAATGTGTAAATAAGCCCTTGTGCCATAGCCATGGCTTCGCCATAAAGTTGCCCCGACTGTGATAAGTATGCTGGGTCACCGTAAAAGTCAGTTTCAAACAAGGTGGTGGTTCCTTCGCAGGCGTTGCCGGTAAAAATGGGCGCGTCCATTTGCACAAAGCCACGCTCTTGAAAAAAGCGGTGAATGGAATAAATGATTTCGTTGCGTGTGCGCATAATAGCCCACTGCCTTCGGCTGCGCAGCCACAGGTGGCGGTTGTCCATCAAAAAATCAACCCCGTGTTCCTTGGGGGTAATAGGATAATCTTCTGCTTCGGCAATTACCTGTAGCTCTGAAACCTGAATTTCGTAACCACCCACCTGGCGCTCGTCCCTTACTACTTTTCCTTTTATAGAAAGTGAGCTCTCTTGTGGTAAACGCTTGGCCGCCTCAAAAGAATTTTCACCAACCACTTCCAAATCAATAACCGCCTGACAAAAGCCGGTGCCATCGCGAAAAGTCATAAACACCAACCCTTTGCTGTCGCGTTTTTGCGCGTTCCAACCTTTCAGTTCCACTTCCTGCCCTTCGTAAGCCGGCAAATCTTTTATGTGAATCATTGCTTTGTTTTTTGAGGACTGCGAATATATCAAAGCCTTTGTTCTGATGAAATGGGGTGCAAGTCAGTAGTTTTTTGAATTTTTGTCCGGTTAGAAGTTAATCCGATGTAAATTGATTTTGTCGGAGTAACAGGGGAGAATTGACAACATGCTGAACCAACGATTACAACAAAAACTATTACAGAAACTTTCACCGCAGCAGATTCAGTTGATGAAGTTGTTGCAGATACCAACGGCTAATCTGGAACAACGCATAAAAGAAGAACTGGAGGCAAACCCGGCTTTAGAGGAGGGAGAAGGAGACGAGCAGGAAGAATTGAACACAGAACCGGAAGTTACCGATGTGCCTACGGAAGCAAGTGATTCAGAAACGGAAACAGAAGAAACCGAACAGGAAGAACTGACCGTAGAGGATGATGTGGACATGAGCGAGTACTACGATGAGGATGACGAAGGCGTAGCCGATTATAAAACCGAAGACCCCAGTGAGTTCCACGACCCTGATGACGACAAGAAGACCATCCCTGTGGCCACCACTTCTTCTTTTCACGAGTACTTGGAGTCGCAGGTGGGTATGCTTCGATTAGACGAGAAGCAAAAAACCATTGCCCTGCATATTATAGGCAGTATTGACGATGACGGCTATTTGCGCAGAGATTTGGATGCGGTGGTGGATGATTTGGTGTTTCGCCAAAACATAGAAACCGATCTGGCAGAGATACAGGAAGTATTGGCCGAGGTGCAAAAATTCGACCCGCCCGGTGTAGCCGCCCGCACATTAGAAGAGTGTTTGCTCATTCAACTGAAAAGAAAGGAGGAGCCAACAGAATATACCGACCTAGCCATAAGAACTATCGAGAAATACTTTGATGAGTTTGCCAAAAAGCACTACGATAAGTTGGAGCGCCATTTAGGAGTAGATGGGGAGAAACTGAAAAAGGTGATGGAAGAAATTACCCGCCTAAACCCCAAGCCCGGCAGTGCATTTTCGGGAGGCGGGGGCGAACAGTACGTAATTGTTCCTGATTTTTTGATTACCAATAATGCCGGAGAGTTAATGCTTACCCTGAACTCTGCCAATGCACCGGAGTTGCGCATAAGTTCCCATTTCCGCGAAATGATTTCAGATTACAAGAAGTCGAAGGAGAAAAGCAAAGCACAGAAGGAAGCCCTGCTCTTTATCAAACAGAAGCTGGACTCGGCCAAATGGTTTATTGATGCTATTCAGTCGCGCTACCAAACTATGCTGCTGACCATGCAGACTATTTTGGATTACCAAAAGGAATTTTTACTTACCGGTGATGAAACGAGGATGAAACCCATGATATTGAAAGATATTGCCGACAGAACCAGTTTCGATATCTCTACCATTTCGCGCGTGGCTAACAGTAAGTACGTGCAAACGGAATTCGGTACTATTCCACTCAAATTCTTTTTCAGCGAATCAATGAGTACCGACAGCGGAGAGGAAGTTTCTACCCGCGAGGTAAAAAAAATACTGAGCGACCTGGTAGCCGTAGAGAGCAAAAAGAAGCCCATCAGCGACCAAAAGTTAACCCAGATACTCAACCAAAAGGGCTACAACATTGCCCGCAGAACCGTAGCCAAGTACCGCGAGCAGTTGAATATTCCGGTAGCGAGATTGAGGAAGGAGTTATAATTACACCATGAAGTTGGCCGCTAAAATTTTCTCTGTTCTTTTTCACCCGCTGTTATTTCCTACTTACGGAACATTGCTCATTCTGTTTACCAACCCCAACCTGTTCGGCTACTTTGGCGAAAAGGTGCATATAGTGTGGCTCATTATCATATTTGCGCTCACGTTTTTGTTTCCGGTTATATGGCTGGTAATGATGAGGCGGCTGGAAATGATTGAGAGTTTCCATTTGGAAACCGCCAAAGAGCGGATTGTTCCCTTTATTGCTACCGCTACCTTTTACTTATGGACTGCCTGGATGTTTAAGCCCAGTATTAATATGAAGATTCCGCCCAACCAGGTGATTTTTTACATGATGTTGGGAGCTTGCCTGGCGGTGTTTGTCAGTTTCTTCATCAATATATTCAGCAAAATAAGTTTACACGCTATTGCTGCGGGCAGCCTGTTGGGGCTGGTGCTGGCCGTGGTAAAATTTTCTACTTACGATTTGCGGTTATTGGTGGTATCGGCTGTTTTGCTGGCCGGTATTATAGGCACGGCACGATTGATTTTGAATGCACACACGCCCCGCGAAGTATTTACCGGTTACTTTGTTGGTTTCACTGCTCAGTTTGTAGCTTTCAGTATAGTCCCTTTAATACTATAAACCTGTTATATGTACAATACCATTCTCTTTTCAACCGAAAACGGCATTTGCCGGATAACCCTGAACCGCCCCGATGTGTTTAACTCTTTTAACGAAGAGTTAAGTGCCGAATTTATTGATGCCCTGAAAAAAGCCACTAAGGACGAAGCCGTAAGGGTGGTAGTTATCAGCGGAGAAGGGAAAGCCTTTTGCTCGGGCCAGGACTTAAAAGATATAAAGGGCGAAGTAGGCAACCGCAGCCTGGGCGATTCGGTATTGCGCAGATACAACCCCATGATAGTTGCCATACGCGAAATGCCCAAGCCGGTAATTTGCCGCTTGAATGGGGTGGCTGCCGGGGCAGGGGCATCGCTGGCCTTAGCCTGCGATATGATAATAGCTTCGGAAAATGCTTCGCTGATTGAAGTTTTTTCTAACGTTGGCTTAGTGCCCGATTCAGGCTCTTCTTTCTTTTTACCTCACTTGGTTGGTTACAATAAAGCTTTTGAACTGATAACGCTTGCCTCGAAAGTAACGGCACAAGAAGCCAAAGAGTTGGGCATAGTTTATAAAGTAGTAACTGCCAATGAACTGGATAACGCTGTAAACGAGTTAGCACAGCGGTATGCCGTGGGGCCTACTAAAGCCTTTGCTATTACCAAACGAATGCTGAACAAGGCCTACTCTGCCAGCCTTAACGAAATGCTGCAACAGGAATACTACGGGCAGGAAATGGCCGGCAGAAGCGAAGATTACAAGGAAGGGGTTACTGCTTTTGTAGAAAAGCGCAAACCGAACTTTAAAGGGAAATAGGGAAGGCTTATTTTGACAACTCCTTAGCAGGTTCCCAGAACAGCCGCTTAAAGTCCACTACGGTATCATTCTTTACTTCAACGCCTTCTTTTTCCAGCAGTTTCTGCATAATGTCGGAAGCCCCGAAGTGATGTTTACCACTTAGCATTCCGTTTCGGTTTAACACGCGGTGGGCCGGCACTTTTGGTTTTTGCCCTCCGCTGGCGTTCATAGCATAACCTACCGCGCGCGATGATTTAGGAGAGCCCAGATACTTAGCTATAGCTCCGTAACTGGTAACACGGCCTTTAGGAATAAGCCGGGCTGCATCCCAAACGTTTTCGAAAAAGGTGTATTGGGCAGCATTCTTTGCTGTTTGCTTTTTTGCCTTTTGCCCTTTTGTGTTTGCCATTTACTTTAACCGGAACTTAAGGTAATTAATAGTTCGCCCGTTGGCAAGGTGGCTCTTTTCGTAATAGGTTTGTATGCTCAGTTCTTCAAAGTCGAGTGGTGCTGAGTAGATGTTCTCCTTGTAGTAAAGCATTTCCAGCGTAGCTTCTTCCACCATTTCTTTGGTAAAGTGGAATAGCGGCAAATCGTCTGTTTTAAAATTTATGATAGCTCCCGTCTTACAAATAGCCGCATATCTTTTAAGAAACGATGGCGCGGTAAGCCTTCGCTTGGCATCGCCTTTTTTCGGAAACGGGTCGGGGAAGGTTATCCATATTTCATCTGCTTCGCCCTCGGCAAAAAAGTTGGTAATGTTCTCAATTTTCATGCGCGCAAAAGCTACGTTACTCAGTTGTGCTTCGAGTGCTTTGGTGGCTCCCGTAAATATGCGCGCGCCTTTAATATCTACCCCAATAAAATTTTTACCCGGATACTTCTGTGCCAGTGCAATGGTGTAATCGCCTTTGCCGCAGGCCAGTTCAAGTATTAGCGGGTTGTTGTTTTTAAAAACTTCGCTCTTCCATTTTCCTTTCAGCTCTACTTCTTCGTTTAAGTGGTTTACCAGTTTAGGATTGGTGAAGTGCGGGTTTTGAAACACATTCGGGAACGTAGCCACCGAATTTATTTTGAACATTTTTGCCTTGCCCATAGAAGAGGTGAATGGTTGATTGGTTAACCAGTTGATTAGTTTGAATATAATTAACGGAGGGCGAAAGTATTCTTCTTACAATAAACCGGAGCAGGCAACGAAGGAGGCCTTCTGCTCGTTTTACAAATACGAGTTAACTTTAGGCTATGAAAAGCACCATCCACTTTTGTCTGTTCCTGTTCTCCCTTCAATTGCTTACCGCGCAAATACCCAACAGTGATTTTGAAAACTGGGATTCGCAACCGGTGCTGAAGGATTGGGTAACCAACAGCTATCCGCTTACCTTACCTCCCTGGGACCCCTACATTGTAAAGCAGGACACCGACCGCTACAGCGGCAGCTATGCGGCTAACTTTTACGGCAACGGATTTCTGAAGCCCTTTGCCACTACTACTTTTTCGGTATGGTACCACCCCGTTTCATTAGAAGCAAGAATTAAATACAGCTTTCCGCCATGTGTAAACGATTCGGGCTTTTCGCAGCAGGACACTATTAGTATAGTGGTGGAACTGCTGAACAACGGTGCTGTAGTGGATGTCGGTAAATGGCAGTACCAATCGGCCGGCTTTCTCTCTTCCTATCAGCTTTTAACCATTCCCATTTCGCAAAACAGTGCGGTGTTCGATTCGTGCCGCATTACCATTACCGGAGGCAATGTGTTTGGGGGCTGCGGCTTTGCCCCGGCTTCTACTCAGTTTAAGGTAGACCACTTAGAACTGAAGTATTCTTCTTCCACTAATTGTATTGATACCGCACAGATATGCTCCAATTGTCCGTGTGTAGGTTTATACGACCCGGTGTGCGGCTGCAACGGAGTTACATACGGAAACCAATGCGAAGCCTACAACGCGGGAGTAACCAGTTGGACAAACGGTGTTTGCAATCAGGTGGCTTGTAATGCTGATTTTACATACTGTGGAAGCATGAGAGCTATGTCTCCTATTCAATTTACAAGTCTCTCTACAGGAAGTAATGTTATTGATTGGGATTGGCATTGGGGTGACGGTACGGAGACTATCACCATTCCAGACTCAACTCCAGTAAAAGTTTTTATGAATGAAGGAGGATATAACGTCTGTTTATACATCACCTCTATTGAAGCCAACCAGGATACTTGCATTGATAGCATATGCGGACTTATCTTTATCTGTGCGCCAATAAACACCGGACCTTGTGTTGATTCTAACTATATCTGCAACAACTGCAATTGCTTTCCTGCCTACGTTCCTGTTATGGGTTGCAATGGAGTTGTATACAACAATTCGTGCGAAGCGAACAAGGCTGGAGTTACGAGTTGGGTTGGGCTTTCCTGCAACGATAGCTGCCAACAGAAAGGCGTAGTAGTGCAAGGCGTGGAATGTTTGCTGGTACAGGATTTTCAGAGTAACACATTATTAATGCCCTGCACTTTACCAGTCGGTGCCTCGTTGCATTTAGGCGATACGGTGGCCTATAGTTACACCGTGGGCAATTGCATGTCGTTTTGTATGCAGGGAACGTATGTTGACTTTACCTGCTTTGATGTGCTTTGGGCCAGCGATACCATACCCCCTGCCGGAACTTGCCATGCTGAGTTTAGTTTTAGTAAAAACACCGATACGGTATCGTTCATTAATACTTCCACCGCAGCCAACATTACTAATTACCTGTGGGATTTTGGCGATGGTGGAAGCAGTACCCTGGCTAACCCCGTGCATGTTTATGCGCACGACAGCACTTACACTGTTTGCCTTTACATAACCGGTTTTGATAGCAGCGGCAACCCCTGCACCGATCAGTTTTGCCGCCCCGTTTACATTACCCACGGCTGTATTGATACCAGCTTAATATGCCCGCCCGGCAGCTTGTGCTGCGATGCTCCTTTATACGACCCAGTTTGTGGTTGCGATAGTGTTACGTACGATAACGCTTGTGTGGCTTACCTGCTGAACGGAGTTACTCATTCTACCTCAGGCCCTTGTATAACGGGCATTAGTGAAATAAATACTGCCCTTAAAAATCTGAGCATACAACCTAACCCTGCTACCGACCACACTGAATTGCAGTTTGATTTACTGCGCGCCTCGCGGGTGGCAATACAGGTAACTAATGTGTTGGGTGCTGTGGTAGCTGAAACCGATGCCGGTATGTTAGCCGCAGGAAAAAACCGTCTGCCAATATCTGTAACCCACCTGCCTGCAGGTATTTACCTGCTAAAGGCAAGCGCCAACGGAACGGCCACGGGGGTTAAGAAGTTGGTAAAAGAGTAGGGCTTTAATTCAGCCCGTACTTCTTCATAAACTTATTGCTCAACTCTTTTTGCTTGTTGTTGAGGTCGATGGAGCGGCCGTCAATAAAAGCGTATTCAATGTTAGAAGTGCGCATATCCAGCACATCGCCACTGCTGATGATAAGAGTAGCGGCTTTGCCGTTTTCAATAGTGCCGAGCGTGTTGGATAAGCCGAGGATTTTTGCGGTGTTGGAAGTAATAGCCGCCAGCGCTTCTTCTTTAGTTAACCCATAAGCCACCGCAGTACCGGCTTCAAAAGCCAGGTTGCGTTCCTGCCAAAAACCACCGGGTATAGAAAGGCAAAACAGCACCCCCGCCTGTTGCAACTGGGCAGGTGTTTTGTAGGGCTGGCGGATGTCTTCATCGGCATAAGCGGGCAGCGAGTGCGGGTTATCGAGTATTACCGGAATGTTTTTTTGTGCCAGCACATCGGCTATCAGGTACGATTCCCTTCCACCCGACATAACAAGCGATACTCCAAACTCTTCGGCAAAGGCAATGGCGTGTTGCATTTCTTTTACGCGGCCTGCGTTTACAAACAACTTCAGTGCTTGGGTAAACAAACCACGCATGGCTTCAAAGCGCAGGTTGGCTTTGCTGTGCATACCGGCTTCGTGGTAGGCTTTTGCTTCGCGGAAGTAATCTTTAATGGCGGTAACCTGTTTGTCGTAGTCCTTGTTTTCCTTCGAAGCAGAAGGCTCGGCCCACCAGCCGCCACCGCTTTGCATGGAAGGCCAGTTCAGCCAAATGCCGTCTTCTTTTACCAGCGCATCTTCCCAGTTCCAGGCATCGAGCTGCACTACGGCCGAGGTGCCCGAAATGCTGCCGTCCTGCGGTACTACCTGGGCATACAAAACCCCGTTGCTACGTATGGTGGGTGTTACCCGCGAGTCGGTGTTGTAAGAAATAACAGCCCGCACATTGGGGCTAAAACCGCCTACTTCAGAGTAATCGTTGGTGGCGCGCACGGCTTCAATTTCCGTAAGGCCCAACTTAGTGTTAGGGGCAATTATACCCGGGTAAACGTGCTTGCCGGTGCAGTCAATTACCTTGCTCATAGTGGCATCGGTTTTAAACGTAGCCCCCTCGCCCACAAAAATTATTTTACCGTTCTCGAAAGCCACGGTGGCATCGTTCAGCACGTTGCCATTGCCCATGTGTACGGTAGCGTGGGTCAGGAAAACGCTTTGTGTTTGTTTGGCAGCCGGTGCGGGCACATCGCTTTGCGCGGATATGTTTAGCACACAGATAACACAGATAAAGCAGATAAAAAGGGATTTGATATTCATAAGAGTTTCTTATTGTCGTTCGTAAATATTTTCCGTTTCAGTTCGGGTTTACTGCCAAAGTTTAATTGCAAACCCACTTCCATATTGGTCGCTTTTAAATAGTTAATAAGTTGTAGTTCGTGTTCTTGTAGTAAAGTTTCAGCGGCTTTCAGTTCCAGAATAACCAAGTCGTTTACTACAATGTCAGCATAGTATTCGCCTATTACTTCCCCCCAAAATTGAACTTCAATTTTCTTCTGAGCCTCTACTTTAAAGCCTTCGTCTTTTAAAGCAATCATCATTGCATTCTGATACACCTTCTCTAAAAAGTCAAAGCCTAACTCGTTGTATACCGAGTAGAAAACTTTGATAATAGAACTGGTTAAATCTTCGTGCAACATCTTCTGTAATTATCCTTTACATCTGCTTTATCTGTGTTATCCGTGTGCTAATGCATTAATGCTCATGCCCGCACGAATACTCCTCCAGCTTTTGTTGTTTAGGTTCCTGCACGGGCGCCCCGCCTTTCTTTTCATCCAGCATTTTTTGTGTTAAGCGGGCGCGCTCACTGCGAATCCACTGCTGTATTTTAGCATCGCGTTCGTCATCGAAAAACAGGATGCCGTCAACAAAAGTTTTTTCTGCCTTTGCGTAAATCGAAAGCGGGTTGTCGCTCCACACTACCACATCGGCATCCTTGCCGGCTTTAATGGAACCCATACGGTTATCTAAATGCAACATCTTAGCCGGGTTCAGGGTAACGGTTTTCCACGCTTCTATTTCTGTAAGCCCGCCATACTTTATGCTCTTGGCCGCTTCCTGATTTAATCGCCTGGCCATTTCAGCGTCATCGGAGTTAACGGCTGTGGTAATGCCCGCTTTAGTAAGAATAGCCGTGTTGTAAGGAATAGCGTCAATTACCTCGTATTTGTAAGCCCACCAATCGGCAAAGGTAGAGGCGTTTACTCCGTGTGCTTTCATTTTGTCGGCTACTTTGTAGCCTTCCAGAATATGGGTAAAGGTGTTCACCTTAAACCCGAAAGTATCGGCCACGTGCATCAGCATATTTATTTCGCTTTGCACATAACTGTGGCAGGTTATAAATCGCTTCTTATTCAAAATTTCGAAGAGGGCATCCAACTCAATATCTCTGCGCGGGGCTGCGCCTTTTACTTTAGCTGTGTTGTAAGCAGCCCATTGCTTTTGATATTCTGCGGCTTTAGTAAAGTAGTTAAAGTAGGTCTGTTCAACCCCCATACGCGTTTGCGGATAGCGCACGGTGCTGTTATCGCCCCAGTTGCTTTGCTTTACGTTTTCGCCCAAGGCAAATTTGATAAAGCCATCGGCTCCTTCAATCTTCATTTTCTCGGGTGCATAACCCCAGCGTAGTTTAATCATTGCGCTTTGTCCGCCTATAGGGTTGGCGGAGCCGTGCAGCAGCTGCGAGGCAATTACCCCACCCGATAACTGACGGTATATGTTGATGTCCTGTGTATTTACCACATCGCCAATGCGCACCTCGGCACTGCTGGCTTCGGTGCCTTCGTTTACCCCTTGCGAAATAGCTATGTGGCTGTGCTCGTCAATAATACCGCAGGTTATATGCTTGCCGGTAGCATCAATAGTTTTGCAATCGGCACAGCTAAGATTTTTGCCTACGGCCGAAATTTTTCCTGGGCGGATAACTACATCGGTGTTAGTGAGGTTGCCCTCTGCTTCGTTGGTCCAAACGGTTCCGTTCTTCAGCAAATAGTTTTCCTGCACAGGAAGTTGTTCGTTGCCATAAGCCAAAAACGGATAAAGCACCTTGCCCAGGTTCTTTGTGTAATCCAGGGTGTCTTTCTTCGGTTTAGTGGTGTCGGCTTCGGGGCCTTTGGTTTGGTTGGCTTCCCAGCGCACCCATTCGCCATCGGGGTTTTGCCCCTTGCCGCTCCAGTATTTATTGGTGTGGTTAATGGTTCCCGTAAACAGATACTTGGGCGCGTTTGGTTTTTTATCCAACGAGAAGGAAAGCGTGATGTCGTTTTCCTTGTATGTAACTTTTACATCGGGCTTTACCGAATCGCTGACGGTGATAGTTGCTTTAGGCGCAGCAACATCTCCTGTTACTTTCACCTGAAAAGGAATGGCTTTGCATGCAGCGCCCACCGGGCACCAGGTAAGCGTGTATTGCCCGCGAATATCTTTCGGTTCAAAAGCTTTTACCTCGTAGCGCTTGCCTTGAACCCAGTTCTCGTTTATCTCGGCCTTTTCATCAAACAAAGGTTTAGAAGTAATAAAGAAGTTGGCGAGCTTACCGGCTTCAAGCGAACCGACCTTGTCGTACGCATTCACAAACGAAGCAGGATTGTAAGTAAGTGCTTTAAGTGCTGTGGCAGAATCCAAGCCATACTTCACCGCTTTTCGAAGTGCTGGCAAAAACTCTTCCTTTTTATCGAAGTCGGAACCGGTAAAGGCAAAATCAACTCCTGCTTTGGCTAATGTTGCGGGGTTGGTTGGGGCTAATTCCCAATGCTTCATTTCGCTGAGCGAAACCCACATAGCCTTGTAAGGGTCTTCCACATCAAACGCTTTGGGGAAGTTGAGCGAAGTAATCAGTTTGGCCTTCGTGTTTTTCACTTCATCTATTCGCTGGTATTCATCTCCACTCGCCTTAATAATGTATTGCACACCAAACTCATCGCCTACTTTATCAGCCCGCAAAACTTTTTGCCAGTCGCCACCGGCATCAAAAATTTGCGGCAATGTTTGTTGGTTATTCCATTCTTCCAGGTTGATGTTGTATTCTGCTTTTTCCTTTGTTGATTGATACCACTCTGCATCAAAGTAAGTTTGACGAAGAAGTGCAATGCTTCCCATCAATGAGCTTGGATAATCCTGAGTGCTGCT
>CAZLXD010000091.1:0-11302 GCA_964563185.1 uncultured Chitinophaga sp.
TTCTCTGGGTATTGAGCAGGGACACATTGAAACAGTTCACGCTTACACTAACGACCAAAACCTGTTGGATAACTACCACAAGAAAAGCCGTAGAGGCCGTGGAGCACCTGTTAACATGGTTATTACCGAAACAGGAGCCGGCAAGGCGGTTACCAAAATTTTCCCAGAAATGAAAGGAAAATTAACTAGCAATGCTGTGCGCGTTCCCGTTCCGAATGTTTCGTTAGCCATTGTAAGTCTTACCGTTAAAAAGCAAACTTCTGTTGAGGAAGTGAACACACTTTTACGCAATGCATCTTTGTATGGCAATTTGGTAGAGCAAATTGATTATTCTATTTCTGATGAGATAGTTTCCAGCGATGTGGTAGGTAACGGCCATGCCTGCGAAATTGACAGCAAGGCTACAATTGTAAGCGAAGACGGCAAGCGCATTGTGGTTTATGCCTGGTACGATAATGAATACGGCTATACCGCACAGGTTGTTCGTCTGGCTAAACACTTGGCCGAAGTAAGGAGACTAACCTACTATTAAGTAGATACTATAGTAAACGAAAAAGCCCTTCGGGATTTTGAAGGGCTTTTTCGTTTATAACTTACTAGCTACTAAACCAGACTATAACCAACCGAAGCAGCTACCTTATGCAGACTAGCATGCAAAGTTCTAAACTGGTCAAAACTTAACTGCTGGTCGGCATCGCTTTTTGCCATTTTAGGATTAGGGTGCGATTCAATCAGTAAACCGTCAATTCCCATAGCTACACAAGCCCTTGATAAATCGGCAACCCCATAAGCATAGCCAATGGCATGGCTGGGGTCAAGTATTATAGGAAGATTAGTGTTTTCCTTAAGCCAAGCCACTCCGCACAAATCCAGTGTAAAGCGTGTTTTTATTTCAAAGGTCCTTATGCCGCGTTCACACAACATAACATTTTGGTTTCCTCCACTAAGGATAAATTCAGCTGACTGAACAAACTCCTGCAGAGTAGTTCCGAAGCCTCGCTTCAACAAAACCGGCTTTTTGGTTTTGCCGCACTTACGCAAAATACCATGGTCGTACATGCTTTTGGCCCCTATCTGTATGATATCGGCATACTCAATCACTTCATCGGCATGCGTGCTGTCGCGCACTTCGGTAATTATTTTCAACCCGTATCTACTGCGCATTTTATCCAACAACTTAAGCCCCTCTAAACCCAACCCCTGAAACGTATAGGGGGAAGTGCGGGGTTTGTAAGCACCGGCACGCAGTACCTTTACACCCAACTCAATACAAAGCAGTGCAGCCAGGTCAATTTGCTCTTCGCTTTCAACCGAGCATGGCCCTGTTATAATCATGGTATTGTTGGTGTTGCTGCCAATGGTAAGGTTCCCGGCAATGTTCACTTCCCGCTTATGAGGAATATACTGCTTGCCCGCCAACTGAATATCTGTATCAGTAACAAAAATCTTTTCAGCCGCATGCTGTAACTCGTCATCGGCCTGCTTTAGCTTTGAAGAGGTAACCAACACCTGTGTCCCATTTTCAAACAACACAGACTGGTATTTTTCAGCCAACAAAGCAGCCTGCTGCGGAGTAACTGTTTTTTTTAGTTCAATAATCATTTATACCCGGGTAAGATTGTTCAGTAATACAGTGCCTTTTAGTTTCTTCTGAGCATCAACCACGGGTAAAAATAGCACAATAAAGCTCAGGTTATTCAGCAGTTGTATCATATCTGCTAACGATGCTTCTTCACTTATAAAAATAGGGTTGCGATTGATAATATCATCCGAATTAATTTCATTGAGGTTATCAAGGTGCTTTAGTAACCCTCTTCGCACATCGGCATTTGTTACCACACCGGTTAGCTTTCCTTTGCTGTCGGTAATCAGCGCAAATCCCTGACCGTGCTTTTCAATCTGCTTAACTATTGTTTTAAACCCGGTATCGCTCTCACTCAAAACAGGCAAATGCTGAACAGGCACATAAAAGTCGGAAACACGAAACGATATTTGATTTTTGTTAGGGGCTTTGTGAAAGCTGAGCACGCCTGCACCAAGATACTGTTGGTTCATGAGGTAACTTCCCGAAACAATTACATTGGCACCTAATAAGCGCAGAATAAAAGCTACCTGGTCATTCACCCCGCCATCAACATGAATACGCGTGCGCGGATACCGATATTTAAAATCAATCAGCTTGCTAAAATTACTTTGGTTAAACACACCACCGCTTTTACCGGGAGTGGTCGCCATCATCAATGCAAACGAATAACTATCCTGTGCCTTGCTGAAAACGTCCATGGAGGTTCCTGAAACAAACGAAAGCCCGAATTGAGTATGCCGGGTTTTAGGAAGCACAGGAAGGTGCCTTAGGTTTTCATACTGGAAGCAAACATACTCCGGTTTCAACTCTTCAATCTTCGAAAAGTACTTTTCAGGCTCCGATGAAACAACGTGAAGGTCAATAGGTGTGGAAGATACCTTACGAATGCGTTTGATGTCTTCAAAAACCGCTTCGTCATCGTTGCAGTCAATGTGCAACATGTCTATTTCGTGCGCATCCAGTTCCTGCACCAACTCTTCCAGAGTTTTACCTTTGTTATCAGAATACAGGGATGCGGATATCTTCATTCGTTATTACTCTAACTCGTATTGCAAACGGAGCAGATTACTGTAAAGTCCATTTTCTATTTCAGAAAGCTCACTGTGTGTTCCGAATTCAACAATCCTACCTTTATTAATTACCAGTATTAAGTCAGCCTCGCGAATCGTGCTTAAACGGTGAGCAATAATAAATGTTGTACGGTTCTTCATTAGCTCATTCAGGGCATCTTTTACCAGTCTCTCACTTTCACCGTCAAGCGCAGAAGTGGCTTCATCCAAAATAAGGATTTTAGGGTTACGGAGAATGGCACGCGCTATGGCTATGCGTTGTTTCTGCCCGCCTGAAAGTTTTACTCCTCTTTCGCCCACTACTGTATCAAACTTTTCAGGGAAGGAATTGATAAAATTAAAAGCGTTGGCCTTGCGGGCAGCATTCAATATTTCTTCTTCGGTAGCATCGGTTTTTCCGTAAG
Source organism: uncultured Chitinophaga sp. (assembly GCA_964563185.1). Classification (GTDB taxonomy): domain Bacteria; phylum Bacteroidota; class Bacteroidia; order Chitinophagales; family LD1; genus Bog-950. Next base: position 3,060 of record CAZLXD010000091.1, read on the forward strand.
CAATGTTTTCGCGAATGGTGCCGCCAAACAATATAGTGTCTTGAGGCACTGTGCCAAAGTTTTTACGCAGTGCGGTAATGTTGTAATCGCGAACTCTCTTACCATCAATTTCAATATCCCCTTTACTAAAAGGATACAGGCCGCTGAGTAGTTTTATAATGGTAGATTTTCCCGACCCGCTGGGGCCTACCAGTGCAATCTTTTTTCCGGCTTGCACCTTAAACGAAAGACCGCTAAAGAGTTCCGTGTCCTTCCGTGATGGATAGGCAAAGTGAACATCCTTAAATGCCACCTCTCCTTTCAGCGGCACTGACAGGTTTTCATCTTTGGTTTTTGTTTCGCTTTTCTCGCCAAGTATCTCATTAATCCGCTCCGATGCGCCTATTGTTTTCTGCAACACCGAATAGCTTTCGCTTAATCCGGCCAGCGAACTGCCAATAAAGAGTGTGAGCAGAAAGAACTTAATAAGGTCACCCATGCTCATACTGTTGGTAGCTACTTCATTTAATCCGGCATACACTAGGCCAACAATTGCCCCAAACATGACAAAGATGATAAAGGATACAAAGGCCGCTCGGTACTTAGCCGCATGCATACCTATGCCGGCTACCTTATTATTTATATCCGCATATCTGCGGGTTTCATACGCTTCATTTGCAAAAGCTTTTACCACATCGGCTGCCTGAAAGGTTTCTTCTACTATGGTATTTGACTCAGCCAATTTATCCTGTGCCTGTCGCGAAATTTTACGGATAAACCTTCCGAATAATACCGCGCTGATGATGAGCAGCGGCATAATGCCCAGGATAATGAGTGTAAGTTTTATCGACACCGTAAGCAGTATAGGGATACACACTATAGGAAGCACCAACTGCCGTACAAAAAATGCTAACTGGTTACTGAGTGCATCCTGCAACTGTGATACATCGGACGAAATACGCGAAGTGAGGTTTCCCACACGGTTCTCTTCGAAAAAGTAAATGGGCAGGGTAATTATTTTCTCATACAATTCTCTACGAATAGATGCCATGGCATTCTGGCTTACATACTCAAACAAGTATATACGGAAGAAGGAAAGCACCGCCTGAATCAATAAAATAGCCCCAAGCAAAAAACCTATCTCCTTCAGCTTTTCTGGGTGAATTTGTTCCTTGTAGTTCTGCACCAGCCCGTTTATCTGTTCCAACTTTACCGGTGCTTCAGCATTCGATTTAAGAACGGCAGCTGTCTTTTCAATGACCTCTTTGGCGGGAATAGCCGCATCAATCAGGTTGCCGAAACCTTCAGGGATAAATGACACTACACCAGTAGAGATAACCAGACAAAGCATTCCAACTATAAAATGCCATTTGTAAGGCAGTATAAAGCGGTAAATGCGCAGCGCTTCTACCATTTGTTGTCGCGAAAAGAACTTCCTTTTAACCGGTTGGCCTTCCATTCTTAAAAATTGCCTGCAATGTTAGCATAAGTCGGGGGAAGAGTGGCTAAATTATAATGGAGCCGTTACAACTTGTTTCTAAGATACTGACGGTTCCCATTCACAGCGTTAACAGGCGGCCTTGCCTTTGAGCATAAAAGCAGAAAAGCCATCCCGCGGGATGGCTTTTCTGTTTTTATTTTTCTTTATCCAAAAACGGATAGCGGTAATCCACCGGAGGAACGAAGGTTTCCTTGATAGTGCGGGGTGAAACCCAACGCAGCAGGTTAATCATACTTCCGGCCTTATCGTTAGTACCCGAACCACGGGCACCGCCAAACGGCTGCTGTCCTACCACCGCTCCGGTGGGCTTATCGTTTATGTAAAAGTTGCCGGCTGCGTTCTGTAATTTCTTGGTAGCTGTGTCAATGGCGTAGCGGTCCTGCGAAACAATGGAGCCGGTTAAGGCGTAAATAGAAGTAGCATCCAGCATATCGAGCGTCTTTTCAAAGTCGGCATCTTCATACACATGTAATGTAAGCACCGGGCCGAAGAGTTCCTCGCACATGGTTACATACTTAGGGTCCTTAGCCTGTATAATGGTAGGTTCAATAAAGTAGCCTTTGCTCTTATTGTAGTTGCCACCGGCAATCACCTTCGCATCTTTACTCTTTTTGGCGCCTTCAATAAACGAAACCAGTTTATCGAAACTCTTTTCGTCAATTACAGCATTTATAAAGTTGCCGAAGTCTTCGGTGCCGCCCATCTTCATGGTCTTTAAATCGGCCTGCACTAAATCCATAACTGGCTTAAACAAACTCTTAGGAATATACGCTCTTGAAGCAGCCGAACATTTCTGCCCCTGATATTCGAAGGCCCCGCGCGAGATAGCCGTAGCCAACACCTTTAGATCGGCAGTGGGGTGCGCCATAATAAAATCCTTGCCGCCTGTTTCGCCCACAATGCGCGGATAGGTTTTATACAGGTGTATGTTGTTGCCTATGTTCTTCCAAATATCCTGAAACACGCCTGTGCTTCCGGTAAAGTGAATACCTGCAAAATCAGCGTGTTTGAAAATAACATCGGCTGCATCGGGGCCACTTGGATAAACAAGATTGATGACTCCATCGGGCACACCGGCTTCGCGGAAAATTTTCATTAATACGTAAGCGGAATAAACTTGTGTGTTGGAGGGTTTCCACACCACCACATTGCCCATCATGGCACAGCTACTTGGCAGGTTACCGGCAATGGCGGTAAAGTTGAAAGGTGTAAGTGCGTAAACAAAGCCTTCCAGCGGGCGCCACTCGCTGCGGTTCCATATACCGGCACTGCTTTGGGGCTGCATGGTATATATCTCCGTCATAAACTGCACGTTAAAGCGCAGAAAGTCTATTATTTCGCAGGCAGAATCAATCTCCGCCTGAAAGGCATTCTTAGATTGCCCCAACATAGTAGCCGCATTCAACTCGGCCCGGTATGGGCCGACAATTAACTCGGCTGCTTTTAAAAAGATAGAAGCGCGATGCTCCCAGTTCATGTTGCCCCATTTTTTGCGGGCGGCAAGCGCGGCCTTTATAGCCTGTGTAACGTGTTTCTTATCGCTCTTGTAGTAATAGCCCAGCAAATGCTTGTGGTCGTGCGGGGGGTGGAGCGATACCTTTTGCCCATCGCGCACTTCTTTGCCACCAATAAACATGGGAATATCGCGCACCTCTTTGCGCATGGCGGCAATCTTCTTTTTCAGGGCATCACGCTCGGCACTGCCGGGGGCATATTGCTTTACGGGTTCGTTGTGGGCGGTGGGTACTTTAAAAAATCCTGTAGCCATAAAAATCAGTTTACAGTTTTAAGTGGTTAGTAGTAAGCAAATAAAAAATCTGCCTTAATTCAATCCGAACAAACGCAGTATATCGTTGCCTAAGGCAAATATCATTAATCCGAAAATGATAATCATTCCCACTATCTGGGCGCGCTCTAAAAACTTATCGCTTGGGGCATGGCCTGTTATCATTTCATACAAAGTAAACAGGGCATGGCCGCCATCAAGTGCCGGTATAGGCAATAGGTTTACAAAGGCCAACGCAATGGAAAGAAAAGCGGTGAGGTTCCAAAAGCGGACCCAGTCCCACTTGGGGGCAAACTGCTGGGCAATGGTAAAAAAGCTGCCCACCTGCTTGTAGCCCTTCAAATCGGGATTAAAGATGATGCGGAACTGCTTAATGTAGTTGACCAGTGTTTCGTAACTCTTATTTATACCGGCAGGGAAAGAAGCCAGCAGGCTGTATTTCTTTTCTACAATATCGAAGTATACATCGTACTTGTAAGTCATAAAACCAATTTTGGCCGAGTCGGGAATGGTAAGCGCCAGATTTACGGTATCGGTGCCTCTGAGTAAAGTTAAGTTCACCGGCTGCCCCGCATAGTTCGGCAGGGTTCTGCGGAACTCGTGGAAATAACTAATGGGCACACTGTCAATTTGAATAATACGGTCGCCCTGTTTACCGCCCGCATTGGCAAAAGCCATAGCGGGCAACATAGTATCTACCACACAGGGTACAATAGGTGTAACAAAATCGGCACCCTTACTGGCTAATATTTCTTTGTAAATAACTGGGGGAACGTACACTGATTTCTTCTCACCGTTTCTTTCCACTTCAATGCTTTGGGCATCGTTCAGCAGTAAATCAATACCAATAGTGTTTACGCTTTTAAACTTCTCGCCTCCGTTGTAAGAAAGAATTTTATCACCATCCTGCAGGCCAATTTTTTTGGCCGTTGAATCGCAGGCGTAGCCATATCTGGCGTTTTCGGCCGGCAGGTAGCTTTCGCCATACCAGTAGAGCATTTGCCCGTAAATAGCAAAGGCCAGAAGGATATTCATGATAATACCACCCAGCATAATAACAAGGCGCTGCCAGGCTTTTTTGGCGCGGAACTCATCGGGCTGGGCAGGTTGCTTCATTTGCTCTTCGTCCATGCTCTCGTCTATCATTCCGGCAATTTTTACATAGCCGCCTAGGGGAAACCAGCCTAAACCGTATTCGGTATCGCCAATCTTTTTCTTCCACAAAGCAAAGTTGGCCAGGTTGGGAAAGGGAAACAGGAAATCGAAGAAGAGATAGAACTTTTCTACCCGTGTTTTAAACATGCGGGCGGTAATGTAGTGCCCGAATTCGTGAAGAGTAACTAATATAGAGAGGCTGAGAATAAATTGTGCGGCCTTAATCAATGCTTCCATTCAAATAATAAATTGAGGGGGCAAATGTATTAAAACGGGGCACATAGGGCGGACGGCAGCGCTATACTTTAGCACTATTAAACACTACTGCCTTTTAAATGAAGCCATAAAATGGTTTTACTTTTTGCCGAACTTTCTATATTCGCACCTCCTTTTAAGGAATGCACCCGTAGCTTAACTGGATAGAGCATCTGACTACGGATCAGAAGGTTAGGGGTTCGACTCCCTTCGGGTGCACCAACGGCAGAACGATGTTCTGCCGTTTTTTGTTCATGCCTGTTTACTTCTGTCTTATTCCCTATTATTCTTTCAAGCCGGGCGGAAGTTACCGCTTGGGTTGATACGTAGTATTTTTGCGGATTATGTCTTGCTTGCCCTGCACAAGAACGGTTAGCTATGGCTTAGGCCGCATTGCCAGGTGGGGCACTCGCAGGGGGGCAAGGGCATTTGTACAACTTCTGCGGGGTTTCGTACAAAAATACAGGACACTCGTAAGATTTATAACAGCACTCGTACAACTTTTACGAACCCTCGTAGAGTTTGTAAGGGCACTCGTACAAATTCTACGAGCCCGCTATTTTCTCTTCCTGACATCAAAAAATGAGTTTTTGCGGTCATAGAGCACCCTTTTATCCTTTTTTGCGTAGTAAAAGCTTCTTCCGAAAGCCGGCACATTGGCAGCATGTACCGGCTTCCTTGTTTTAGAGTTCGTTAGTTTTTAAATCTTCGAAACTGTGGTGAGTGAGTATCTTAACTACAAAACTCCTTAGCACCTTTGCACAGCAAACACATTCCCTGCCAACCCTCGCACGTTTTTCTATATTTGTGCTCCGGTAAAAACACCTAATGGACATACTCATACGTTCCGCCCGCATCGTTGACACCGGCTCTAAGTTTCACAATCAGGTTCGCGACATTTTAATTTCCAACGGAAAAATTAAAAAGATAGGCGCCAAACTGCCCAATACTACCAAAGCCAAAGAGGTAAAGGCCGATAACCTGCACGTTTCCCTCGGCTGGTTCGACCTCAATACCTGCTTATCCGACCCCGGCTTTGAGCACAACGAAACCATTGAAAGCGGTTGTGCCGCAGCAGCCTTTGGCGGCTTTACCCACATTTGCGCCATGCCCAACACCCAGCCGGTTACCGACACCAAGGCACAGGTGGAATACATTCTCCGTAAATCAGCTTCACAAATAGTAAATGTTCACCCGGTGGGGGCGGTTACCCACGGCACCGATGGCAAAGACTTAGCCGAGATGTATGATATGCACCTGGCGGGGGCCATTGCCTTTAGCGATGGTTTAAAACCCAGCCCTACAGCCGGAACGGTAGAACGCGCCCTGCTTTACACCAAAGCTTTTGGCGGACTGGTAATGAATCATCCCGAGGATAAAAGCATATCGAAAAACGGAGTAATGCACGAAGGTGTTATCAGCACTACAATGGGGTTGCCCGGGGCTCCTGCTTTAGCAGAAGAAATTGCCGTTAACCGCGATTTATATGTGTTGGAATACACCGAAGGGAAACTTCATTTGTTGGATGTATCGCTTGCCAAGTCGGCCGAGTTAATAAAGGCGGCTAAAAAGAAAAAACTGAATGTTACCGCTTCGGTAAATGCCTATAACCTGTTGCTGGATGAAAACAGCGTAGGCGCTTACAATACCAACTGCAAAGTGAACCCGCACCTGCGTTCTGCAAAGGATGTGGAAGCAATGGCAAAGGCCATAGCCGATGGAACAGTAGATACTATAACATCCGCTCATCAGCCGCATGATGAAGAAGGCAAGAAACTGGAGTTTGATAAAGCCAACTTTGGAATGATAGGTTTAGAAACCTGCTTTGCGGTGGCTAACACGGCACTGAGCGGAAAAGTGGAGTTGGAAAAGATTGTTTCGGCATTAGCTAACAACCCGCGCAGGGTAGTGGGGCTTTCCGCCACCATTGCTGAAGGAGAAGAGGCAGACTTAACGTTGTTTAATCCGGCTTTAAAATGGACTTTCAGCGAAAGCGACATTCGCAGCCGGTCAAAAAATACTCCGTTTGTAGGAACAGCATTTACGGGCAAAGCACTAGGGGTTATCAGCAAAGGGAAAATTCAACTTAATCATGAATAACTACAGCACTTCTGTCAAATACGGATTAGTAGGTGGAATGATAATGATTGCCATTTACCTGGTTCTTTACATTGTAGCTATTGATAAACTGGCATCGCTGCTAACCATGATAGTTTACCTGCCTCTTATATTCCTTATGATTTGGGGCGGTATTACTTACCGGAAGGAAATAGGCAGTTACAAAAACTACGGGCAGGCATTCCTTACTGTTTTCATCATTTCCATTATCGCCACCATGTTATTCGATACCTTCGGCTACATCCTGTTTTCGGTTATTGACCCCGAACTGCCTGTTTTATTGAAAAAGAAAAGCATTGAGAGCGCTACGCTGATGATGGAAAAGTTCGGCACCCCCGATGATAAAATGAAAGAAGCGCTGGCGCAGATGGAAGAACAGGATTACACCCCATCGCTTAAAAGCCAGGCTATACGCTATGCTACTTCACTGGGGGTAGGTGCTTTCTTTTCGGCTTTGATTGCTTTATTTGTGCGCAGAGGCAACGAACAACCCGTTGTAAAAGCTGAATCCTGATGCAGATTTCCGTTGTAGTCCCTTTATTGAACGAAGAAGAATCGCTGCCCGAGTTAGCCGCATGGATTGACCGTGTAATGAAGGCCAACAACTTCACTTACGAAGTGCTGATGATTGACGATGGCAGCAAGGATAAAAGCTGGAAGGTGATTGAAGGGCTGTCAGCCCAAAACCCTTGCGTAAAAGGAATTCGCTTTAGAAAGAATTACGGAAAGAGCGCTGCCTTACAAGTGGGCTTTAGCCATGCCGAGGGCGATGTGGTAATAACCATGGATGCCGATTTGCAGGATTCACCCGATGAGGTTCCTGCCCTTTATAAAATGATTACAGAGGACGGTTTTGATTTGGTAAGCGGTTGGAAACAAAAACGCTACGACCCTATTACCAAAACATTACCTACTAAACTTTACAACGGCACTACCCGTTTGCTTACCGGCATTCAGTTGCACGATATGAACTGCGGCCTGAAAGCCTATCGTAACGAAGTTGTAAAGAGCGTGGAAGTATATGGCGAAATGCACCGTTACATTCCCATACTTGCCCGTAAAGCCGGTTTCCGCAATATAGGTGAAAAGGTGGTGCAACATCAGGCGCGTAAATACGGCACTACCAAGTTTGGTATGGAACGTTTTCTTTACGGCTTTCTCGATTTGCTGTCGGTATCTTTCATGACCCGCTTTGACAACCGCCCCATGCACATCTTTGGTGGCCTGGGCGTATTGAGTTTCTTTATTGGCTTCTGCATTATCACTTACCTTACCGTAGCTAAGTTTGCTTTTGAACAATACCGTATGACGGAGCGCCCGGTCTTTTACCTCTCCCTGGTTTCTATTGTGGTGGGAGTTCAGTTGTTTGTGGCGGGTTTCCTTGGTGAGTTAATTTCGCGCAAAGCTGCCGACCGTAATCTGTACGACATTGCCAAGAAGATTAATCTG
>CAZLXD010000092.1:0-279 GCA_964563185.1 uncultured Chitinophaga sp.
GTAAGGTGCTTGTAAGCGCAAACCTAATGTACAAGGCTATGTGCTGGCAGCCGGTAATTGCGCAATTGCCTGTGCGGACACCGGCAGGGGGCAGGGTAAGTATTTGGGATGAAGGCAGAAGGTGCCCTTCACCCCTGCAAAAAAAACACCCACAGCCAAAGCCGCAGGTGTTCTATTAATATTAAAAAACAAACAATTTACTCGCTTACAACCAGCTTGCGGGTAGCGGTTTTTCCCTCGGCCTGCAGGGTAACAAAATAAAAGCCGGCAGCCAAATGG
>CAZLXD010000092.1:289-11272 GCA_964563185.1 uncultured Chitinophaga sp.
TTGGCTGTAGTGCCCCACACTAACGGTTTGCCCGTTAATATCGGTAAACAAAACAGTTATATTGCCCTGTAGCGGAGTGCCCCAGTCTATAGTTACCTGTTGCTTAGCCGGGTTGGGGTAAAGGGCGTAGTTAAGTTCTACAATGGCCGGTTCGGTAAGGTCAGTAGGGCCAAAGGCATCAAAGCTCAGGTTATCGAAGTAGGCTACCGAGTTACCGTAGGCATAGTCGCTGCCCAACTGAATATCAATACGGGCACTATCGGGTATATCGGTGGTGTTCTGGTAGTTAAAGGGCAATGCAATGGCTTTGTAGTTAGGTACGGCTGTATCTATTTCCATACCGGCACCACCTATGTTTAAGCCGGCCTTAAACATTTGCACATTAATGCGCAGCGTATCGTTGTTTTCGGGTAAAAATTTAAAGTAGAAGTTAAAGGTATTGTGGCGGCCTGCCACCGGAAACCCGGGAACCGACCACGGGTCGTTTTTATTGGTGCTGATATACGAAGGCCTTTTGCCGGTTTGGTTTTGCAGCTTAAGCGAATAGTTACCGGCTACCTTATCGGTGCTTTTAATAACCACATCGCCATCGGAGCCTTCACCGTCTTCCGATTCGCGGCTAACCCACAGCTGCGGAAAATCAACCAACTGCGAGCCCCACTGTTCAAAGTCCCAGTTGGGCAGGTTGCCGGTGGCCCCGGCAAACTTTACCTTATCAACCGTTAAAACACTGTTGGGGTTGGCACTGTCGGCAAAGGCATTGGTGTTTACAAAGCCCATTACCAAAGTATCGGGCACATCGGAGGTAGGGAAATTAAGCGGGAAACTAAGGGGCACAAAGTTTCCGCCTGAGTTGCCGGTTATAGGAAACAGTTCAAAATAAATTTCCTGCGCCAGTTTTTTAAATATAACCAGGGCAAAAGCGGTATCACCGGCAGCTATGTTGTATTTAGCCATAAACTGCAGGCTATCGGGGCGCTGGTTAAACGGAACCCCGCCCGGAGGGGGAAACTGAAACTCATCGCCTACATTGCCATACAGCACAACGGCTAATTTATACGAGGCCACACTGCCCAGTTGCACGGCATTGCCACCGTTGTAACCGGTTACCTTTTTAGGGGCGCCTATGTAAAGCCAATCGGTGGGGTAGTCAATAATCAAAGTGTCCCAATACTCAAAACTACAGTTGGGTATGCCGCAGTCACCGGTGTAAAACTGCTTGGTATCGCCTACTATAAAGCCACCGGCATTTTCGGCCCTTAGGCGGTAGTAGTAAATGGTATTGGGCGTAAGCCCGCTAAGTATTTTAACCACAGGCTGGGTGGTATTGCCAAATACAGTATCGGGAAATGCGGTGTAGGTGGTGCCAAACAGCGGGGTGGTGCCAAACTCGAAATAAGCGGCAGCAAACGAGCCGTTGGCGTTAAGCTCGCCATTTAAATAAGCCCCGCTGGTGCTTACATTGGAAGGGGCCAGGGTATTGCCGCCAGGCAGCACCGGCAGGGGGGTATCAAACTTAAGCATTTTGCCGTAGCGGCCGGTGGCTATACCAAAGTCAACATTTAAAAAGTTAACCGAGTAAAGGTCAATAGTATCGTTAATCGAAAACGGAAGGTTAAGCGGAGACCATGCCGCCCCTGCATTGGTACTGGTAAACATAGCCCCGCGGTTGCCTACAATGTAGGCTTGGGTAGTATTGGCAAAGTCAATAGAGTTAAGCATAGGGCCGGGGTTATCCAGCAGCACGCTCCAGTTATTTCCGCCATCGGTGGTGCGTATAATGGTTTGTATGGAATCGTTGGCCTTGTTACCGCCCACTACAATAGCTGTTAACGCATCGGTAGCATACAGGGCATTGTAAGTGCGGGTGCCGGCATTTCCGGGAACCGTTACCACATTCCAGTTGCTTCCTCCGTTGGTGGTTTTCAGTATTACCCCTTTTTCGCCTACTGCCATTCCGTTGTTGGCATCGGTAAAGTAAATGGCCTTTAACCAGTGGCCTAAAACATCGCGTTGTATGCTCCAGGTGTTTCCGGCATCGGTGGTTTTAAGTATGGTTTGTATCGAATCGTCCGAAGGCCATCCACCGGCAATAAAGCCTATAGAATCGGTAACAAAAAATACCGAGTTAAAGTGCCGGGTAGCGGTATTGCCCGGAGCCTGTATAGGGGTAAAGTTAGTTCCGCCATCTTCGGTCCTTACAATGGTACCGTCATACCCCACGGCAATACCGGTAGTGGCCGAGGTAAACCAGGTTGATTTAATCCAGGGCTTAATTACATCAAGGTTAATGTTGAAGTTAGCAGCACGGTCGGTACTAATAAACAACGAGCGAATGGAGTCGTTCCACTCATTGCCCCCGGCCACTACAGCAACGTTGTTACTAATAATAAATGCCGAATTACCGGTTCGGCCATAGGGCAGCACGTTGTAGCTCCATTGTGCACCGGCTGTTAAGGCAAACAACAGGGTTAAGGATAAACTGAAGGAGAATTGCTTTATCATATAGTTCACTTTTTACATTTTACTTATTGGCATACAAGCACTACAAATCAAACTTACGCAATACAACAAAAGGCAATAAGCCGGCACTTGTTATTAACATAAAAATAACGGGTGTTTCATTTCCAACATTAAGTATACAAGCTACTTAGCCAGCACCACTTTGCGGGTAGCAGTATGGCCGCCCCCGGTTATGCGCAGCAAATACAACCCCTGCGGTAAATCTGAAACATTCAATTGCACCTCTGCTTGGTTACTCTGTAACATTTCGCGTAACAGTATCTGTCCGTTCAGGTCGGTAAGTATAATATCCGTTTTGTCGTGCGCGGGGTTTAGCCGTTCCACCGTAAGCCTGCTGTTGGCAGGGTTCGGGTAAACACTCCAGCCGCTCAGCACATCATTAGGGGTAATGGTATTTTCTTCTATACCGGTTGCCAAAAATCCGTCAAAATTAAGCTTATCCACCGCCAGGCGGCTTATTCCTGTAGCCCGCCCAACAGTGGAACGGAAAAAGATAACCACACTATCGGGAACAACACTACTGCTGTTGTAGCTAATTGGTATATCAAAGGGCACAAAGGATGGAATAGTATCGGTTAAGCGATGAAATGCGTAGCCAACATCCTGCCCCTGCTTATACAAGGAAAGCGATATTTCGCAGGTATCTCCCTGAGCCGGGTAGTAACGGTAATATCCGTTAAAGGACTGATGGCGGATAAATATCGGAGAGCCATGCTCATTGCCCCCAAACATTTTGTCGGCATTGGAAAGATCTACATTCAGGTAATTGCCATTATACAGAATGGTCTTAATTTCCACAGCATAATCGTCAGGCGCAATATGCACTACCTTCTTAACAGGAAGCTCACTAAAGTTAAAAGTATCGGCAAATAGAATGGGTCCTCCTCCCCAACCAACAGGCTGCTCAATAGCTACATTTTTCCATGTTTCAAAATTACCGTTGTAAACCGGGGTTGAAGAAGGAATAAAACCTACATCATCAATAGCTACGTAATTGTTCGGATGCGGAACATTCATATTATCGGGGGTAGTGCTAACAAAGCCAACAGCCAGGCTATCGGGGGTAAGTGCCGATGAATAATCCACAGGGAACGCCATTCGCTTGTATACCCCACCGGAAGAACCTCCGAATTTGTAAAAGTTTAAAACCACAGGCGTATCTGATTTAAACAACCACACAGCAGCCATAGCACTGTCTCCGGGCTCTATGTAGTAGTTCAGGTAAGCAACGAAAGAATCAGGCCGCGATGTAAACGCCTGCCCTCCTATAAATGAGTCGCCCAGTACACCTAATATGGTAACATTGTTATTCAGCAGTTTTAAACCATGGCCGGTTATTCCGGGTACTTTAGCAAAGTTGCGGCCCATCATATTCCAACCAACGGGCAATTCAACGGTATCGTGCTGCCATATTTCAAAGTCCCAGTTGGGCACCCCGGCATTGGCGGTATAAAACTGCCTTGTTTCGCCATATACAGTAACACCCGCTGCCACCGCCTTTAACCGGTAGTAGTAAACAGTATTCATTGAAAGGCCGGTAAGTATAGCCGAAATATTGTGAGGCTGTTGGTCGTTAATAACAGCGGGGGTAGCAGCAGCCTGACTGCCCAATGAATTAGTGGTGCCGTATTCAAAGCTAAGCGATGTGCTGGCTATGGCACCCTGCACAAAACCATTTACCTGCCCCGAGGCATAGCTAACTGCTGTAGCGGGCATGGTTTGTATTTTAGCAAACAGGTTGCCCGAGTTAAACACCTCAGTAAGACCATAAAACTCACCAAATCCCGGCATAACCACTTTTACCCGGTAATAGTATGTATTGTAAGGCTGCAAGCCGGCTATGGTTGCCATACAGGTGTAATCAAGGGTATCGGTAACCGATGCCGGAGAAGCTGCCACCACTGTGCCCAAAGAAGGCGTAGTGCCATACTCGAACCACACGGTGCAGGGGAACCGTAACTTGCTTACAAATGCATTAAGCGTAGCTGTTGTGGTATTTACATTAGTGGCTGGTTTTGTAACAAGGCTGTCGAACATAGCACCCAATACAAAACTGGTGGTATTGCCCATGTAAATGTTGGTTCCTGAAACGCCACGCATACGAAAATAGTACGGAACATAAGGGCTTAACCCTGTAAGGTTGGCCGTTACGTTATAGGTGGAGCCGTCATTTACTATTGCAGGGCTGGCAACCACTGTATTGCTCAGGGCGTTGCTTGTGCCGTAATCGAAATACAGGTTAGTTGGAGCCTGTAGGTTAGCTACTATACCCTGCAAAGTAACGGAGGTATTGGTAGGAGAGTTTATCCAGTTTGTTTGAAAGGTATAGTTAGGATTCTGGCAAACAAAACTGAGCGTATCTCCATTAGTTCTTCCGGCAATCGTATTTGCCTCCAAATAATAGTAATAAATGGCCCCCGGTGTTAACCCGTTTTTTTGCTGGGTAACAATGGACATGGCGTTGTTAACTATCTGGGGCGGGTACATATCGCCATATGCATTGCTGAAATCAGGAGCGGTAGCATAAATAAACCGGTAATTGCCGGGAAAACCCTGCATATCGACTTCACCAAAAAAATTAGCCACAGAATCATTCACATTATTTACCCCTAAAGTATTAACCACAGGCACCGGAGCATTGTTATAGATGTATACCGTTCCATAGCATCCAACCACCCCAAAGTCGGGGCTAAAAAACTTTACCACATTAAACTGCTCAAACAAAAAGGTATTAGGTATCGGATTTGAATACCACGTTGCCCCCCCATCGGTGGTCTTCAGCATTGTAGCACTGTCGCCAACAATAAAACCGGTAGCCGCATCTATGAAAGTAATACTGTTTAACCATGCTCCGGGTTCATCTTTAACTACCGACCATGAACTGCCTCCATTAGTGGTTTTCAATATGGTTCTTACCGAAGTATTATACTGGCGCCCCCCTACAGCATAGCCGGTATCAGAATTTAAAAAAGTAACAGAATTTAAATCCCACTGAACCGGTGAACTGACAGGATTCCATGTAAAGCCTCCATCGGTTGTTTTTAAAATTGTTCCTTTATACCCCACTGCAACCCCTGTAAGTGTATCGGTAAAATGTACTGAGTTAAGTTTGCCCCCTGCCTGGTTAAAAACCACCGACCAGGTTTGCCCTCCATTGGTTGTTATCATTACAGACTGCGTAGAGTCGGCCTCCCGACCACCCACTACCACGGCCTTATTCCCGGTCAGAAAAACTATCTTTTTAAAATCAGAGTTAATAGGCGAGGGAAAATATGCCCATGTAATTCCTCCGTTAGCTGTCTTCATTATTTTACCATTGGTTCCTACAGCTACACCGTTAAGGCTATCTCTGTAAGCAAAACTTTCCACCCATGAAGAGCCAGGGTAATCTCTGATGTAGTCCCAATCCAACCCAGCGTTAGTCGACCTGAAAATACTTTCAATAGAATCATTCCATAAACTTCCGCCAATAGCCTGTATATCAGTAAGGCTTCTTACTTGAACATCTACAATATTACGTCCATGTGGAATATACAGCTTAGACCATTGTTGCGAAAACACAGTCATGGATGACAGCATACAAACTACAAAAAACAGATTCTTCATACAGGTAAAGTTTTGCGATACAAATTTGTAAAAAGACATTGTCTTTTATTAAACAAAAAAGGCATTCAGGAGTTCCCGAATGCCCTTTCTGTTTTAAAAGTTGTAAGCACTTATCTTATTACATTAAATCGCTTGGACACAGCATAACTTTCTTTACTTATCTGAAGCATGTATGCACCTGCCGCATAACTCGATACATCAACACGCTCTACAACGCTACCTGCAACAATTTCCTTTTCTATCACACCTATAACTGCACCGTAAAGGTTAGTAATTGTATAGGTTACCTTATCGCTGGTTTCGTTATAGAATGAAACAGACATATTATTATTAGATGGATTAGGGAACAGACTTACCTCTGAAAACCCGTTCACTTCCTTCACCGACACATTTACTGTATCGCACAAAGAGCTATCTACTCCAACGTTAGTATTGGTAAAGTTTGAAGGAGATGTTTCGGTAACAGTAAGTGTATTTATTGAGAAATCGGCTATAGATGGACCTAACACAGATGCTGATTGAGTAACAACTGTTAATGTAACATCGGCTGCATGGCAACCCATTCCGGCATTTTCATCGGGCCTAACCAAATACAAATCGTTGTTAGCTCCGCCATTAAAAGAGTTTGAATAGCCAACTAACAATGGGTTATTTGAAACCTCAAAGCCCATTATTACATCGTTACCAGCAGAGCCTACTGTTTTTGAAATTAAAACATTACCTGCGGTATCTAAGGCCATAACCAAACCGTTATCCCCCTGCCCGAATGATGTGGTCAAGGCAGTAACAATCAGCATACCGTCTGGAGTAAATGCTGCTGAAGTAATAGACTCAGAACTTGTTCCGCCATAAGTTTTGAACCATGACAGAGAGGGTAATCCTCCTGAAACATCATACTTGGCAACAAAGATATCTTGAACACCCACCCCGAATGAGCGGGTATTGCCCACAAGATATGCAGCATCATTAGTAGCTACAATTCTTCTCGCATCATCATCACCGGTTCCTCCAACCTCAAAAGATGCCTGAAGGTTCCCGGCTGTATCAACGATAAAGAAGACTGCATCATTCAATCCGATGTTATTAATACCGGTGTAACCGCCTATAACCCATCCATCATTACCAATGCTAAACACATCGTAAGCTACTTCGTTACCGAACTGAGAGCCAAGTGACTTAGACCAAAGCAACGCTCCGCTATTGCTTAACATAATTAAAGGTATCTCGTTACGCTGGCTGTTTACTGAGCCCTTGGTTTGTCCCACCACTAAATATCCAGTAGGACCTTCAGCAGCTTTAAGACCATAATCAACACTATCCGTACCTATAGTTTTTGCCCAGATAACAGTTCCTGTAACATCCGTCTTTACAACAAGTATATCCTGAGAAGAAGAGTAACTATTTGAACGGCCAGTTAAAAGGAAACCACCATCCTGAGTATTGATAATACTAGTTCCAAACTCGCTTCCCGTTCCTCCATATTGTTTTCCCCAAACAAAATTACCGTCTGCATCAAGCTTTGCAATAAATGCATCGTAACTTCCGCCTCCGGTTGCAGTGGTGCTGCCCGCAATAAAATGAGAACCGCTATCTCCTGCCACTGACACATTCGCATAATCATCGCCTCCTAATCCAATTGTCTTCTGGTAGCTGCCTGACTGGGCAATGGAAACTAACGCAGAAGCACACGTCATCAATACAGTAAAAATTTTCTTCATAGAGCTGTTTTATTTTGCGCTAAAATAAAAAAACAAGCATCTGAAAGCACCACTCCTGTTAACAAAGCAAAATAAGACGCCTTTTAATTTATACAATCTAAAAAAATGATTGTCAGAGATATTGCAAATAATGACTATTCGCCAAATATTACCACCCTTTGCCGTAAAGTTCTGTTGCCTTTTGCTCTAATTCCTCGCGGTGCTGCGGGTGGGCAATGGCAATTAATTCTTTGGCGCGCTGGGCAATGTTCTTTCCGTATAAATCAGCCACGCCATATTCGGTAACCACGTAGTGTACGTGGGCACGGGTGGTTACCACCCCGGCTCCTTCTTTAAGCACCGGAACAATTTTTGAAACTCCCTTAGCAGTAACCGAAGGCAGGGCTATAACAGGTTTACCGCCCGCGCTGAGTGCTGCCCCGCGTATAAAATCCATTTGCCCCCCTACCCCGCTGAATATGCGCGGGCCTATGGAGTCGGCACATATTTGCCCGGTAAGGTCAATTTCAATGGCGCTGTTTATGGCAGTTACCTTATCGTTTTTTCTAATAACTGAAGTGTCGTTTACATAAGCCACATCGAGCATGGCTACAAAAGGATTATCGTGTATAAAATCATACAGCTTGCGGCTGCCCATAGCAAAGCTTGAAACAATTTTGCCCGGGTGCTTGCGCTTGGCCAGCCCGTTTATAACACCGCTTTGTACCAGAGGTAAAATACCATCGCTGAACATTTCGGTATGTATGCCCAGGTTTTTATGGTTGTTCAGAAACTTCAACACCGCATTAGGTATTCCGCCTATGCCCATTTGCAGGGTGGCGCCATCTTCTACCAGGGCTGCCACATTTTTACCAATGGCAATTTCCGTATCACTCATTACACTTTCTTCTACTACGTGTATGGGATCTTCGGCATACACAGCCGCGGTAATTTTTGAGTGGTGTATAAGGCCATCGCCCAGCGAACGGGGCATGTGGGGGTTTACCAGAGCAATAATAGTTCGGGCAACATCGCAGGCAGCGCGGGCAATATCTACCGAAACACCCAGCGAGCAAAAACCGTGTGCATCGGGCGGACTTACCTGTATTATACAGGCATCAATAGGGAACCTTCCGCTGCGCACAAACAAGGGAATTTCGCTCAGGAACATGGGTATATACTGCACGTTCTCTTCGTTGATATGCTGCCTTATACTCTTGCCTATAAAAAAGGCATTTACACGAAACGCTTTTGCATAATCGGGGTGCGCATAAGGCGCTGTGCCCTCCGTGTGCAGGTGTGTAAGTTCTACATTCTGCAACTCGCTGTGGCGGGCGGCTAAGGCGTTCACCAGGCGCTGCGGAGTAGCGGCCCCTCCGTGAATAAACACCCGCTGGTTGCTTTTAATAAGTGCTACGGCCTCTTCGGCTGATACAAATTTCATAATACATTAGTTGAACCGAAAATATCAACTTCCAATTGTTATACTCCTATTTTAGCGCGGCACATGTGGTACGAAACAATTATAGGGAACGATGTAGCTGAAGCAAAAGAGTTTTTGCAACAAGGCGAAACTGTAGGCATACCTACCGAAACCGTGTACGGCTTGGCTGCCAATGCTTTAAACACGGATGCGGTGCTGAAAATTTTTTTAGTAAAAAACCGCCCTCATTTCGACCCACTGATTGTGCATACCCACAGCACCGCTGAAATAGAGAAGTACGTTACCGATGTTCCCGATAAGGCAGCCCAACTAATGAAAGCCTTTATGCCCGGGCCGTTAACTTTGCTATTAAAGAAAAAAGACATAATACCCGACCTGGTTACCTCGGGGTTAGATACCGTAGCTATACGTATTCCCAACCACCGGCTTACACTGGAGTTGTTACAGCAGTTGAGTTTTCCATTAGCGGCACCCAGCGCCAATCCGTTCGGATACATAAGCCCTACCAGCGCCTACCATGTGTACGACCAGTTGCATGGCCGCATACCTTATATACTTGATGGCGGCCCTACCGAGGTGGGCTTAGAATCGACCATAGTTGGTTTTGAGAACAATGAAACAGTAGTGTATCGCTTAGGCGGGCTGGCAGTGGAGGATATTGAAAAGGTAGTGGGTAAAGTAATGGTAAACACCAACGAAAGCAGCGACCCCAAAAGCCCGGGCATGCTTAAAAGCCACTACGCACCAAGGAAGAATTTGAGAATAACAGAATTTGAGAATTTGAGAATACCGGAATTAGAAAATGCCGGAGTTATTGCTTTCGATAAATGTATTGACGGAGTGGATATAAAAAATCAAATCCTTCTTTCCGTGAAAGGTGATTTAAAGGAGGCGGCAAAAAACCTTTTTGGAGCCATGCGCCAGTTAGATGCCGCCAATGTGGAGGTAATTTATGCCGTTAAGTTTCCCGAAACGGGTTTGGGCAAAGCCATTAATGACCGCCTGAAGAGGGCTGCGGTGCAGGAATAAACTCCTACTCCCCGGGAGATTGCTTCACCTTCGCGCTGCTACGGTTCGCAATGATGTGCAGCTTTACTTAAACTCCATCATACGCGCTACATACTTGCCTATGATGTCGAACTCCAGGTTTACTAAACTTCCCTTGGCAACACTTTTTATGTTGGTGTGCCGGTAGGTATAGGGAATAATGGCTACTGAGAACAGATCGCTGTTTGCATTAAAGGCCGTAAGCGAAATACCGTTGATGCACACAGAGCCTTTCTCCACCACTAAGTTTACCCGCGAAGGTTTGTAACGGAAGGTATACAGCCAGCTGCCGTTTTGTTCTTCCACCGAAATACACTCACCGGTTTGGTCCACATGGCCCTGCACTATGTGGCCGTCTAACCGGCTGCCTATTTGGGTGCAGCGTTCCAGGTTTACTTCATCGCCCGCTTTCAGCAAACCGATGTTGGTCTTCTGTAAAGTTTCATCAATGGCTGTTACGCGGTGGCTGTTGCCATTTACTTCTACCACGGTTAAGCAAACTCCATTGTGCGAAACACTCTGGTCAACTTTTAACCCGGAAGAAATGGGTGACTGAACGGTAAGGTGAAGGTTCCCTGCTTCCCTATCGGCCCTTACTACTTTCCCTAAAGTTTCTATTATTCCTGTAAACATACTGCTCTTGTTTTTTACTTCGGACTTCCAACT
>CAZLXD010000093.1:0-11204 GCA_964563185.1 uncultured Chitinophaga sp.
AGGGCGATTTCTTTTTTATTGAAAAAACAACCGGCCATAATACCTTTTCAGCAATTATTGATGCCGTTAATTTTTTACACCCGGGGGCTGCGCTAATAACTCTGGCAGGGTTGACTATATTAATAGCCTGGCAGAAAGTTACTTTTCTTAAAAATATAAAAACAATACCTGCCGCATTAATTGTTGTAATAGTTGGTATAGCAATAAATGAAACTTTCAAAGCCCTTGGCTCAGGGCTAACTATCAGTCAGGAACACTTGGTAAACTTACCGGTACCCGCCACGCCAAAAGATTTTTTTAACCAGTTTGCCACTCCCGATTTTTCGGCTATAACCACCCTTCAGGTATGGATAACCGCTGCCACTATGGCCGCAGTAGCCAGTATTGAAACATTGCTATGCATTGAAGCTGCCGATAAAATGGACCCTCTAAAAAGGTTTACCAATAGTAATACAGAACTAAAAGCACAAGGTTTAGGTAACTTGTTAAGTGGCCTTATTGGAGGAATTCCAATGACATCGGTTATAGTAAGAACATCGGCAAATGTTAATTCGGGTGGAAGGACAAAAATTGCAACTATAGCCCATGGCACTATGTTACTGATAGCCGTAGTTGCCATCCCCTCTTTGCTTAATAAAATACCACTGGCTTGCCTGGCGGCCATACTTATTATGATAGGTTATAAACTGGCAAGCCCTGCTGTATTCAGGCACATGTGGAAAAATGGCAAGTTCCAGTTTGTACCGTTTATAGTTACAGTAGCTGCTGTTGTTTTAACCGATTTACTGAAAGGAGTTGGTATAGGGCTTACCGTAAGTGTCTTTTTTATACTCCGGGCTAATATGAAGGTGGCCTACTTTTTTAGAAAAGAGCTGCACCATGAAGGAGAAACAATACACATTGATTTGGCACAAGAAGTTTCTTTTTTAAACAAAGCTGCAGTAAAACAAACACTGGCACATTTACCCGAAAACTGTCGGGTAGTAATTAACGCATCCAACACAGCATATATTGACTATGATGTGTTACAACTTATACAAGACTTTTTAAAAACAGGTTCTAAAGAAAAAAACATTCAGGTACGGTTAGTAGGGTTCAGAAGTGAATACAAACTTGAAGACTCTACGCTTGTTACATCCAGTTAAAACAAATAATAATGAAAGCACACACATTTGAGACACAGGCAACAATGACGCCTGAAAAAGCCATACAGATTTTAAAAGAAGGTAACCTTCGCTTTGCAAATAACATTAAAGCCAACCGCGATTTATTAAAACAAGCCAACGAAACCCGCGATGGGCAATGGCCTTTTGCTGTTGTGTTAAGTTGTATTGACAGCCGCACCTCGGCTGAGCTTATCTTTGATCAGGGATTAGGCGATATTTTTTCCATACGTATTGCCGGTAATGTTGTAAATACCGATGTTATAGGAAGTATTGAATTTGCCTGCAAGGTGGCAGGTTCAAAGTTAATTGTAGTGTTAGGGCATACAAAGTGCGGGGCAATAAAGGGCGCTTGCGACCATGTGGAAATGGGCAACTTAACAGAACTGTTGGCCAAAATTCAACCTGCTGTTTATCTCGAAACAGTAACAACTGAGCACAAACACCGCACTTCCGGCAACGAAGAATTTGTTGAAAATGTAGCCAATCTTAATATCAGGCGATCGGTAAAAACCATTATTGACCGGAGCTATATACTGGAACAAATGATTGAAAAAGGCGAAGTGGCAATAATAGGTGCCAAGTACTTTTTGAATACCGGTATGGTAGAATTTTACGAAGACACGAAGATATGCTGCGAGAGCGATATAAGGGCCCTCATGGCTTACTAGGAGATTGAATTTAATTCTCAGGTAAAGCTTTTGCATATATGGATACTTACAGTTTAAATTTTGACGAACAGGAAGTAATACCTGCTTTAAAACATTACTTGCCCTCACAAACTCCTATTAAGGATTTTATACACCACAATACACTGCACGCATTTCAGAATATGAAATTTTACGATGCCATATTTAAGGCAGGTAAAATTTTCGGTTATCAGGTTACACTCCAACTTTCCGATTACAGGAAGTTGTATAAGCAAGGCCGAATTAAGGAGAACGTGTTGGAAAGAATACTGCATAACAAGAGGGGGAGTGAGGCTGCAACATGGAAAGAGAAACTCCTGTTTAAAGAGTATAACGAACATGTTGATTGCCGAATAGGCCAGTTGCGGGCCTGCTGGAAACAACTTTATAAATTTGATTTAGACCTACACGTTCAGCCCCTTCTTTTTAGAATTCTTGCCAGTTATTTAGACCAAGGTGTTTCACAATGGAAATTCCCTACAGATGATATTGGGTTTCTAAGTTCAGTAAGAGCTATTGAAAAAAACAGTTTTGCAAGTTTCTTTAAGTCTAAGCGTGCAAGGCAATTGTTATTGCAGGATGAGGTTGAGTTAACAATATTGCTCGGTTTATTGGTAGGCAACCATGCTTATTTCAACCAATATCTGTTTGATCAGCAGTTTAGTCATCAGGGATGGTCGGGCATAGTATCTGCAATAGAAGATGCACCACATACGCTGCTTGACCCAAGAAAAATTTCACTTCAGGAGTTGATAGCTTTCGAACTACTGTTGGAGATTGATGCCTTAGATTATTATTTGGGAGAAAACTGGCAACCCCTTGCAACCGGGGTTACTGTTCCTCCGGTTGATCTTTTTGCAGGTGTCGAGAAAACTGAGTTACAAGATGTTTTAATTCTTTGGCAAGATGCATTTGAGTGGAGTTATTATGATGAAGTATTAACAGCAATATCTCTCAGTAGCGGTTTACATGATACTGCCATTGGTCATAAAAGTTTTCAAGCTATTTTTTGTATTGATGAACGGGAGTGCTCTTTGCGTAGGCATATAGAAGCAGCCGATAGTAATTGCGAAACATTAGGAAGTCCGGGTTTTTTTGGTGTTGAATTTTATTTTCAACCAGAAAATGGAAAGTTTTACGAAAAACTCTGCCCAGCTCCTGTAACTCCAAAGTACTTAGTTAAAGAGTCAGGCAGCGGCCACACTCGCAAGCACGAATTACTTTATTCGGAAAAGGTAAATACACTGTTTACCGGTTTTCTGAGTTCAATTACATTAGGTTTTTATGCAGGTATTCGGTTGTTTCAGAATCTACTAATGCCCAAAATGAGCCCTTCAATTTCTGACGCGTTCGGACACATGCATTCCCACTCCCGGTTGAGCATTGAAAACAAAAATATAAACGACACCGAAAATGGTTTGCAAATTGGTTTTACCATAAATGAAATGGCAAGTCGTGTAGAAATGCTGCTTCGAAGTATAGGCTTGGTAAACAACTTCGCCCCAATAGTATACGTAGTGGCGCATGGTAGCAGTAGTGCAAACAACCCACACCACAGTGCACATGATTGTGGTGCTTGCAGCGGTAAGCCGGGCTCAGTAAATGCTCGTGTGTTTGCATTTATGGCAAATCATCCGCAAGTACGTGAGAAACTAAGAAGTAATGGCTTAATTATTCCTGCCACTACCCATTTTATTGGTGCTTTGCATGATACTGCCAGCGATACTGTTGGATTTTATGATGATGAAAGTTTAAGTGCCGATACCAAAGGACTACACCTGAAAAATAAAGCGGTATTCGAAAATGCATTAGATGTAAATGCTAAGGAGCGCTCAAGAAGATTTGCCGCTATTCGTGCAAAAAATCCAATAAAAAAAGTTCGCAAAGCCATATTCGATCGTTCGGCTTCTATGTTTGAACCCCGACCAGAATTAGGTCATGGCACCAATACTCTTTGTATTATAGGGAAACGAGAAGTAACCCAAAAAATATTTCTCGATAGGCGGGCCTTTCTTAATTCGTACGATTATAAAACAGATCCCAATGGGGATTTGTTGGTTGGTGTAATGCGGCCAATAGGGCTTGTATGCGGAGGGATTAACCTTGAATACTACTTTTCCAGAGTAGACAACTATAAGTTGGGTTCAGGTACAAAGCTTCCGCATAATGTAATAGGGTTATTGGGGGTAGCTAATAGTGCCGATGGCGATTTGCGACCGGGTTTGCCTTTGCAAATGATTGAAGTGCATGATCCAGTAAGATTACTGGTAATTGTTCACCATTATCCGGAGGTAATTTTAAACGCCATAAAAAGTTCTCCCGAAGTTTACGAATGGTATGCCAATGAGTGGGTGCATATTGTAGCATTAAATCCAAAAGATAACCAATGCTATCGCTTTGTAAGTGGTGAATTTGTATTGTATCAACCTACTCAGCAGCATTTATCAAGTATCTCTGATATCGATAAATTGATAGATGAGGCCAAAGAAATGGAAACAAACTATATAGTTGATGCAACTAAAGAAAACCTGCCTGTATATCTGCTAAAGAAATAACCATGGAACAGCTACTTCCTCTTTTTACTATCTTACCTTTGGCAACTTTTATTGTTTGTCTGTTGTTGTCGTCAAAACAGGAAAAGCGCATTGCCACTGTAGCTATATTTTCTACTATTCTGCATTTGCTTTTTACCTTAGCTTTTTCTTTCAATTGGATGTATAGCGGAGCCCCACTGTTAGATACAAAGTTTGTAACAATATTTAAAACCGCTTACCTAGAAATATTTATTGATTTTTTCTTTGATAAGGTTACTGTAGCTTACAGTTTGGTTGGTTCTGCAATAACATTAGCAGTATTGACTTTCAGTAAAACATACATGCATCGGGAACAGGGATACAAGCGTTTTTTTGTTTCAGTATTGTTCTTCTATTTTGGATACAATTTTGTTATCTACTCAGGCAACTTCGAAACTTTATTTATAGGGTGGGAGGTTGTGGGGATTACTTCTTTTTTACTCATTGCGTTTTATTATGACAGGTACTTGCCCGTTAAAAATGCGCTAAAGGTAATCTCAGTGTACCGGCTTGGAGATATATGTCTAATTTTAGCTATGTGGATGAGTCATCATTTGTGGCACGAGAACATTACCTTTTTGAAGTTATCCAATCTTAGTTTGGTCAGTAGTCATTTACAACAGAATTACGGAATGGCCGCTTTTATATCTCTAATGCTTTTAATGGCAGCTATGGTAAAATCAGCTCAGTTTCCTCTTTCATCATGGTTGCCTCGTGCTATGGAAGGCCCTACTACATCCAGTGCTATTTTTTACGGGTCACTTTCTTTACATCTGGGTTTGTTTGTGCTTCTTAGAACCTACTCATATTGGGAGCCTGTTACTGAGGTGCGTATTCTGGTATTGTTAACAGGACTAAGCACTGCCATTGTAGCCGCTCTTACTGCTAAGTTACAGTCAACAGTGAAAACGCAAATAGCATATTCCAGCGCGGCACAAATAGGTTTGATGTTTATAGAGGTAGCATTAGGCTTCCACACATTTGCACTTATTCACTTTGCAGGTAACACCTTTTTAAGAACGTATCAATTGCTGGTTTCGCCATCGGTGTTGAGCTACTCTATTCATAATATGATGTTTGAATTTAAGAAGGGTAAATCCGTATCACCTTCGTCATTTGTGAATACACTTTATGTAATTTCCTTGAAGGAGTGGAATATGGATTTTTTTCAGCATCGCTTTATATGGGCTCCGTTTAAACAAGTCGGAAGTTGGTTAGGATCGGTAAAGGCGAAAACGGTAATCGTTATGGTTGTACTACTACTAGTGATTGAGATATGCTGTTATGCATTTTTAAGCAGCATACCGCTAAGTATTATTAAATGGATTCCGGGTTTATTCTCCATAATGGGCTTTGCCCTTGTTTTAATATCTTTTGCTGATAGAAGCGAAAGTATCAAGGCTTGGACGTACATCTTTCTAAGTCATCTGTTTATACTGTTTGCCATAGCCATTTCGAATTCTAACTTAAATTTTAACCACATTATGATATACTTAAGTGGTGTTGTTGTTTCTGGTATTGTTGGATATGCGTGTTTAAAGAAGGTAAAAGACATTGATAAAGATATTGACTTAAATAAATTTCACGGTTATCGGTATGAGCAGCCGGTTCTTGCTTTAGTGTTTTTGTTATCATGTTTAGCTATAGTGGGATTGCCCTTAACGCCAACATTTATTGGTATTGATTTATTGATAAGTAACATAGATAGTCGTCAGTTCATGGTGATTGTTCCGGTAGCATTGAGTTTCCTTTTTATGGAAATAGCGGCCTTAAGAATATACTCCCGTATTTTTTTAGGACAACATAAAAAGCATTACCACCCTATTGCATATAAATCCAGTTGAAACTGTTTCTTTCAGGTAAGCCGTTGTCGGAAGGTTGATTTTCGGCAGCGGTTTTTTTGTTTTAGAAAAGCGAGAGCCTTTTGCCGGACACTTTTCCTTCATGCTCCAGCAGCCAATCCTTACGCCATACGCCACCGGCATAGCCGGTCAGTTTTCCGTTTTCGCCTATTACGCGGTGGCAGGGAATAATAATAGCCACCGGATTTTGCCCGTTGGCACTTCCTACTGCCCTCGATGTGCGTTCATCTTTATTCATCCGCTTAGCTATTTCGCCATAGCTGGTGGTATCGCCAAAAGGAATTTGCAACAGTTGTTGCCAAACCTGTTTTTGAAAATCTGTTCCTTGCGGTTCTGCTTTTATGGTAAAAGTTTGCCGCGCTCCGGCAAGGTATTCCTCCAGTTCTTTTTTACATTGAAATAGAATTGGTGGAAATTCTGTGTCAGAAGTTGTTTCGGTTTCTGTGAACAATACAGAAGTAATTGCTTCTTCCGTTCCTTTTATCTCAAGAAACCCCAATGGTGTGTGTAAGCAAGTGGTAAACATTGTTTCGTTGCATAAATTTATACGAAGGCTTACATTGCGCAAGTTAAACCCAAAAAAACTGACGAGTGAGCCAGAAGAAGAAAATACACACACCTAAAAAAGTAAGTGCTCCGGATAGTAATGTCATGTGGAAGGAATTCCTCTTTCCGGCAGTAGTTGTGGTGGTAGCATTTGCGTTGTATGCAAAGACCTTATCGTTTGACTTTGTGTATCACGATGATGATACCATGATTGTGATGAATACACAGAAGTTGGAAGAGGGGAGTATTAAGAAAGCCTTTTTGACGGATGCCTGGTTCCGCGAAAAGGAAATTGAACTATACCGCCCCTGGCAAAGCATTACTTATATAACTGATTACAAGCTTTGGAAGATTAACCCTACCGGCTACCACTTACACAATGTGTTGGTTTTTTGTGCAGCCTTGGCGGCACTCTATTTCTTTCTTCTTCAGTTAAGTTTTAGTAAGCAGTGGTCGTTTGCTTTAACCCTGTTCTACGCTTGCCACTATTTGTTTGCACACACCGTTAGTTGGATTCCCGCAAGGGGAGATTTGTATTTAATGTTGTTTGGCCTTATAAGCATGATTGGGTTTCTTAACTACTTCAGAAACAGAAGTAGTAATCATTTGATAACAGCATCTGTATTCTTTTTTCTGGCGTTGTTGGCTAAGGAAACCGCCATTGTTGTAATACCTGCTGCTGCTCTTATTTGGTGGGCCGGGCTTAAGTTTGACTTTAAGAAAATTCCTTCACTAATAGGCTTGTGGCTATTGCCGGTTGTTATGCTCACTGCCATATATTTAATTCTGCGCAGCAAAAGTATATTCAATACCAGCTACGTAAGCCCTGAAGGGGCACTCTATAACCTGCCGGTTATTCCCGAGTCGCTGTTTAAGTTTTTTATTCCTGCCGTGTTTTGTGTGTTGCCCGGTTATGATAAGGCTCTGACTATTGCAGGTGTTCTTGTTATCCTCATTATAGGTTTTATCCTTTTTACTTTAAGGAAAAGCGAAACGAAGTTTTTGGCGGCAACAGGACTGGCCATGTTTTTACTGGCGTTGTTTCCCTCGCTTTTTTACAAGCCAAACTTTAGCGGTTTTGCGTACGATTATTTAGACCACCGTATGTTTTTTGCAGGTGTAGGCCTGCTTGTTTTTACCGGTAGTGTGTTGCGTTCTTTTACATCAAAAGAAAAATTGCTGCAAAAAATATTGCTGGGTGTTTGTGTGGTGGAGGCAGGCTTTTCTTTCTACTACCAGGACGCTTACCGCGATTACCACCATTACTATCAAAACGGAATGAGCACCAATCCTAAATCGGCATTGGCTATGCTGAACTATGGAATATTGCTGCGCGAACGGGAGAAAGATTTTCAGAAATCGGTGGAGGTACTTACCAAAGGCTCACAGGCATATCCTGATTCTACCGCCTTTTTGAATGAAAAGGCCGGAAGTTTTTTTGCCCTGCAGAAGTATGACAGTATGTATGCCACCGCGCAACAGATGTTGCAGTATGCCGACAGAAAATATGAAGCCCTGGTTTACACCGGAATTTATTACAACGAGAAGGGTTTAACCGATTCCGCTTTGAGTGTTTTTAGCGCAGCTATCACCATGAATCCCAAGCGGTATGCCACCTATTTTAACCGTGCCCTTATTTATAAGCAGCAAAAGAATTGGGATGGCATGGTGGCAGACCTTGATGAAGCAATCCGCTTAAAGCCCGATTATGCCGAAGCCTATGCCGAACGCGGCAACCTGTTCGGTAACTTTGGAAAGTTTGACAAAGCCCTGAACGATTACGACAAGTATGTGGCTATACGCCCCGATGATGCCACGGGCTATTTCTACCGCGGGCAAGCATTTGTTCTGGTGGGGAAAAAAATAGAAGGCTGTAACGATTTACGGAAAGCAATAGAGATGGGCTTGCCCGATGCGCAGGCAAAGTATCAGCAGTTGTGTAACTAAGGTTAATTGGCCTTCAATCCATCCACATCTTTTTTCAACTCCTGCATCATCTGCAATATGTTCTGGAAAGATAAATCGGTGCCTTTGTTTAAGTGGCTGATGTGCAGCACCGCTTTCCATACTTCCAGCACTTCTTCAATTTTTATGGGGTATGCCGGGTACGAAGGGTTATCGCTGCGCAAAATCAGTGTTCCGTTTTCTTCAATTTGATTGAATACCCGCTTGTAAACTATGCCATCGTGTTTAGAAAGGATAATGTAAGTGTGCCCGTCCTTTATGTTCTTCCAGTTATCAACGTATTCGCCTACAATTACCGAACCTGGCTGAACAGGCAGCATGGAATCGCCTTTAATTTCAAATGCGCGGTAAGTGCCCACCGGTAAAAAAGGAAGGCGGAATTTGTTCAGTTCCTGAATAAACTCCGGGTCGGCAAAGCCATTCAGGTAACCGGCTGCGGCTTTTACCGGAACCAGTTCAATGTTCTCGTTCTGTTTTTCATCTACCGTAATAGCCAGCACGCGCAGGCCTTTTCCCTGCACATCGTTTTGCAGTTGTTCATCGGTAAACAAAGGCACCTTTTCAATCTGGCGCAGGTCGCGGGTAATCAGATCATCTATTTTGTAATTGAAAATTTTAGAAAGTTCGGCCAACACCTCGTAAGTAGGGCGGGCGCGGCCTTCTTCGTACGAACCGATTACCGCACGGGTAACCCCGAGGGCTTCGGCTAAGTCGGCCTGTGTCCAGCTTTTTAGTTTGCGGAGGAATTTGAGGTTGGTTTTAATGTAGTCCATGGCTAAAAATTTTCGTTCATGGTTCAAATGTAGGCAAAAATATTTAGTAATTTGCGGGCAATGCAACACTTTATCCTGCACATGGACCTCGATTCCTTCTTCGTTTCGGTAGAAAGGATTCTGGACCCTTCGCTGAACGGAAAGCCGGTAATAGTTGGCGGAACGGGACTGCGCGGGGTGGTGTCATCGTGCAGTTATGAGGCCCGGCAGTTTGGGGTGCGCAGTGCCATGAATTTTAAGAAAGCACGTGCCTTGTGTCCCCACGGTATTTACCTGCCGGGGCACATGAGCGAGTATGGGCGATACTCCAGAATGGTAACCGATATTATTGCCGAACGCGCCCCTTTATTTGAAAAGGCTTCGATAGATGAGTTTTATATTGACCTGACGGGTATGGATAAGTATTTCGGGTGCTGGAAATGGAGTGTGGAGTTGCGGAAGAAGATTATGGAAGAAACAGGGCTGCCTATTTCGTTTGGCTTATCGATAAATAAAATGCTGGCGAAAATGGCTACCAATGAAGCCAAACCCAACGGACAATGGATGATAGAGTTGGGAAAGGAGCAGGAGTTTTTAGACCCCCTGCCCGTGGGTCGCATTCCTTTTTGCGGGGAGAAGACCGAGAAGTTTTTAAACAGCAAAGGCATTTACACCATACGCGATGTGCGCAGCTTTACCCGCACCGCCATGGAAAACATAATGGGCAAACACGGTGCGGTATTGTGGGAGCGGGCACACGGGCGCGCGTCTGTAAGCGTGCAGCCTTACCACGACCCTAAGAGCATGAGTGCCGAGCGCACTTTTGATAAAGACAGCAACGATACGGAGTGGCTGCGCAAAGTAATTATAGCGCTGAACGAAAAGCTGGGCTTTGATTTACGGGGTGAGAAAAAGCTGACCTCCTGTGTGGCGGTAAAAATTCGCTATAACGATTTTACCACGCATACAAAGCAATGCACCGTTCCGCTCACCTCCAATTCAAAATTGCTGATGGAAACAGCCCTTCGGTTGTTTAAGGAGGCCTACGAACACGGGCGAAAGGTGCGGCTGATTGGCCTGCGTTTTTCAAACCTGCAGGAAGGGCACTACCAGATTAATATGTTCAACGACCGGGAGAAAGACATTATGCTTTACAAAGCCATTGACGAAATGAAGAGCAAATACGGGAAGGAGAAATTAGTGCTGGCACAAAACCTGCACATAGGAAACGTAAAACGCAACGATCCCAAGGCCGACCTGAACAAGGATGTAAAACGCGAAACCGGCAAGGCGAAAAAAATGTAAAGTTGCTCATTGGCTTTTTATTGTGAATATTATTCGGGTATATTCGGACAAAGCTATTGTGTCCCTATGAAGTTTGTGTCCCTGGTGATGTTGTTGCTTTTTTCCGTAGTTAGAAGTTCAGCGCAGTTTTTCGGAAATGATTTGTTGAAGGTAATTGGCGAGCAGGCCAGCTCACCGGAAATGGAGAAACTGAAAAGTTACTGGAAGCTGGATGCCGGATTGAAAAATGCCCAGATCAATTTGGCCGAGGCCTACCTCAATGGCGCTGGCGTGCCGCAAAGCCGTACCGAGGCCATCAACTGGTACCGCAAGGCGGCCGAGCAAACCAGCTTCCGCGCGATGATGCTTT
>CAZLXD010000094.1:0-11157 GCA_964563185.1 uncultured Chitinophaga sp.
CCCGGAATTAAGGATACGGATGAGGCGATTGAGTATAATAAAAAGGCAAAGGAGCTTTTTAAGGAAATAGGGGATAAGCGCGGTGAAGGGAATTGTGAAATAAATATTGGATATAGGAAATGCCTTAGCGGTGCTTACACCGAGGGTATGGAAAGTTTGAACAGGGGTGCTGAGTTGCTGAAGCAGTCGGGCAGCCTGTTTTATGTTTTTAATGCTTACCTAAATATAGCGGAGGCTTATAAGCTACAGAAGAATTATAACAAGGCTTTGGAGTATTTTGGTTTGGCAGAAGGCCTTTCGAAGAACTCGGCCCTGAAGCTGAATTTTGCCGGAATGTATGAGTCGTGGGCAATTACGCTTGAAGAACAGGGAAACTACAAGGAAGCGCTGGAGAAACATAAGCGGTGTTTAACGGAAAAGGAAAAAGCCTACCATTTTGATAAGTCATCGGCTGTTTTGGATACTCAAATGCTGTTTGAGTTGGAGGAGCGTAAGCGCGAATCGGATTTTTTGAAAAAGAAAAATGCTGAAATTGAAGATTACAGCCGTAAGCTCGAAGTTTTGAATTATGAACTGGCTCAGTTTGCCCATGTGGCTTCGCACGATTTGCGTGAACCCCTTAGGATGGTGAGTATGTATATGCAGTTGTTAGAAAGAAGGGCAAAGGATAAGTTAAATGCAGACGAGAGGCAATATTTGTACTTTGCCAAAGAAGGTGCAAACCGCATGTTTGACCTTACCCGTGGTTTACTGGAGTTATCGAAAATAAAAACCATACGAAAGATTGAACGGGTGAATTTGAATGAGGTGCTGGCAGAGGTAACCCATTTTCTTAAACCGGAGACAGACCGTAGGATGATGAGCATTAGCAGCACCGATTTGCCCGAGATTACAGCCAGCAAGGTGCTAATGTTGCAGTTGTTTGAGAATTTAGTAAGTAATGCTGTTAAGTTTAATTTAAGCAAGCAGCCGGTATTGGCCATTTCATGGAGCCGTGAAGGGGGCTATGACTGCATTAGCTTTTGCGATAACGGTATAGGGATACAGGAAAAATACCGCGATAAGGTGTTTGAAATATTTCAGCGCCTGCATTTTAGGAATGAATACACGGGAACCGGCATAGGCCTTACTATGTGTAAAAAGATTGTTGAGCAACTTAACGGCAGAATATGGATTGAGGATGGGAAGGATGGTGGTTGTAACTTTCGTATTTCAATTCCTGTTAAGGATTAGTTTGCTTTTCGGTTTTTGCCAAGTTTTTGCCCCACTTTGTACGGCAGCGCTCGGCAAATTCGGTTTTAAAGTTTTCGCGCTCTTCATTGGTCATACTTTCCCATTTGGCTTTCCAGAACCTGCGCTGGCCAATTGGCCCTGGGGTTTTAACATGCACCCCGCCAAACAATATTTTGCTTAATACCACCAAGCCAAGGCCCATGGCAAAGTCAATTTCGGGAAGTTTGAAAAGATAGGGCATGAGCCAGTTCCATAGGTACATGGTTACATAGCCGAACAGTATAAAAGCCAAACAGAAGAGCAGAAATCCTCCCACAAATTGTAATATCCGGTTCATAACTGTATGGGTTTATTGTTGTTTTTAAAACAAATCGTTATAAAGATTTAAAAGGCGCTGACGCAGGTATAGCACCGCATAGCGTTTACGCGATAAAAGAGTATTAATGTTTGCACCGGTTATTTCGGCTATTTCCTGATAGCTTTTGTCTTCGAGTTCGTGCATAATAAATACTTCGCGTTGCTCCTTGGGGAGTTCGTCTAAAGCATTTACCAAGCCCTGCATAATGGCTTCGCGCATCATTTCAGTTTCGGGGGAATTGGTTCCTGAGGGTAGGAAGTCTGAAATATCCAGTTTATCGCCATCATCGCCTGCGCGAAGTGCAAAGTGTTCTTCGAGCGAATCGGGTTTCTTTTTGCGGTAGCGGTCGGTAATTTTATTACGGGCAACAGTAAACAGCCAGGATGCCATTTGTTCTACCGGTTTCATAAGGCGGTAGGTGTTTACGAGTTCATAAAATACATCCTGCAATACATCCTCGGCATCTTCCTGGGTGGGAACCCGCTTGCGGATAAACTCGAGCAGACGCCTACGCTCTTTCAGTATTACCTGACTGATAGATTCGTTTTGAGAGTCTGCCATTGAAATGCTTAAGTTAACCATGGTTGCTTCTTCGTATGTAGTTTTTGACGAAGGGGGGCAACTAAAATTTTATGCAGGGGCGAATTTAGGAGGTTTTTAGAGTGGGGGCGGCTTTTGGTCTTACTTTTAGTTTTAGACGGGAGTTTTTTTTGTGTGTTGTAATTTGTTAGCTTCCAATTCCGTAAGGGACATTTACTCACAATAAAACCGACCCTCATGAAGCAACTCTCCACCTCCCCGCAGGAAGTAACGCTTTCCCAAAGTGAGAAAGCTTACAAAGAAACGCTGGAATCGAATGAAATGAACCCCTTGATGGCTGTGTACACCAGCCTGATAAACCTGGGGACTTACGGTTCAGATGCCCGCGATACCAAGTACATACGGGCGTTTAATTTTATTTCGTTTATGACCTTTATTGTTACCTTTTTTTATTTGGTGGCAGCTATTTTTTTTGAGAAATGGGTTTGGGTATTACAGTTAGCATTGGCTGAAAGTGTTTGTATTGGTGCTTTGGCCCTTAATTCGTACGGCAAGGTGAATTTGAGCCGATACATGTACCTAATGGGAATAAACCTGTTGGTGTTTTTTTCGGCTTTGCTTATAGGACCTGAGGCAAATGTTGAGCACCATTTAATACTGGCGGTGGCATTGCCATTTTTGGTGTTTGATTACAGACGGGTGTACGAAATAGGTATTTCAGTAGTACTTTCAGTAGCGCTTTTAGGTTTTTATTATTTGGGTGTAATTTTCTTTGAAGAGTATCATTTTTCGGAAGATGTACAACAAGTGATAGCCCGTATAGGGGTATTTTCGCAACTATTGGTGCTTTTGGCCATGGTAATACAGTTTGCCCGAACTGCTAACCAAAGTGAGATGGAACTGGAAAGTTCGAAAGCACACATGATGTTGCAAACCACTGAACTTAAGCGCTCCAACAACGATTTAGAGCAGTTTGCCTACATTATTTCACATGACCTGAAGGCCCCCGTAAGAAACATTTCAAGTTTTCTGAATCTTTTGCAGGTAAAGCATACCTCTGCTATGAACGATGAGGCAAAGGAGTTTGTAAAGTATTCGCACAGCGGGGCAAAGCGCCTGGAGCGCCTTATAGATGATGTGCTGGCGTATTGCCGTATAGGCACCAACCTGCCAACCCCTGTGCCGGTTAACCTGAACGATGTGGTAAATACTATTCAGTTTGAGTTGCGCGAAAGAGTGAATAGCGTAAACGGCTCTATTGTAATTAATAAGGAACTGCCGGTGGTTCAGCATGTTCATGCATCTTTAATGTATCACGTGTTTCAGAACCTTATAAGCAACGGGCTGAAGTTTAATAAAAGCGAAGCCCCGCGCATTGATGTTAGCTGGACTAATTCCTTAAACCATTATACTTTTTCGGTACACGATAACGGAATAGGTATTTCGAAGGAGTACAGTACTACTATTTTCCAAATGTTTAAGCGCCTGCACACCGAGCAGGAGTTTGACGGAACGGGCATAGGGCTGGCGATCTGTAAAAAGATTACGGAATACTACCATGGCGATATATGGTTTGACAGCAATGCCGAAAAAGGAACTACCTTCTATTTTACTATCAGAAAGTTTTAAAGTAACCGATAGTTTACCGGTTTTAAAGGTAAAGGAGTCACCTGTATGCAGGTGGCTCCTTTGTTTTTAAAGGTATGCTGTATTAAGTGGTAAGCCTCTAAAAATCATACGGTTGGCTGGTTTTGGGTATAGGGCACCATAAAACAATTTGAAGTTTTTTGAAACAAAGCGGAAACGTTTGCCGTAACAGAGGGAAGGAACCAAAATTGTAAATGATTATGAAACTTAACTTACGCAACATTGCCGCGGCAATAATGATAGCAGCTACTTCGCCTGCTTTTGCACAACTGAGCGAATCTTTTGAACCGGTGCAGGGGGGATTATCGACCCGCGATGCACTTTTACAACAAAACTGGCTTTTGCCCGATATGGACGTGAATGTGGAAGGCACATCGCCCATTACAGGATCGCAAAGCCTGGGTACCGGCCCAAGTTATAAGCCGGACCAAAACACAGGTGTGGCTACTCCATATCTGGTATTCAGCAACAGTGAAGTATTGGAGTTTAAATATAATCTGCACCGTCCTGCTATGCCGGGCGACCGCAGATGGTTTTTGGTGTATTTAGCCGATACTGCCGGAGCCGGTATTTTATTGATAGATAGCTTTGAAGTGGATGCGCAGTCAACAGCAGTAAACACTTACACGCTTCCGATTAATAACTACTCAGGTGTTTACGCTATTTACGTTAACTTCCGTGGCGATGGCAGCAACTCTAAGTTTGTGATGGATGACCTTAGCTTTACCGGCAGCAATGCTAACGTGCCTTACGCTCCGCATTTAGAAGTGGAGGCACCGGCCGCTACAGGCATCCGCAACTACGATAAGGATAACAGTTCTATCAATGTATTTCCTAATCCTGCTAACGACCAGCTGAACGTGAAAATTGCCAGCAACGCTAACCAGGAAGGCAGTATAGAGATATACAACATTAACGGTGCGAAACTGATTTCGCAGCCGGCTATGTTCAACAGCGGTAACAATACTATCAGCTTAAATACTTCTTTGTTAACAGCCGGAAATTACTTTCTGACTGTAAAAACCGAGGAGGGCATGTTTGCTAAAAGATTTACAAGGATTCCGTAACAGGATAAAAAATCCTTGATAACGCAAAGGGCGGGAAGATGATAAATTCCCGGCCCTTTTTTTGTTTTATGCCCGTTGAGGCAGGTTGATTAGGTGAATGGTTGACTGGGTTGTTTGCCACTTACCATTTGTACCTGGTTATACCATTTTAAATACCCCGGCCTACCTTTTAGCAAACAATTACGGCACTTGAGCACAATAGGTGCTTTTTGCATTGGGGCTATAGTTTATTTTCGCCTTGGGAAAAAGTAAACAAGCACATGTCGCAAATACTGCCCGATGATATAAGCCTTTGGATGCGGTGGATTTTAACTGTGGGGATGCTGCTGGGCCGCTACCTGTTGTTTGCCGGGACGGCTTACCTGCTTTACTATGTTATTAAGCGCAAGGACTGGCTGTTTATGAAAATACAGCAGAAGTTTCCGCAGCGGCAGCAAATAGTAACCGAGGTTACCTATTCGCTGCTTACCTTTCTGGTGTTTGCCTGTGTGGTGGTCTTTATTAAGTTTATAAGCATCAACAATATATTGCCTACTAAAATTTACCGCCAGTTTTCGGAGCATAGTGTGGCGTATTATGTGTTTACCACCGCGTTTGTCATCTTTTTTCACGACACCTACTTTTACTGGGTGCACCGCTTAATGCACCACCCGCTGTTTTACGAGCGCGTGCATAAAGTACACCATCTTAGCAAAGACCCTACCCCCTGGGCATCGTTTGCGTTTCACCCGCTGGAAGCTTTGCTGGAAATTGGTTTTGTGCCGTTGCTCATATTTACCCTACCGCTGCATTACACATCGCTTATTATTCTTTCGCTGTGGCAGATTGTGTTTAACGTAATGGGGCACCTGGGCTACGAAATGTTTCCAAGCCGGGCGTTGCAGCATCCGCTGCTAAAGTGGCTGAATACCTCCACCAACCACAACATGCACCATAAGTATGTGCGCTGCAACTACGGCCTTTACTTTAATATTTGGGATACCCTGATGGGAACTAACCACCCCAAGTACCACGAAACTTTTGATGAGGTAACCGCCAGGCGCGAAGCGGGTTTTAAAAACAAACACCAAGGTGTTGCCCCTGATGTGCCCGTGGGCTAAAAGGCGGTGCAAGATTATTCACTTTGCAAGAACAATTACCGGGCAATAGGTGTTTTTTTAGGTTTTTCCCCTGCGGGGCAATCTTTTAGGCTTGCTTCTTTCTTCTACCAATGTTAAATACCTAACGGGATTTTTTTGTGCCGTAGGCACTAAAATACAGTAGTCGGTTTCAAAAAAAAGAGAAACATCGTCTCGTAGGGCAATGCTGTTGAGCCACCGCTACACACCTATCCAAAATTTTCTACCGAAAAATTTTGGCTTGCCCCTATCAAGAGGGGAAAATACAAACGGCCATAACAACCATTCATTCTTAACTTAATGGAATTGCCCGTAGGGACGAAACCTTTATACCTAATGTTGGGTCATTGCCTTGGCAAGGATTAGTTCAGAGTGGTAAAACAAACATTCCGAAAACCTGTTGTGGTTTTGTGACAATAAGGGTAAAGTATGGGCCAAAAAAAACGGGCACCTGGCGGTGCCCGCTTATAACTATCACTGCACCGGTGCCTGAATCCCGATGCAGTATCAGAAAACTGCGGCCCACCAAAAAGCCACAGCATCTATAAAGAACGATTCCGCCCACCAATAGCGGCAAGGCTAAAATAAAAATGGTTTTTTTTAAAAACAATAGCCTGCGGCATTTTTTTTCGGGGTAACAACCAGATCTTTATGCAAAGGAAAAAACGGGGGCGAACCAACGCCCCCGCACATGCCGGTTTACTATGCGAACAATAAACCCGGCCTGAAAAAAAGCTATAAGGCTTACCGGTTCTTCTTTCGCGGATGGCCTGTTTTATCTAACTCATCAGGGTCGTTGTTAAACCATATCTGGTAAACCAACAACAGCACCGAAATAACCAACAAAACGCTAATACCTATCATACCGTAAATTCTAAACGGATTATAATACAACTATAAGGGTAGAGTGTTAACTAAACAGCCGCGGCAAAATAATTAAAAGTAAAAACAGGTGAAATTTTTTTTTCGGTGGGGGTATTTGTTACAAAGCAAGCCTACATTCCCGAAGCCATGCATGATGAAGAAGCGAACTGTAAAGCCTACTTCGCTTTCTCTTGCTGCTGCTTTTTCTTTTCCTGCTTTTTAAAGTAGCCGCGCAGCAGTATGTTGTGCTTAAGGGCTTCCATGTTCATGTTAAAGTTGCGGGTGCTGTTTTCAATGTTTATTAAGCTGCGTTTTACGCTGTTAGAGGTAGCGGTGTCGTTTACCAGTGCGCTGATGGTGCCGCTGCCGTTGTTAGCCTTTTGCAGTATTTCTTTCAGTTCCAGCGCGGCCACGTTAATCAGCTGCCCGGCAGTTTTTACTTCTTTAATGGCGGTGGTAAGGTCGGTGGTAATTACGGTATCGTTTACTAAGGTGCCCAGTACTCCCTTGCCGCTTTTTACTTCGGTTATTACATCGCCCAGGTCTTCCGATATTACCAGCACATTGTGGCTTAGTACTTCAATGTTATCAATCACATTATTAATCTTCAGCGCCAGCGTGGTATCCATCATTACTTTATAAAGGGTTCCCCGGCTGCTGTTTATATTATCGGTAAGGGTGCGGAGGTTGGCCGAAATAACCGCTACATTTTTATTGGTAACATCGAGCGTGCGCAGCATTTCATCCAGTTCAAGGGCGGGCATGCTTAGCAGTTCATCGCCATCGGTTACCGGTTCGCCATCGGAGGTGCCCGGGTCAATGTTTACCAGTTTGTTTCCCATTAGCCCATCGTTACCCAGTGTAGCCAGCGAGTTTTTGCGTATCACGCGCTTCAGGTCGGCATCAATAGTCATTTCAACGCGTATGGTAGTGTCGTTTACTATTTCTATTCCCTCCACAGTACCTACATCAATACCCGAATAGCGTACGTTGTTGCCTTTTTGCAACCCGTTTACATTTTTAAACTGTGCATACAGGGTAACGGTGCTGCCAAACATATTTCGGTTGCTTCCTATAAAGTAAAGGCCTGTAATAAGCAGGGCTATTCCGGTTATTACAAAAACTCCCAGGCGTATGTTCTTTGTGGTTTCTTTGTTCATGAGCGGCTGTTTTCAAAAAATGCGTGAACCTTCGGGTCGTTCAGTTGATTTAATTCCTCAAAGGTTCCCTGCGCGTAGTTAATGCCGTCAATCATTACTACCAAACGATTGGCGGTAAGGCGGGCACAGTGCATATCGTGTGAAATAATGATAGATGAAGTATTGTACTTGTGCTGCATATCCAGCATGAGGTTGCTTATCTCGCGGGCGGTAATAGGGTCCAGTCCGGTGGTAGGTTCATCGTAAAGCATTACTTCGGGCTTTAGTATTAAGCTGCGTGCCAGCCCTATACGTTTGCGCATACCGCCCGAAAGCTCCGAGGGCATCAGGTTAATGGCATGCAGCAGGCCTACATTCTCTAAGGTTTCTTCTACCAGTTGATCTACCTCCTGCTTTGATTTATGCCTGCCGTGCCTGCGTAAGGGGAACTCCAGGTTTTCGCGCACGGTCATACTATCGTACAGGGCGCTGCTTTGAAACACGAAACCTATGCGGGCGCGCATGGAGTCTAACTCCTGTTGCGGTAGTTCGCTTATCTCATTACCGAAAACTTTCATAGAGCCACCGTCATACGGTATAAGCCCTACCATGCATTTAATAAGTACCGATTTTCCACAGCCCGATTTTCCCAGCACTACCACGTTTTCGCCTTTGTTGATATGCAGGTTAAAATCGGTGAGTACATGGTTTTCACCAAATGACTTCACTAAGTGCGAAACCTCAATAATAGGTTCGGCAACCGCTGTTGCAACCGGTGGTATTTCGTTGGTGAGCAGTTGCATCATATATATCCGAAGAATTCAGTTATCTGCACGGTTATCAGGTCAATAACAAACACCAGCAGCGATGAAATAACCACAGCCGAATTAGCCGATTCGCCTACGCCTTCGGTCCCCTTTTTGCAGTTGTAACCTTTGTAGCAGCCTATAAGGCCTATGGCAAACCCAAAAAAGAAGGATTTAATAAAGGCCGGAATAAAATCGCTGAAGTCGGTGCTTTCAAACACCTGCTGAAAGAACAGGGTGAAACTTACCGAACCTTTCACCTTAACCGCCAGGTACGAGCCATACAGTGCAATAGCATCGCCAATAACCGTAAGCAACGGAATCATAAGCGTAGTGCTGATAATGCGCGATACCACGATATACTTAAACGGGTTAGTGCCGCTTACCTCCATGGCGTCAATCTGTTCGGTTACTTTCATGGAACCCAACTCGGCACCAATGCGCGAACCTAT
This sequence comes from uncultured Chitinophaga sp., assembly GCA_964563185.1. Lineage (GTDB taxonomy): Bacteria > Bacteroidota > Bacteroidia > Chitinophagales > LD1 > Bog-950. The sequence continues at coordinate 9,225 of CAZLXD010000094.1, forward strand.
TTTACCGGCACATATAAGGGCAATAATTACCGGGCCTATTTCGCGTATGATACTAATGCCCACCATGGCCGGCAACCAAGATTCTGCCCCAAACTCCACTAATGTGGGGCGCGATTGCAAAGTTAGAACCAACCCGATGATGAATGCCGTAAGCCCTACCAGGGGCAACGAGCGGTAACCTATTTCGTAAGACTGGCGGATGATTTCGCGTAATTCGTAAGGAGGAAATAATACTTCACGGAAGAAGCGTAGAGCAAAGCGCGTGGTATCACCGGCTTCTTCAAATACCTCTAGAACATCTTTGGGTAGGACAGAAACCCAAAACGGTTCTGGCTTTTTTTCGGGCAGAGTGGGGGAGGAAGAGGTTTCTTTTTTCATGCGGAAATTTATGCGAATTTAGGAACCGTGTGTAAGGTAAAGGCTGAGATTTCTCAAATGAGAACATAAGTAGTATCATAATACTATGAGCGATAGCTATTAGGCGAATTGGGTAAGTATAGTTTTTAAACGCTTATTGGGGCATCGCAAAAAAAAATGTTTTCCGGAAAATGGAATGACTTTTGTTCCGCCAAAAATCACATTTAAGTTTATGCACACCATAGAGCAATTATCAACAAGTTACAAAGCCTGCTTTAAACCCGGGTAAAAAAATATCGCTGAAACCCGCATAAATACTAATATTTCGACCCTTGTTTATAATTAATCCAAACTCGAATTTTCATTCGAAATTTTGTTGTTCTTTTTTTGGTTATTTAACCTTCGGTGTTCATATTTGCCGCGCAATTTTTACAATTCCATGACAATTCAAGTCATAATGAAGCATAGATACCAATCTTTCGTACCCCGCACTATTTCGTTAAACACATTACTGACCTTTATTTTAAGCCTTGGCTTTTTGTTTAGCTATGCCGAGGTGGATAAAGTTGTCTGGAATGAAGGAAAGACCTTGTTTAAAGGTAACTGTGCTGCCTGCCATAATCCAAAGGTTGACGGTACAGGTCCTTCGCTGAAGGGCGTAACAGCCCGTTGGGAAGGCGCGGGTGATTTTAAAGGTAAAACCGGCAAGCAGTGGTTGTATATATGGATAAAGAACTATAACGAGGCAGTAGATGGCGGTTACAAGTATGCTAACGACATGCTTAACAGCCGTCCGGCAAACATGAGTTTGTTTTCTTCGCTCAAAGATTCTGATATTGATAAAATACTTTTATACGTAGAAAATCCCGATGCTTACGGAGCCCCTACAACTACTGCTGCACCTGCCCCCGGCACCGCTGGATCTACCCCAAAAACAAGTAGCCCTTCATATGCAGTGTATTTATTTATTGCCTTCCTGTTCCTGTTGCTTGTTATACTAGTTACAGTTACTAACAAACTCGACCAAATGGTAGCTGAGAAGGAAGGTCGTGTTATTGTACCAAAAGTGCCTTTTTACAAAAGACCAAATTTTGTGGTAGCGCTGGTATTAGTTGCTTTTGTGTTTTTAGGTTATGAAACGGTTGACTGGGGTGTCAGTTTGGGCCGCCAACAGGGTTACCAACCTACACAACCCATTAAATACTCCCATGCTTTACATGCCGGTAAGCATAAAATAGATTGCCAATACTGCCACAGTACTGCTTATACCGGTAAGCACGCTAATATCCCTTCGGTTAATACCTGTATGAACTGCCACAAGAACATTACCAAAGGCCCAAAATACGGAACCGAAGAGATTGCCAAGATATACGAGGCAGTGGGTTGGGATTCGTACAATCAAAACTATTCTAAGCCTCAAAAACCGGTGGAGTGGGTGCGTATTCACAACCTGCCCGACCATGTTTACTTTAACCACGCCCAGCACGTAAATGCGGGTAAAGTGCAGTGCCAAACCTGCCACGGCCCTATCGAAACCATGGAAGAGGTTTACCAGTACTCACCGCTTTCAATGGGA
>CAZLXD010000095.1:0-651 GCA_964563185.1 uncultured Chitinophaga sp.
AAACCCGCTGTAGGTAAGCGTTTCACTCAGTTTAGATTACTATCCCTTCGGCAGTGTTATGCCGGGGCGGAGTTACACTGGCAATGGGTATAGATATGGGTTTAATGGTAAGGAGAAGGATGATGAGGCAAGCGGCAGCGGCAACCAATACAATTACGGCTTCCGTATTTACAACCCAAGGTTAGGCAGATTTTTGAGTGTTGATCCGTTGTTTAAGAGTTACGCTGATTTAACTACATACCAGTATGCTAGTAATTCCCCAGTAGCATGTATTGACATTGATGGACTAGAAGGGGGGCCTAATACAGGTTTCGGAAGTGACCCTATGGCAACCTTTGCCTTTCACATCAACAGCTATTTTAGGGCTGTAGCAGAGTCTATAGATAATTTAGCAGTTAAAACGAAGGGGGCTTTTACATATTGGTTTGATTCTAAACAAGCTGGGGCTGTTAAACAAAAGGATGGAGTGACTGTTTCGGGTAGTGTCTCTGTTACTGTGCAGCCATCAAAACTTTTTGACCCTAATGGCTATACAAATAACACGTATAATGCCGGTAACGTTATGTCCGTAGAAGTTACAGCTTCTGTCGAATTAAAGCAGCAGGTAGAAATGCAGGTGATTACTCCTGCAGTTACCGTCAAAAACACATC
>CAZLXD010000095.1:661-11155 GCA_964563185.1 uncultured Chitinophaga sp.
CAGCTACCGTAACTATAGTTTCAACTAATACAAGCAACATTGGAACAACTACACTTCAAAATGAAACTTCAGCAACTACAAGTGTTAATGGTGTACCTGTAACGGTAACTAAAAAAGCTGAACTTCAGGTTGCCCCATCTGGAAGTACTACATCAAGCACTTCTACATCAGTTGCCGTGGGAACATCGAACAATAATGCTTATGTAGGGTCAACAACAGAAAATGGAAAAACAAGTGTTAATGCAGGCGCAAATGGAGACTGCGAAGTGGGACCTTTTGAAGGCACTTTTTCTATAGAATTATCAAAACCTAAAGAATGAAAGTATTTAGCATTGTGACATTGTTACTTATTGTTGGCTGTGGTTCAAGCCCTAAAAAAAACATTGCCAAGGATCTTACTGAATATAAAGGTTATGATACCCTTGGAAATCTTTTGTTTGCTGGGTATTATGATTCCGATACCCTTCCCAATGGTAGATGGTCATACTTTTCTAAAGGTCATGATGTAGCATCAGGACAATTTGAAGATGGACTTATGTTTAGACGTTGGTCGTACAGTTATTCTAATTTCCAAGGAGTAATAGATTGGGATACTGCTACTGTGTTAGATGGAATACGCATCAACTACCCTAATGACTTCATCGTTGAGAATAGGGGAAATTGGTTTCGAGCTTCGAGTCCAGATTCAGTTTTTGAAATTTTATTCACACTAACGACATCTATAAGTATAAAAGACTATATGGAATCAATTGAGGGCAGTATCAATGCAATCGGTAATCGCGTGACTAAAAAAGCATGCCATGAAATTGTCTGCGAAAACTCAAAGGCCTATTTACTATTCTACGACTTTTCATCCCCTAAAGACGAAAAGCTGAATTATACTTTATTAGTTACCGCATCCCAACACTCTCCTTTTATTGTTACATTGAAAAGCGAACGGCTAGATCGTGACCAGTTTCAATACATCATGACGGTTTTTACTGGCATTACAAACAATATGTACGTTGATAAGAAAAGAATACTTGACCCCAATAAAATTGAAGAATATCAATGCTTGTAATTTACAATCGTCCGCCCTCGAGAATATAGTAAGAGTTTCGCAATCCAGACAAGCAGGTTTGTTACCTGCAAATGCAAGTAAAAGTTCTTTGAAAACGGTATCCCTTCGGCAGTATTATGCCAGGGCGCAGCTATACTGGCAATGACTATAGGTATGGGTTTAATGGTAAGGAAAAGGATGATGAGGTAAGTGGCAACGGCAACCAATACGATTACGGCTTCCGTATTTACAACCCAAGGCTTGGTAAGTTTTTGAGTGTGGATCCATTACAAAAAAAATTTCCATTCTATTCCCCTTATCATTTTGCAGGAAATACACCAATTATGGCTACTGACATAGATGGCAGAGAGCCTGATCCTATAACATTTACAATAATGTTGAAGACTCTTGGATTTAAACAGACCCTACAAATAACGTGCAACGATATCAAGAACAAACTTCGAGACATTAAAAACAACATTGAGGAGGCGGGAACCGAATACAGAAGGGCATTGGATAATTATGTACAGGGCCAAAACGGAACTGCTGATTATAATAACAGATTTGTCCCATCACATGTTCAAAATACCCTCAACCAACAACAAGCTGCGCATGGGATTGAAAAATTATCTGAAGGCTATGCTCAGGCTATGATGTTTAGTGCAAAAACTATGGGAGCAATACCAGGATTTGAGACCCTTACAGATCCTATATTTGCAGTTTATCATTATATACAAGGTGATAACGAAGATGCATTAGCTTACGCTGCAGGCTTTATGATGCCTGGAGTAAGCGGGGCAGAGGTTTCAGTTGCAAAAGGAGCTTGGCATCATGTCTTTACCAACAAGAATTTTATTCGAGGACAACAGTGGTCTAAGAAATTTGAGCCGTTGTTTCAAAAGGCAGGGTATAAGTTGGATGATGCTATAAATAAAGTCTTTGTAAAAGGTCATAAGGGACCGCACCCTGATGAGTATCATCAATATGTTTATGATCAGATATTGGAAGCTACTGAGGGATTAAAGGGAAAAGCTTACAAGGAAGCATTTGACAAAACTCTGAATCGTTTATCCGAGGAGGTGTCAACCATCGGCTCATACGCTAACAAACTCTTAACCAATTCTAAGAAAAAGTGATATGAATTATTATAGGCTGTTAGATGATCTACATAGTTTAAAAGATAGGTGGTTCCTTGGTGAATTAAACCTTCAAGACCCTTTTGATTTTTGGAAGTACATTAGGGTAAATTTGGCGATTGATAACATAACACAAGACAACGACTTAGCGGTTGATGTAAGAGAGAAGGGAAGATCATTAGATTTTACGTTCGCTGATTTCGATATTCCTATTGTGAACAATAAAGTAGTATCACTAATACACTCAGCAAATGTAGATTTCATACCAGTTCAAGTCAATAACGTTGAGGGGAAATACTACATTCTCGTTGTAAAAAAAGAGATAGAATGCATTGATGAGAATAATTCTGAGTTTATGAAATTTGATTCAAAAGATGAAGTAAGACCTGATAAAGCCGGACAATATAGATCCTTTAAAAAAATGGTAATACATCCTGACATTGTAAATGGAGAAGATATTTTTAGGATAAAAAAGTTTAATTCAGCGTTGATTGTTAGTGAACGAATAAAAGACAACTTTCAAATTCATGGCATTACAGGTGTAAAGTTTCTACCGGTGGTCGGTGTTTAGTTTACTGTCCTTGCCAATATACTAGTCCTTAACTGGTGTGGCAGCGTAAACCGTTTAGTAATGGTTCTAGTGCCTGAGAAACGTTCTTTGAAAATACTATCTCATTTACTCTACCCATACCGCTCCTTTAACTTTTCGTGCATTTTATCCAGCTCTCTGTCTTTGTAGATTTGTGCTATTGCCACATACTTAAAAAACTCTTTACTGCCTGCACTATGGCCGCTTACATTGCGCACAATATGCTCCGGCACACCTAAGGTAAGCATGGTTGTTATGGCTGTCCTGCGCATGGTATGGGCACTAACATGGTCGCAAAAGCGCAAGGGGCTATTTCTAAGTTTCAGTTCCCTTGGTTTTCCTCTTCGGGTACGAATCTTTTTAAGTGGATCCGTCCATCCGGCTAGTTCTGTTAGTTCTTTTACCGATTTATTCAGGTTATAGTTGCTTATAACGGGCAATAAATTCTTTCCGGGTGTTGAATATCTCTCCGCTATCTCAATGGCGTAATCGGGCAGCTTTACACGGGTATCCGTACCCGTCTTTTTTGACCTCACGCACAAGTAAGAATATTCATCCACTACCAATAGGTTAGAGCGGGTAAGTTTCATAAGATCCGAATATCGCAGAGCAACGGTGGATCCGAAAACAAAGATGTCTTTAATCTTTTTCAAACGGTCGCTAAGTTTCTTTTCAAACTCCTTGTTATAAATCAGAAAATGAAGCTGTTCGGGGGTAAGAGCCAACACAGGAACATCCTCCTTATTTACATAAAAGTTGCGGTGAAACTTCCCTGTGTCTATCAGCAATTCTCTCTCTATGTATCCAAAGAAAGTTCGTATAATTTTTATGTTGCAGCCCACATAGTTATCATAGGCCTCCACTTCCCTGTAAAGGAAATCTGTATATTTTCTATAAAACTTTTTCCAGTAATTCCTTTCTGCAATCAATTCTCTTTCTGTAAGTTTTCTTACAGAGCGCACTCTCAACTCAAATCCTGTTTTAGCCGAAAACTTGCCCAGATTGTTGCGAACAAATTGATAGATGGTTATGGTGCTTTCTCTATAACAGTTACCGTTTGGCAATAACTTCTTTCCGGACTTCATTTCATAGATCATCCGATCGAACAATGACAAAAAATCATACGTTCTTTTTGCAGTTGTTTTAATCATAAAAAAAGGATTTTAAATGCCTATTGGCGGGTAAAGGTCTTTACTTCAGAACCTTTTATCAATTCCAGCGTATCTTCGGTTGCACGCTTAACTGCATAGCCTTCAATCCTATCCCCCTTTTTAATTAGCATATCAGCCCCATTTACCTCTACGAGTAAAGAGTAATGGCCTTCTTTAGCTTTGCCCATCATGCCCATGTATTTAAGCTGGAGGTTGGCAGAAGCAACCGGCTGTTTCGCTATTGCAGTCTGATTTGTAACCATAGGTTTAGAAGTAGGAACAGTAACAGATTTAGGAGTCCCACGGTATACTGCGGAAAAAGGATCAGTATAATTTAACAGCAGGGAGAATGTATCCATTGCTTCCGTTAGCAGGCTTGCGTTTTTAGTAGTAACAGGCAAGTGAGAAGTATCGCTATCCCCGAATGAATGGTAGACAGTATACCCAATTACAACCCATACCAATAGGAGTACAGTCACTAAGAAAAAGGTTGTCTTACTTGCTTTCACCTATTCGGCACGGAATTTAAACGTGTTGCTGTATGCACTACTGTTACCGGCCTGGTCACGCGAACGCACCCGCCAGTAATATAATCCCGGAGAAGTGGTTAACTGATAGCTTCCCTGTGCGGAGTAATAAATGCCTGAAAGAGTATTTAAGCTGTCGGTATAAATGAAGACCGAATCAGTAATTGGCGAGCCGCTTTTTATTCCGTTGCTCCATTGCAAAAAAACAGGGCCGGAGGATACCGTATCGTTAAAAGTCGGGAAGGTTAAAGCAGGTTGATTCGGGGCTGTTTTGTCGTAATAAAAACTGCGCGATGTATATACCGTCTCGGTTAATGTGTTGCCGGCTTTTACTCTCCATGTAAAATAGCCTTCCAGCGGAAATACTACTGAAATGGAGTCGTTAGTTAAATCCTGCTGAAATTGAACAGAGCCGGTGGAGTCAAGAATCTGAAAATTGTATGTGGTTGCAGTAGGTATGGAATACCAGGAAAATGAAATAAGAGAATCTTTGAAAGCTACGTTGCCGGCAGGCTGCTTTAGCACAACAAGTTGGCTTGTTAAGTCCTGTGATGTAACTATAAAAAGTGTTCGGGTGCTGTAAGGGGTTTCGCTGTTGGTATTTTCTCCTCTTACCCGCCACTGGTATACACCTGCATTTAATGACATGGTAAAAGTATAATCGGAAACTAATGTGTCTAACAGCAGTTGTGTGGGGCTAGAAAAGTTGGGATACGCTATTTGTAACCTGTAGTTAGGGGAGAACTTAATTTCCTCCCACCAAAAATTAACAGTGGCAGATGTAATAGTGTCATTATCCTGCGGAGCATTTAACTGAACGGTTTTTCCGCTTATGTCTTTTTCCAGAAAGGGCTCGCAGGAAGAAATTCCCAACCCCAGCAAAAGCAGGATTGAGCATACTAAGGTAATTGCCTTCATTTTGTCTGAATGTTTTGAAAATAAATAGTAGCCGTAAGTCTTCTTGTTTTAAGTATCCAATCTTCCTTTGTTTCAAAATCAGCAGAGGCAACCTTGGCTAATTTTTGAACCTGCTCTATCTGGTAAATCAATTCAACTATCTGCTTAAAATCTCCCTCCAACTGAACAGGATTGGTTTCTACACTATAGCCGTTTTTCTCCTGAACATTGCCCTGGGGAATCAGACTGATTCTCACTTTTCGGTTATTGCAAAATTCCGTAATGAACCCAAGTAACCGGCTTTGGTTCGATATACCACTTTGCGTGGTGTAACCCAGTTTATTGTTGTAGTGAGCCAGTTCTGTTTTCAGCTCTGCTATGTTTTTGCGCGAATATTCGCTTTCAGACAGCGCCTTTTTTAACCGGAAATACTCTTTGATTACAGACATGCTTTCTGCAAGATGGCTGTATGACAACAGTAACACCACTAGGCAAAGCGATAAGAGAATAACTCGTTTAGTTCCAGCGCTCAAGGTTATTCCTTCAGATTGACCAATAGGGTAAAATCACCCGTGTTTGACTTACTACTCCATTCATAACCGGATAGCTCGGCACTCGCTACCCAAGCCTCCTTTTTTAGATTCTCTGTCCAGTTTTTCAATATCAATTCGCTGTTGGACTTCCCCCTGATTTCAATTTTTCCGGTTGCAAAAGATGCAGGTTCAGAGTCGTTCACCCCATTAGCCGGATAAACTTTTAACGCATTGAAACTTATTCCTTTAAGAACTCCTGCTGCCAGCCTATCGGCATAAAATGACACCTTAGAGGCCGATACCCAATCTTCCTCTAGTAAAAATCTCTTTTTATCCTTTATCTCTGTAATAATGGAATCGCGGCTGTCACCGGTAGTTAATACATAGTTTTCCTGATTCAGGCCGGATATAAGAGTGACAAAATAGACCTTTAAGCCCGAGGTAACGGCTATTATTGCCAACATAATTCCTGCAAATACCATAGCCTGTTTAACCGTTTTCCGATACAACAGAAAGTTCTTGCGTGCAGAAACTACGGGAGTATAGTCAATAGTGAATTCACTTTCCGTTCCGGTAAAATAACTCAGTGCAGCACAATAGGCCGGAAGCAATTGTAAAGACACTTTCTCACTTCCTATTACAATATCTCCAGTACTTAAAGGAGCCCTGCCACTGTCCACAATAACAGTGTAGCCTCTGATATTTATTTCCCCGAATTGAATTTGATCGCCCAGCAACTTCAGATTTTGTTCAATGAGGGCATGGCCGAATGAAGCTCCGACCAGTGATATTTTCATTTCTAACAAAGAATCAGCAATAGATTCTAAAACACGTTTCCTTGCTATAAACCCTTGGTGATTAGCCGATATAAAATAAAAGTCCCCGGCATTGATTCCGGGAAACAAATCCTGGAAAGAAGGGTTATTTAGATCTCCGGAGTTTTTAGCAAGAACTCCTTTTCCGGTTACCAAAACCGTTACCGGATAATCAGGTTTAATTATTTGCTTTAAAACTTCCGAGCTAACAATACCGGCTCTGCTTTCGACTATTACTACTTCTTCACCGCTTTTCTCCAAGGCACAAAGCGCGTATTCCGGAGTTCCGTCATCCTTGATATACACTTCTAACCCGTATGACCTGTTTCCCTTAGAAATCATAGCCGTTAATAAATAATAGTAGGCTTAATGAAGATGATGAGCTTGTTTTTTTGCTTAGTTTTTTCGCGCGAGCTGAACAACCACTTTAAACCCGGAACACGAGAAAGCAATGGCAGCCCCTTACCCGTGTCACCCTTTTGGTTTTTTTCAAGTCCTCCTAAAACAATCATATCATTATTCTTCACGCGAATCATTGATTTAAATTTGCGCTCTGTCTGACCCGGAGGAGCACCCGGCACGGTTCGGGCAGTAAAGTCAGATTGGTTCACCGTTACATCCAAAGTGATTTGTTCATCGCCCGAAACCACCGGATTGATGGTGATAGAAAAATCGGCATTAACCGGTTTATAGGTGTTTGTAACCACTGTTTGAGGGTTCTGAGTTCCAACAATGTTCTGTGTTTGTTCTACATAGTAATCCTTGTTTCCAATGTTAATAGTTGCCTCGTGTCCGTTAAGGGTAGATAGCCGGGGAGTGGATTGAACGTTTACGTAACCGTTTGTTTCCAACGCCTTTAAGTTGAGATAGAAATTAGGACCAACCCCTCCCAAGTTAGAAAGCCCGATAAGGTTTAGGAAATTGTTTATCGCAGTTCCACCTAAAGTAAGATCAATACCCGGTAAAACTGTCCCTCCACTTTTTACAGGGGCATCGCCAACACCCGCAGTTATACCTGTGGAAACGTTGAACTGTCTGGTTACATCCATAATAATCACCTCAATCATGATCACCGGAACAGGCTTGTCTATTTGGTCTATCATCCTTTTAATCTCCTGAATGTTAGGAGATGAACCACTAAAAACAATGCTGTTTAACTCCTTAAACTCCTTGGTTTCCACTCCCTTCTTCAACTCGCCCGGAATAACCCCCAAAACCTCGTCAATAGCCCTGTATTGAAGCTGAACAACCTCAGTAGCTCTTAAGCCCTCTTTACCACGCTCACCTATAATAAAAACATCATTCACTTTCTTTGAAGTGTAATTAGTTCCGGCAAGAAGAAGGTTCAGGAAATTCTCGAAAGTAACCCGGGTAAGTTTTACAGTGGTATTGCCTTTGAGTTCATCCAGCAAAACGTAATTAATTCCCAAATGATCGGCAATGGTTTGTATAAGGAGATCTACCGATTTGTTTTTTGCATCTACCGAAATGGTTTTAGTGCGGTTTACATCCTCCTCTATGGAGAATATAAAGTCCGACTCCCCCGTCTTTACTCCGCTATTAGCGTTCGTTCTTTTGCCTTTATTTTTGGAAGGCTCGCCTTCCAATTTGTTGAGCGCACTCAATAGGTAGGTGCCATCTTCATTTTTGGTTAACTCTAAGTCGTTTGAGCCTGCCAGTTTCTCTAAAGAACCCTCTAATGGAAAGTTTTGTATGTACAAACTGACTAATTTATTCTGAAGCTCAGGCGTAACGAAAACATTCTTTCCGCTCAGTTGGGTAATACGCTTTAGTACTTTTACCAGAGTATCATTCTTCAGGTCAAGACTTAGTTCTAACTTCTCTTTGTTATAAGTAATGGACAACTCCTTTTCCAAAGCAGGTGCCGGTGGAGCTTTGTATTTCGCCACTGTAATTATACTGCCGGTAAACTGATACTCTAGGTCATACTTCCGCATTAAGAAAATGAGGATGTTTAAAACCGATTCCTGACTAAAGCTTACAGAGATTGGTATATCCAGCGAAGGATCGGCTGAAATGTTGAGTTTGTAGGACTTACCTAAACCTGAAAGAAATACCGGAAGGGCTGTTTTCGAAATGTAGATATCAGCTTTTTCATTCAACCCCGGAACAAGGCTATCCGCCAATACCCTTAACTGTTTTTCTGTAGCTTCAAACCTATCCTGTGCTAAAGCAGAAACAGACGCAAGCAAAAACAATAAGGGGGCAACAAATCGGAAGAACATAACTTAGATAAGGTAGGGTACAATTTCCTCCAGCGAGGTAATGCCTTCAGTAAACAATTCAACGGCTCTTTTCCTAAGTCCGTTTTGCCCTAATTCGGGATGGTGGATTCCCTTTTTAATAAACTCCTGTAAGTTACTGTCGTTCACCAGCATATCGTATATAGCAATTCTTCCTTTGTAACCGGTGTGTAGGCATTGATTGCAACCATCAGGCCGGTAATGCAAATGAGTTGTGTCCGTTTCAAATTTATATTTTTCCTTCAATTCAGTAGAAGTTTGTACCGGTTTTTTGCAAGAAGGGCACAGCCTTCTGATAAGCCTTTGGGCTATGCTGATATTAATTGTTTCTGCCAGCAGGAATGAAGGTATTTCCATGTCCTGCAACCGCGATATAGTTCCTATGGCCGAATTTGTATGAATAGTAGAAAGTACCAGGTGCCCGGTGAGTGAAGCCCTGATAGCCATTTCTGCGGTTTCCCTGTCCCTGATCTCTCCAATCATGATAATATCAGGATCCTGCCGAAGGAAAGAGCGCAATGCCGCAGCGAACGAAAGCCCTATCTCGTCATTAATCTGTACCTGATTGATTCCGGCAATGGTGTATTCAATCGGGTTTTCTATGGTAAGGATATTTTTGGTTTTGCTGTTGAGCAGTTTGAGTGAAGTATAAAGCGTGGTGGTTTTACCTGAACCTGTTGGGCCCGAAATAAGAACTATGCCATTGGGTTTTTGAATAGAGGTTAAAAATTTCGTCTTTTCCTCATCTGTCATCCCTAAATTGTTCAACTCATAGTTCATATTATCAGTGCGCAGCAAACGCAACACTGCCTTTTCACCGTAAAAAGTGGGGAGAATACTTACCCGTATATCAATAGAATTATCTTCTGATCTAAAATTAACCCTACCATCCTGAGGCAGGCGCTTTTCAGCAATATCTAAATTTGCACGCACCTTTATTCGATTTACCACAGAGGAATACTCCTCCATAGGGATAATGTATCTTTCAACCAATACACCGTCAATTCTATACCGAACACGGGCCTTCCCCTCGTAAACTTCAATATGAATATCGCTACTGTTTGAGGCAATGGCGTTCAATACAACCTCATCTACAAAATCATGACCACCAGAATTAGCTGCCTTACCGTAACTCTGTTTTGCTCTCTCCTCGTTACTCAAGTAGTTAACCGCAAGTAGGCGTTCTAAATCTTCCGTTTCTATCCTGTTTAACACAATCTTCTTGTCCAGAAGTAGTTCCAATTCCTCTGAAATAACTGAGTTGCCGGAAACATAAATGGAGAGTACTTCGCCCTGTAATTGAAACGGCACAATGCGGTAATGCATAGCTAGTTCCTTTTTTACAAGGTTTAATATTTGAACATCTATTTTAGACATAGCGGGCTATGAGATTAAGCCAAATGGTGTCGTTGAATGGAAGATAATAACTTTTTGTTGCGGCTGTAAAGAACAATAAAGCAGAAAACAACAATGCCTGAATTCCTGCCAAAGGGATTAACCGTTTGCCCGGCCTGGCAATCGCCCAAAAGAGAATTGCTACAAC
>CAZLXD010000096.1:0-9096 GCA_964563185.1 uncultured Chitinophaga sp.
TGGTTAAGAAACGATAATGTAAATACGGGTCTTTATAATCAGGCAACAGGCCGCCATTTTTACAGCGAAAGTGGTGCTTATTGGACAAGCGCATCGGGTAATGGTATGGTATATAGGAACGGGCATGCAGGAACTATTGCCGGTTATACCTACTTTGATGCCGCAGGAAGCAGTTTTGGTTTGCTGTCACCATCGGGTGCCTGGCGGTACAGGGTAGACAACTCTAATACAGAAGCTTACGGAGGTACTTTCTATGCTCCTACCTCACAAATCGGATTTATTTACGACCGCGATAATACCGGCTACTATTTTGACGCAAATGGAAATTCACAAACTTCCTCCATATATAACAACAACTGGTTTAGGGCACAGGGTCAAAGCGGATTCTATTTTCAGGATTACGGTGGGGGATGGCAAATGGTGGATGGTACCTGGATTAGGGCTTACAACAGTAAACCCATACTGGCTACTGGTGGTTTGGCAGGTTATGGCAATGCTTCATTCGGAACTCCTTATGGTGGTAACCCGCGTATTTATGCCAATTACGACAACGTTGGTGCAGGAGGTATAGCCATAGCTGATGATGGCGGCTTCTATGACTTTAACGATGGGTGGGTGGAATTCAGGGGCAGCACAGGATTGGCAATTCGCAGTGATAATACTTCATGGGATATTTTATGCAGAATGTATAACAATGCAGGAGCCGGCCCGTACGATAAAAGGGTTGCGCCCGATGCCAACGCCTGGGGGTTAAACGGTGCCAGCGGTAACGCGTGGTATCAGGCATGGGCATATTCTTTCAATAACCCATCGGAGCGAGAATTAAAGAAAGACATTATCCCGGTAACAGGTTCAGTAGGCGATCTGGTAATGGCTGACCTGGATAAAATGAACCCCTACATGTATCGTTACAATATTGAGAGTGATGAGTGGCAGGAAGGCAGAGAGGCCAAATACCGCACCGGAGTACACATGGGATTAATTTTGGATGAAACACCCGACTATATACAATCTAATACCTACACCGGAGTGGATGTATATGCAGTAGCATCATTGGGAGTTGCTGCGGGTAAGTACAACCGCGAAGACATTAAGCAAATTAAAGAAAGCATTGGCCTGAGTGACGAAACTATGAACATACAGGACTTTGGAAGTATGCAAATGAATGGTTCTGAAATGTTCATTGCCTTTGGCAGCGACTTTGCCGCTAAACTGGGCACTGTGTTGCCGGTAATTACTGTTACTGCTAACCAACCGGGAGTAACCGTTTCAGTAACAGAAAAGAACAGTCGCGGATTTAAGGTGGTATCTTCTGCACCCAATGTTATGTTTGATTACATAGCTATGGCCAAAGTGAAGAACATGCTGGAAGAAAAGAAGGAGCCTATTGCGCAGGAAGTAATGAACCGCATACGGGTAGACGAGCAAAGCAAAGCTAAGGTAAAAGAATACTGGGCAAAACAACCGGAAGAGCTAAAGAAATACGAAGAGCAGAAGCGCAAAGAAGCCATAACAATAACCGAACAGCGCGTGCGCGAAATAAATGTTTCTTACGATCCTAAACCGGCTATTGACCCCAATTTTGATGCTAAAAAAGATGCTGAAGAGAAGGCACGTATAGCTGCAGAAGCTAAAAAGAAGTATATATCTGCTGAGGAAGATGCCCCTGCTAAGTCAGGAACGCTGGCAGACCCCAACCCTTCAAAAGAAGGTGCTCCAAAGTAAAGCCAAGTTCTATTAGAATATAATAGTTTAGTAAGCCACTTATTCTGAAGTGGCTTACTAATTTCATATTTAACTGTATTCAGATTGCCTTTTATTTGAATGTTGCCGCTTTAGTTTCACAAATTTCTTTTATGGTTGTTTTAGGTGATATATGTAAGCGATGATTTCCTCTTTCTGTTCCGGGTGAAACCACTTAATGCCATCATCTTTTTTAAACCAGGTCATTTGACGCTTGGCATAGTTGCGGGTGTTTTGCTTTATGAGCGCCACAGCATCTTTCAATGAAATTTTGTCCTCAATAAAATCGAAAAGTTCGGTGTAACCTACGGTGTTGAGGGTATGTAGCTTTTTATGCAGGTATAGTTGTTTTACTTCTTCTAGCAAACCCCGCTTCATCATTTCATCCACGCGGGCATTAATACGCTCATAAAGAATTTCGCGTGGCAAACTCAATCCCACCTTAATGATTCGAAAAGGACGTTCGGTTTTTTTACCAATGCGTTGCTCGGAGTATTTTTTACCGGTGGTGTAGATGATTTCCAACGCCCGCTTTAAGCGCACAGGATTCTTTTTATCAACCACAGCATAATATTCAGGGTCTAAGCGTTCCACTTCCTGTTGTAACCAATCCAGCTCTTTTGTGTTTAAGAACTTTCGGGTAACCCACAGTTGGCTATCGTCTTCTTTTTCAAACTTATCGAAGCCACTACAAACTGCGTTAATAAACAAACCCGAACCGCCCACCATTACGGCTATATCTTTTTTTTTGTAATACTTCTCTAAAAACTCCAACACTTCATACTCATACTTACCGGCACTGTAACTTTTGTTATGAATAGAGATATTGTTGATGAAGTGGTGAGGGACTTCCGCTAACTGCTGCTCGGGTGGCTTAGCCGTACCAATATTCATTTCTCGGTAAAACTGCCGCGAGTCTGCAGAGATAATCTCAGCATTACATTGTTTGGCGAGTTCAATGGACAAAGCTGTTTTACCGATGGCAGTAGGACCGCAAATGACGATGAGGCATTTCGGTTTTTGGATCTCAGATTTCGGATTTGAATTCATTTTCAAGTTATCTATCATCAAATTCTCAAACTCTCTTTAGCCCCAATTTTCCTCCTAATTCCAACATCATAAAAAAAGCCTCTTCGTAGTCATTCTTGATTTTTCCTTCCAGGATAGCTTCTTTTATCTCTTCCTTAATAACTCCGATTTCGCGCGAAGGTCCAATGCCGAACGTTTGCATAATCAACTCTCCCGAAACAGGCGGTTGAAAGTTGCGGATGCGGTCTTTCTCTTCCACCTCTTTCAATTTTTCCCGCACTACTTCAAACTTCATAAGGTAGCGTTTCACCTTTTCGCGATTCTTTGAAGTTATATCCGCTTCGCACAACATCAACAGGCTTTCTATATCATCTCCCGCTTCAAACAACAGTCTTCTTAAAGCAGAGTCTGAAATTTCTTCTTTAGTAAGTGCAATGGGACGTAAATGGAGATAGACCATCTTTCGAACAAACTTCATTTCATTACCCATCGGCAGCTTCATACGTCCGAAAATTTTAGGCACCCATTTACTACCCAAAACTTCGTGACCATGGAAAGTCCAGCCCTCGCCCGGCACAAATTTTTTAGTAGGTGGTTTCGCAATATCGTGTAATATGGCAGCCCAACGCAACCACAAATCGTTAGTGGTTTTGGTAATATTATCCAGCACCTGTAGGGTGTGGAAGAAGTTATCCTTGTGCCCTTTGCCTTCGTAGTTTTCTACGCCCTTCAACTTCTGAAACTCGGGGAAGATAATTTCGAGCAGGCCGCTATCCTCTAACATAATAAAACCCGTGGATGGCCTCTTGGCCAGAATGATTTTATTCAATTCATCCGTCACCCGTTCCTGCGAAATAATTTTTATGCGCTCTTTGTTTCGCTTAATAGCTTCGAAAATTTCGGGCAGAATAAGAAAGTCTAACTGCGTAGCAAACCGAATAGCGCGCATCATGCGCAAAGGATCATCGCTAAAAGTAATATCGGGGTCAAGTGGAGTGCGAATGATTTTGTTTTTCAAATCTTCTACTCCGTTAAACGGGTCAACCAACTCACCGAAAGAATCTTTGTTTAGCGATATGGCCAACGCATTAATGGTAAAGTCTCTGCGGTTCTGGTCATCTTCCAAAGTACCATCTTCCACAATAGGTTTTCGCGAATCTCGCTGATAGCTTTCTTTACGCGCACCTACAAACTCCAAATCCAAACCTTCCCACTTAAACTGGGCGGTGCCAAAGTTTTTAAAGTAGTTTACGGTTAAGTTCGGGCTTATTTTTTCGGCTGCTTTTTGTGCCAGTTCAATGCCGCTTCCCACACATACAAAGTCAATGTCTTTACAATCGCGGTTAAGTAGTTGGTCGCGGACATAGCCGCCTACCACATAAGTTTCAAAGTTTAATTCCTGAGCGGCTTCAGAAATAACTCTGAAGATGGGATGAGAGAGTTCGAAGATATTTTTCTCTTTCATGGCACAAGTTTTAACTCGTGCTTAAAAGAAAAAAGAGGTGGATTTACTCACCTCTTTTTGTAGCCCGTAGGGGAATCGAACCCCTCTTGCAAGAATGAAAATCTTGAGTCCTAACCGATAGACGAACGGGCCTTTTCTTTAAAGCGGAGCGCAAATGTAGAATTTTTTCGGAAGTGCAAAAATCAGTCGTAAAAAAAATCGGACGAAAGCTGTTCAGGGACATCATAACTCTCGTCTGAGAGGTCCTTTATAGATCCAAAGCCTATTACATCCTTCATTACCGGTTTATCGAGCAACTCGGCAGCCGATTTTACTTTTTCGAAGCCGAATTTATCGCGAATGCTATACACCGCTTTTCGGAGTTTATCATTACGCCTGCTGCTTTCAAACATAGAGTATTGTTGCAATCCATCCTGCACAAAATCGGCCACCCATACCGTCATTCTTCCTACATCAGTGTTTAGTATTCTTTCACCACTTAAATTTTGTTCAACTTGCTGCATGCGTTGAACAATAACATCACGCAGGTTCTGCCCGCCCTGCAAGGGCAAATCGGTGTGCAGGTGGTCGCTCCAGTATTCGCCCGATTTGTAAGAGCACGAAAAACCTATTTGATGGCAGAACACTTCCTGCGCCATCATTCGTTTTTCTAACTGCAGGCAAAGCGCATATAAAATATCGCGCAGCGTTTCGTTTGAAGCACGTTGCTCGGGCGAAATCATACGCATGGCCTGCATGGTATGATATTCTTTGTCGTAGCGCATATCTACCTCCATAAAATTGAGGCGGTAATGCCAAAACTCGCCCACCACGCTTTTACAGGCGCGTCTTACCTGTGCCGGTGGTGTATGGCGAAGTTGTAGCGGAGAAGTAATGCCGCCCATCACCAACCGCCCTGCCATACCTTTTGATATACCCGGCAAATCGGTAAGAGCCAGTTTAGAAAGTACTTCGTCAATGTTTTCAGGGGTAATAAAAACCAAGCCATCGGGCTTTTGCAGTTCGGTACCCAGTTTGGCCAAAAACTCGTTGGGGGCAATGCCAATAGAGCAGGTGAAGTAATCGCCTACATCTTTTTTAATCTTAGCTTTTATATCCAATGCCAGTTGGCGCATATCCTTATACACCATTTCGTAACCGGCAAAGTTGATTACGGCTTCGTCAATACTAAAGGGAATTACAGTGTCTGAAAAACTCTTTAATGTTTTGATAATTCGCTTGTGAAACTCTCGGTAACGGTTGGGGTTAGTTTCCAGCGGAACAAACTCCGGACATTGCCTCATTAACTCCGGCAGTTTGGCGGGTTTTAACCCCATAGCTTTTGCTTTTTTAGAAAGAGCGATGACCGAACCATCCACTCCGGTGTAAACACACACACCTACCGGCCGGTCGCGTAACCAATAGTTTACCTGCTGTTCGCAACTGGGAAAAAAGCTATTCATATCCACAAACATGGTAGTAGCCTTTAGATTAGGGGTAGCTATATTGTTTTGTAAAAACCTTCTTTTTGCCATAAAATTTAGCACAGCTAAAATACTTGGCTTTTCTTAATTGAGCGAACAATTATTTTCGCCCGCAAAATTTTACGCATATGGGTATCAAAACAGTTGACAGCATTAATTTTTGGGGCAAAAGAGCTCTTGTACGTGTCGATTTTAATGTCCCCTTAGATAAAAAGACCTTTGCTGTTACCGATGATACCCGCATACGTGGAGCACTCCCTACTATAAAAAAGATATTGAGTGATGGCGGTAGTGTGGTGCTGATGAGCCACTTAGGCCGCCCGCTGAAAAAACTGAAAGAAGACTGCACCGTTGATGTTGAAAAACACACTCTGAAACATGTAGTAAAGACTACTTCCGATTTATTGAGGGTGGAAGTAAAGTTTGCTGCTGATTGTATTAGTGGAGAAGCCTTCGCGCTTTCTTCTTCCTTAAAACCCGGTGAAGTATTGCTGTTGGAAAACCTGCGGTTTTACAAGCAGGAAGAAAAAGGCGATGCAGAGTTTGCCGAAAAACTGGCCAAGCATGGTGATGTATATGTAAACGATGCTTTTGGTACGGCACACCGTGCACATGCTTCTACCACCATTGTGGCGAATTATTTTTCGGTAGAGGGTAAAATGTTCGGTTACCTGATGGCTGATGAGGTGAAGAATGCCGAGAAGGTGTTACATGGTGCCGAAGCTCCTTTTACCGCCATACTGGGCGGAGCAAAGGTTTCTGACAAGATTTTGATTATTGAAAACCTGCTGAACAAAGCCAATAACATTTTAATTGGCGGGGGCATGGCTTACACCTTTTTTAAAGCGCAAGGCGGAACTATTGGCAACAGTTTGGTGGAAGATGATAAACTGGAACTGGCGATTGAACTGATAGCCAAAGCAAAGGCCAAAGGAGTAAAACTGCTGCTACCTGTTGATAGTGTTACAGCCGACAAGTTTGATGCGGCAGCTAATACATCTTTAGCCAATAGCAATGCTATACCCGATGGATGGATGGGATTGGACATTGCCACCAACGCCATTAAAGATTTTACCGAAGTAATCCTTTCTTCAAAAACCATTTTGTGGAACGGACCGATGGGTGTTTTTGAAATGGAGAAGTTTCAAAATGGAACCAAAGCCATTGCCGATGCGGTGACAGAAGCAACGACTAAAGGCGCCTTTAGTTTAGTGGGCGGTGGCGATAGTGTAGCAGCTGTCAATAAATTCGGATTGGCCGATAAGGTAAGTTACGTAAGTACCGGTGGCGGTGCCATGCTGGAATACTTTGAAGGCAAAGAGTTGCCGGGCATTAAAGCCATAACAGGGTAAGCTTTCTGTGTTACACAATAAAAAAGCCGCTCCCTTTCGGAAGCGGCTAAACCCATAGCACACGATAAAAAACCAAATTAGCGGCTCAGTACGATGCGGTTGCCTGTTGTTACTCCTTTGCTGGTTACACGGGCCACATACATACCGTTGCTCAGTTCGCTCAGGTTTGCGGTAATGGTTTGAATACCGCTTACTGTATTGTTATAAATTTCTTTTACCACGCGGCCGCTCAGGTCGGTAATATCAATAGTTACACGTCCGGTTTCTTTGGCATCAAAGCTAAAGTTCAGCATACCGTTCGAAGGATTCGGGAACATATTCATTCTAAGGCCTTCGCTTATGTTACTGATAGAAGTAAAGGCAGGCAGCGCAATAAAGTTGCCACCGGCAGGTAATGCTAGGAACAAACCAAAAGCAGGGCCGTTGTTGTTCGAAGAAGGATTCAGGAAGCCCGAAGCCAACACAATACCGCTGGCACCTTTAAGAGTAGTTACATCAGCTACATAGGTAACTAAAGTTACTGCACCCGAAGCGTCCTGAATTTCGAGGTTATACGAGGCGGGGTCAACAGCCAGATAAGGAGTATTGTCGCCATACGAAGCATCGTTTACAATGGTTGGGCCACCGCTTACTTTAATATCCACTGTAGGGGCATCGGTAACTCCGTGAAACACCATCAATTCTACTTTGTTGGTATCGGCAGCAGCAGTTTGTGCATTGCCAATGGCTTTTAAATCGAAGCTGATGCTGGCGGCATCGGGGTTAATGGCAAAGCCGGTGCCTACCACACCCGAAGCAATGACTGCATACTTACCGTTGGCAGCTAAGTTAATGTTGTTGAAAGTAGCAATTGCATCGCCCACGCTGCTGCTGTTGGCAGGTGCTACGGCAATACTATGGTTTACACCGGCCAGCAAATTAATGAAAGGAGTAGCCGTGCGGAAAGCAAAATCGTCAATAGCTTTTGCACCGTCTACATATACATCAACGCTTGAAGCAGCAGGGTCTGCACAGTTGTGAAATACCTGAACCGAAGCATTTTGTTGGACAGGTAATGCAACTACAGTTCCGTCAGCCAGTACTGCATACAACCCGAAAGCCGGCCCGTTGTTATTTAAAACCGGTGCCAGAAAACCCGAAGCAAATACTACAGCAGCACCACCGGTTAATGCTGAAAGGTCGGCTACATAACGGGCTACAGGTACTGTTCCTCCGGTAGCATATATGTCGATGGGATACCAGGTAGGGTCTACAGCAATGTATGCTGTGGCATCGCCATACTGAGCATTGGTAACAAGGGTAGGCCCACCGGTTACTTTTACATCAACACCGGGAGCATCAGTTACTCCGTGGAAGATGGCAAAGTCAACTTTTGAAGCATTGGTAGCAGCAGTTTGTGCGTTGGCAATAATTTTTAAATCGAAGCCTGTGTTCTTGCCATCGGGGTTAGCCGAAAAGCCTGAGCCTACAACACCTGAAGCCAACACTACATACTTACCATTAGCAGCTAAGTTTATGTTATTGAAAGTAGCTATGGCATCGCCCACGCTGCTACTGTTGGAGGGAGCTACCGCAATACTATGGTTTACACCGGCCAGCAAGTCAATAAAAGGAGTAGCCGCGCGGAAAGCAAAGTCATCAAGTGCTTTAGCTCCGTCAATGTAAACATCTACGATTGACGCAGCAGGGTCGGCACAGTTATGTACCACCTGTACTTTAGCAAATTCCTGTGCAGGAAGTGCCACTACAGTTCCATTAGCTAAAGCAGCATACAAACCAAAAGCAGGGCCGTTGTTGTTAAGCACCGGAGCCAGAAAGCCCGAAGCAAAAACTACAGCAGCACCACCGGTTAGTCCTGAAAGGTCGGCTACGTAACGAGCCACAGGCACTGTTCCTCCGGTAGCATATATGTCAATAGGATACCAGGTAGGGTCTACAGCAATGTATGGTGTGGCATCGCCATACTGCGCATTGGTAACAAGGGTAGGACCACCGGTTACTTTTACATCAACACCGGGAGCATCAGTTACTCCGTGGAAGATGG
>CAZLXD010000096.1:9196-11140 GCA_964563185.1 uncultured Chitinophaga sp.
CAAAATCTACCTTAGAGCCATTTGTGGCTGTAGTTTGAGCAGGGGCTATCACCTTTAGGTCGAAAGCAATGTTTCTTCCATCGGGGTTAGCAGAAAAACCGGTACCTACCAATCCACTGGCTACTACCACATAATTTTGGCTGGCGGTAAGCGGGCCAAGTCCAAATGACTTAATGGTATCGTTTACTGAGGTAGAGTTGCTTCCGGCAACGCCTACGTTCAGTGCTACTCCGCTAGGTACTGGCAAAAAGCCGGTAGCTGTACGGAAAGCAAAGTTATCGAGAGTAAGTGTGCCGTTTACATACACATCTACCGAGGCGGCTGCCGGGTCGGCACAGTTGTGTATTACCTGAAGGTTGGCGGTTTGTGCGGTAACCATGCCTGTGAAGGTCGTTGTTACTGCCGCACTCAGTAGTAGTTTTTGGAAAAGCTTTCTCATGTGTTTTTAGTTTTGTTTAATATTAGATGGTGAAAGTTAAACACTTCACGCTTCCAAAAAGTTCATGGCAGCTTGAGAAAAGGGTTTGTTTTCTACTATTTTTTAGAGTCTGTTAACAAAACGTTGAATAAACAGGATAGCTGATAACTCTGACAAAATCTTCAAATTTCAATTGCTTGCTAATTCGTTTATTTCAATCACACCAGTTCTTGTATCCGGCTATGTCGCAGAAACGAAACTCATTTTTTCTATTTTGCCGCCACAACCTAAAACACATGGCAAAGCAGGCATCAGCCGGTAAAAGCAAACTCTCTTCGGTAGCAAAAGCAAAATCTCTAATAGTTCTTGAAAACATAATTCCCGAGTCACTTGCCCAAAAAGTGTTCCTGGGTATATCGCTCTTACTTGTTATTGCCATGGCTTACCTAAGTAAAGATTATGGTATAACGGGCGATGAAAACTTCCACCGCGTTTACGGCCACCATGTATGGCATTTTTATACTTCGCTGGGAGAAGACAAAACCGCTACGCTCCCCTATGGCAATCCCGACTCGCTAATGATGTACTACGGTGGCTTTTTTGACGGAAGTGCAGCTGCTATATCCGAAACATTTCCAACAGTTGACGAATGGGACATTCGCCACTTTTGGAATTCGCTTTTTGCCAGTTCAGCCATGATACTTGCGGGCTTGGTGGCGGTGGAAATTGCCGGCTGGCAGGCCGGTTTGATTGTGCTGCTGTTTATGATTTTCTCGCCCCGCTTTTTTGGCGAAGGCATGAACAACCCGAAAGATATTACCATGGCCACGGGCTATGTTCTCTCCTACCTGTTCATTTTAAAATTCATTAAACAAATGCCCAAGCCAAAGTTATCAACTGCCCTATGGCTCGCGTTGGCCATCGGTATTGCACTGGGTATTCGTATTGGCGGTTTGCTGCTTATTCCTTACCTGATAATGTTTTACGGGTTAGCGCTTGTTCAACATTTCGGGGTAAGCGAAACGCTCAACTTCTCGAAGTTTAAAGAGAATGTATGGCCAAGTTTCCGGTGGGTGGCTTTGGCAAGTGTGTTAGGCTTTGCACTGGGTATGTTGTTTTGGCCTTATGGATTCATTAACCCTATCAAGCACTCATTAGAAACGTTGGGCGTATCATCCAGATTCCCCGCTACTATCAGCATGTTGTTTGATGGAAAGAAAACCGTTTCTACCGAAATTCCCTGGTATTACATCCCTAAGTGGATTTACATTACTACTCCGTTGTTTGGGTTGCTGGGCTTAGTAGCTTCTTTCTTGATTATACCCGCCATGAAGCGTGAAGGCAAATTATTACTGTTAGGGTTCATCTTCTTTACACTGGGCTTTCCGGTCTTCTACATCATTTACAAAAAAGCGGTTTTGTACGATGGAATGCGTCATCTCTACTTCGTTTATCCTTCTATCATCATTCTAGCCGGTCTGGCATTCGACTACTTTATTAAGTCGCTGAACAAGCCCGTGAAATAC
>CAZLXD010000097.1:0-11043 GCA_964563185.1 uncultured Chitinophaga sp.
GACGCTCGCCAGTTGAGCACCGCCCGCGGTTGCGTGTCCTCACCAACCGCAACATTGGCGTAGTGGTGGTTTGTTTAGCACAAGCGGGATGTTTGCGCTATTTTTTGATGGTTTTGGGTTAAAAATTGGGTTTATAGTGATGTATTAAAGACAATACAGTAGTGCGGAACAGCGATTTTCTAAGGAATATTGACCTTCCGCACTTGCGGAGCAACAATTTGCTAAAGCAAGTTGAACTCAGCGGGTGGTTTACCGTTGTTAAATTACAGGTATGCAGTTAATACACCACCAATTGCGGTTTGTTGCCCAGTATAACATCTATCTTATCCAGCACTTCGGTGGTCAGTTTTGGCAGGGCATCAAAGCATTTCAGGTTTTCTTCCAGCTGCGAAACTTTTGAAGCACCCAGAATAACCGTAGAAACATTCCGGTTCTTTAAGCACCAGGCCAATGCCATTTGCGACAGCGGCAGCCCCAGTTCTTTGGCCAGTAAGTGCAGTTGCCTTACCTTTTCTACCTTGTCCATATCGCCCAGGGCGCGGTCCTTTAACCACTGCATTAAATCCATGCGGGTTTTATCGTTGGTGGCGCTGCCGTCAAAATACTTATCGGTTAACAACCCCGAAGCCAGCGGGCTCCAAATGGTGGTTCCCATGCCATAGTTTTCAAACAACGGAATGTATTCCTTCTCCATAAAATTGCGGTGCAGCATGTTGTATTGGTTTTGCTCAGCAACGGGAGCAATCAGGTGGTTTTGCCTGGCCACTAAATGGGCTTCGGTAATTTGCTGTGCCGTCCATTCGCTGGTTCCCCAGTAAAGTATTTTGCCCTGCGTAATCAGGTTATGGAAACTCCACACCACTTCTTCCATAGGGGTGTTTACATCGGGGCGGTGGGCAAAGTATATGTCTAAGTATTCTACCTGTAAGCGCTTTAATGCAGCATGGCAGCCTTCTACAATGTGTTTGCGCATTAAGCCTTTTTGATTGGGGCCGGGATTAGCCACTCTTCCCCAAAACACTTTCGATGAAACCAACCAGGTGTCTCTGTCCCAGTTCATCTTCTTCAAAATTTTACCCATGACTTCTTCGCTTTTACCGTGGGCATATACCTCGGCATTGTCGAAAAAGTTTACACCGGCTTCGTAAGCCTTTATCATTAATTGTTCGGCTACATCATCGCTTATTTGGTTGCCAAAGGTTACCCAACTGCCCAACGAAACGGCACTTACCTGCAAGCCCGATTTTCCTAATCTTCTGTATTCCATAAATTCTTGTTTTTGAAGTGGCACAATACTAAGCAATAATCACTCGCTCGGTCAATCGCTTATATTCGCGCCCTTATGCAACAAACGGTTTTTAAAGAAGTTTTGCAAACAGCCCTCGGTTTTGAAGAATATCTACAACTCACGAAAGATATTCTGGAAGAAAAAAATCCGAGGGAAGGAGTTTATTTAAACGACAGTACCTTCCGCTACACCCGTTCCAATTTAGAGCGAATGAACAAAGTGTTGCAGAATATTGTCATCAACCAAAAACTGTATAACCTGCTTTCGGAACTAAAAGAGAATTGGATATGGGTGGTGCTCAGCGAGCCCTGGTGTGGCGATGCCAGTTGGGGCACTACGGCTTTACATGTTATTTCCACCTGTTCCGATAAAATTGAGTTCAAAATTCTGCTCCGCGATAAACATCCGCAGATAATGCAGCGCTACCAAACCGCAGGAACCGATTCTATTCCTAAACTGATATGTTTGCGGGCAAATGATTTATCGGAAGTGTTTACCTGGGGCCCGCGGCCTGCAGTGTTGCAAAACGTAATTCAAGCGTTTAAGGCTTCGGAGAATTTTGATTACAAAGAAAGCGTGCGCCTATTGCACCAATGGTACGAAGAGGATATGACGAAGAGCATACAGGAAGAACTGACGGATTTAATTAAACAAGTAACTACATAACCTCAATCCATCAACTAATAAACCAATCAACTAATCAACTATGGCAGAAATTAAAAAGCAATCGGAAATACGTTTTAAAATAGGTTTAGATGAGCGCAATGTTCCCGTGGACATTAAGTGGATGGCTACTGATACGAAGAACCAAGAGTTGCGCGACTGCAAAAGCATTATGATTTCTATTTGGGATGCCGTGCAGAACGAAACCATGAAAATTGACCTTTGGACAAGCGACATAACGGTGGATGAGATGCACTCGCATTTTTTTCAAACGCTGTTAACCATGACTGAATCCTATGCAAAAGCTACCGGAAATCCTTTTGCTAAGGAAGATATGAAAGCGTTTGCGCAGGAACTTGCCCGTAAAACTGCCGCCTGGGAGGAAGGGAAAAATCATTAAAAAAAAACAACGCCTGCCATCAGGTATTTTTAGATGGCAGGCGTTGTGGTTAAAGGTAATTTGCCATTATCTTATGAGATTGATTTGCCTGCTTGAGGTGGTAATCAACTTTCCGTTACTTTTTTTAACCGACAAAGAAAGAATGTAAGTCCCGACAGCAAACTGTTGAGTGGGTACTGTCAATACATGATTGCCAACTTCAACCACTGATAATCCATTTTCATAAACTGCCCTACCGTAAATGTCATTCAGTTTTATCTGAACCGAAGAAGTTTGTTCTACACTCAATTCAACCTGCACAAAATCGGTAAAGGGATTCGGAAAAACCTTGAATGTGTATGCTGAAACATCTTCGATGGATACACTGCCCGAACTTGGCTGGTGAAAGCCCTGAGTAAGCGTATAGTTACTGTTGCCAACAGTTAGAACTACTAATTCACCTATGGTGTAATCAACGCTTATGTTGCTGCCGCTGGCAGAGTTCCCTGTACTGGCAACAACATATCTATCCAGACTTTGAGCGGCAAGATTGCCGGTAACAAGTAGCAGCATAAGCACACCTGTTGCAATTTTAAACCCTGTCATAGCTTTATAGTTTGAATGTTACAAAACTGAATGCGTGGTCTGCCAACGTTCCCGATGAGTTATAGGTAAAAATCCTAAGTTTTCCGCCAATACTGTCTGATCTGATAAATGCAGGCCCTGTAGCCGGAGTTGCAACCGTGGTATAGGAAGTCAATACATAGGATTCACCGGAAATAGTGATGTCATAAGTGCCTGTACTTACCTTTGTAACGGTCACATTGCCGGTTCCTGTGTATAAAGTTCCTGCTACACTTACTGTGCCGTATGCCATTGCCACCACATTTGCGCTGCCTGTAGCATCGCGTTGGTATTCGCCATCGGTATCAAAATCGCCATTAGTGTTAATAGTTGCAACCGCAACATTGCCCCTTTCAAATTCTATAAACTGGGCACTGCCGGGAGACGATGTAGGAACACTAAGACTAAGCAAATCATTTGATGCAGCTATTGTATCAGTCTCAATCTTCATCATTTCACCGCTGCTTGCAGTGCCGGTTCTCTTCAGTGTAGCCAATGTTCCTGAACCATTTATTTCAACATGCAGCTTTGAAGTTGGCGATGCTGTGCCTATTCCAACATTTTCGGAGTTGTTGTTAGAGATATTGTTTCCACTTTTTGTCCAAGGGCCGCCATCCTTAGCGTATAAAGCGTAAGGAACACTTAATAACTGAGCATTACCTACCGAGGTATAGCTGCTGCCACCGGCAGGGTCAATCTCGGTTTCGGCAAAATAGCTGTTAGCGCTCCAGTCAATGGCACCAAGAGTACCTGTTACAGGAGTTCCACCTCCAATTGCCAGGGTAAACAATCCGAACTGGTTGGTAGTTGTCGAGTGGGTTTCGCTGTAAACAACCGTGCCACCGGTCGAGCCACTGTGAATGCTTATTCGTACACTTATACCTTGATTGGCCAATACCTGACCGCTATTGTTGCGAGCCACTGCCTGATAGTTGAATTTTTCAGGTGCCTGTGCAGACAGGAAAACATAAGTGAGTAATAAAACTGTGAGAAGTGTTAGTTTGTTTTTCATAGTGATTGATTTGATTTAAGAATAGTACAAAAATGCAGTTGCGGATTCATTATAAAGGTGATGTTTATTGCCTAACAGCCTGATTGTTATCAGGCACAAATGCCGATCAGTTGTTTGGTAAAAGAAGTATGTTACTTAATGAGTTTCTCTGTGTAAATGTTTTGTGCAGTATATAATTGAACTATATACACGCCATAGGGAAGGTATCCATTGTTGTATTCCCATTGTGCAGTAAACGTTTGTTCAACAACAAGTTGGCCACTTGAAGTATATATAATGGCATGAGCAGGATGGCTGCTGTAAAACTGCCATGTAACCCCATTATTCTTAAGAAACTCCAATTGAGTTGTTTCTTCTATTCCCGTAATTCCTATAGCAAGAACCTCCGAGTGAAGTTCAGAACAAGATATACTGTTTTCAACCTTTAACTCCACCGCATAAGTGCCCGGCTGCTGGTAAATATGTATCACATTCGGGTAAGTAACTTTTGCCGAATCGCCATCGCCAAAGTACCATGTATAATAAGCCGTATTGGTAGGCTGTGCATTAAAGAAACCGTTCAGGTTATTAAGTTGGTAAGTAAACTCAGCCACCGGGCACGAATCAACATTCAGAATGGTGATGAAAGTATCGGCACATACATTGTTGTCGGTTATTAATGTAATAGGGTAGCTGCCTCCTGTATTGTAATTCTTTACCGGGTTAAAATCTGCCGATGTAGTGCCGTCACCAAAAGTCCATTGGTAATTAACTCCGTTTACCGACCAGTTAGAAAGCAACACCTGTAACTCATTAACCGCAAAACCAAAGTTGGCATTCACATCGGGGGCTACGTAAGTATTAAACGATTGCACATCCCCTTCTGCTTTCAGGTAATTCAACTCTTTCACCGTTACCGAAACATTCCCTGTATCGCTCCACAAAACAGTAATGCTGTTACCGGAATTTTGAACAATGCTTCCGTTGCCGTTTAACTGCCAGCAATAGCGGCTACCAACAGTGTAGTTTACCGAGTAGGTAACACTTTGGCTTTTACATACCTGTGCAGTGCCGCTAATAGGAGAGGTGTTGGGTTTTAGAAGTTTGAAAAGAAAATCGCGCGAATAATTGCGTATGGTATCGTTCAGGTGGGCATTCAATAGTTCAGGTTCATGCCCGTAACCTACCAGTGGCCGAAGTTCATTCAGTATTCCAAGATTGGTTAAGCGTTCGTGTATAGGCTTGCTTCCATACACAGGTGGAAATACCGGCAACTGAAACGGAAAGCCATACTCATAAGGCACTAACAAATCCTGGTCGCCATGAAAAGAAATAATGGGGATACTTTCGTTTGACGTAATCAATGCTGTATCCAGTATTGCTCCCCATTGATTGATGATGGCTTTAATGGAAGGTATCCTTTGTCCGAATAGGTTGTTGCCGGAGCAGTCCATACAACCTAGGTCGTTTGGTTCCAGCCAGTAGCCATAAGTAGTTGCAGGGCGGTCGGCTTCGCTCATAAAGCAATTACCTAAGGCAGAAAAGCAACCTGCACTGGTGCCGGTTAAAAAAATATTGTTGGTGTCAATACCAAACTGCTGGGCGTTAGCTGCCAGAAAACGCAAGGCAGCGCGTTCATCCTGCATAGCGCGGTACATAGCCCGAACCGTACTTTGCGAATCCACATTAAAGCCCAGCCGGTAATCAATGCTGGCAACTGCATAACCATGCCTTGCAAAAAAACGGCAAAAGTCGGGTATAACAGGTTCTGCCCGCCAGCCTATGGCAAAGCCTCCGCCAAACTGAAAAACGATAAGTGGTCGCTTGGTAAGTGTGTCACCATACGGTTCGTAGAAGTCAAGGTAAAGGTCTTGTGGCAAAGCCAATGCTCCGTAAGGAGTAGCTGTGCCAAAGTAAATGCCGTTGGAAAAAACCACACTGTCAAAAACAGGTTGCTGATATCGCAGCGAAGAACAACCGGACTGTGCCTGTGCAATAAGCAGCTTGCTGCAACAGAAAAGCAGGAGTAAGGTTCTTTTCATGTAATGAATCTAATAACAAAAATCTTACAACTAAAAACGGAGGATAATTTTACCTGCCCGGTAAAAACAAAAAGCGGAGGCCGGGTGCCTCCGCTTTTACTATCCCGGTTCCAATAGGATGGTTATTCTTTAATAAACTTAGCATGGTAGTTTCCGTTGTTGGAAAGTATGCTGAGCGTGTAAATGCCTTGCGCTAAACCTGAAACATCAATCAGCTCAATGTTAGTTCCTTTTAACTTAGCAGCAATGCTCGTGGCCGCCACTCGCTTACCCGAAATATCGGAAACAAAAATCTGAACACTGCTGTTAGCGTTCAATTCGTAACTCAATTGCAGTTGCTCTTTAGCAGGATTAGGCTGTATAGAAACATTCAATACGTTCAGCAAATCCCCTACCCCTTCACAGATGGGTTCAAAAATATAACCGGAAACCATTGAGCAGTTGTATTGGTTAGTAATCTCTACTGCATAGAATCCTCCTTGAAAACAACTCCCTAACAATGTGTCGTTATTTACTCCAAGGCTTGTTACTGAAGTAGTAGAGTCACTGCTTCCGTAAAACCAGTCGTATGTATATGCAGTATCCTGATTAGCTACAAACACGTAGTTGCTGTTAATATCGGTAAATGAATTTATAGTAGCGGTTGGAACCGGATTAACCGTTACTATAGTGGAGTTAGAACTTGCACCGGTACATCCATTGTCAGTAACTGTAACATCCAACGTATTGTTAGCTGTAACGGAAACTGTTTGGGTAGTAGCCCCATTGCTCCAAGCATAGGAATCATAACCGCCACCGGCATCTAGTGTTATAGTTTCTCCCGCACAAATACTCTGTGTGCCCGAAGGGCTGATTGCCGGGCTTGGAATAGGGGTTACGGTTACTAAAACGGAATCAACGCCAAAACAGCCATTATCAACGGCAGTTACTTTGTAAGTACCGTTAGCAGTTACAGTAATGGTTTGCGATTGATCCGTGTTGCTCCAGTTATAAGAGGTGTATCCTGCACCGGCATCCAGCGTAACCGCATCGCCCGCACACAATGCAACCGGCCCCGAAGGGGATATAGCGATACTTAGTGGAATGGAATTATCTGTTACAGTTATTGATCCGCTTCCACTACAGGAACCCTGTGTAACGGTAACTGAATACGTGCCTGCCGAACTTACCTGAAGTGTTTGAGTATTGTCTCCCAGGCTCCATAGGTAGGTATCGTATCCGGCACCGGCATCCAGCGTTTCAGTTCCACCCGGGCATATATTGATAGGGCCTGCGGGCGTAATGTTAGGAGCCAGATTTGCCGAAACGGTTACGGTAACATTATCGGTAGCGGTACATCCGTTTTGTGTTACTGTAACGCTGTAGGTGCCTGCGCTATTCACCGAAGTGGTTTGTGTGGTGGCAGAATTACTCCAAACGTATGCTGCACCGGGTACACCGGCATCTAAAGTAACACTGCTTCCTGAACAGATGGTAACAGTACCTGATGGAGTGATAGAAGCGGCAGCATTGTTCACCGTAACAGTTTCAACATCGCTGGCAGTGCAGGAGTTTTGAGTAACCGTTACGCTGTAGTTGCCTCCTGTTGATACAGTAATAGTTTGTGAAGTAGAACCATTATTCCAGTTATAGGCGGAGTATCCTGCCCCGGCATCCAGCGTTACACTGCCTCCCTGGCAGAAAGTAGTAGGGCCATTGTGTGTAATAGATGGGGTGGGGCTGCTGGCAGTAATAGTTTTGGTAGCAGTGGCAGAAGCACAGTTGCCATAAACTGTAACCGTGTAAGTGCCTCCTGTGTTAACACTAATAGTGGAAGTGCTTGCACCGGTTGACCACTTATAAGCATAGTACGTTCCTCCCGTAACGCTCAGGTTAGTACTTGCTCCTGAACAAATTGCACTTGCTCCTGAAATGGATGGTGTTGCAATGGAACCCGGAATGGTAGCGGTGTTTCCTACTGCCAGGGTATCAACATTTGGGCAAGAGCCATTGGTTGATTGTACGCGCGCCCAATACTTTACTCCTAATGATTCGGCATTTTGGTTGGCAACATTTACAGGAAATGGGCCCACTTGTACGTTGGCAGTTACAATTACACGGATTTTATATTGGCCCGGTGCATCGAAGGTGGTGCCCGATATGCGTACGCAACCGGTTCCCCCTCCACTAATTTGGTTATTGGCATTTCCCATTCGCCAACACAAACCACACGGAAGGTTACCTAGAGTATCGACCCGTATGTAGTTCAAATTATATGTAGTTCCTCCCTGAGTAACAGTGGTTGGAGCCAAAAAGCTGATAGTTTCGTCATAAGCGGTTCCTATCACTGCACATTCTAAGCTATCGTAAGGCGGATAAAACCCAATAGCAGGTAATGTGGCAGGGGCAGTACAAACTCCGGTGCCGGAACCTCCGCAATACTGAGCATTGACGGTAAAGGAAAATGCGCTGAAAAGAAGCAGAGTTAATAAGGGTGTAATCTTTTTCATCATAGTATTGTGCGGTTTATAGGCTGAAAATAGAAAAGGAAATTCATTTGGAAGAAATCATTTCTAACGGAGCAGTGTAACGCTTCCCTTAAAAAGTTTCTCACTGTAGTTGTCAATGTAAACGACCTTCACCAGATAAACAAATACGGCAGGGTTTTGCAACACTCCTTTAAAAGTGCCATCCCATTTAAAGTTCATGTCGTTGCTTTCGTATACCTTTTCGCCAATGCGGTTAAATACCTGCACATTAAACTGTTTCCAGGCATCCTTGTTTCCGAATACTTCAAAGTAATCGTTAGCGCCATCGCCATTAGGGGTAAACACATTCGGCACAAATACCACATACTTGGGCACTACATTAATCCTTACAGTATCATAGGCAATGCATCCGTTTACATCGGTGCCGGTTACATGGTAGGTTACACTTTCCACCGGTGATGAAATAGTGGAAATACAATCGGAGCAATTAAGCGCATAAGACGGAGTCCATAACACCGAACCAAACGAACTGCCAATTGGCTGAACGTTAAGATTGACTGTTTCGCCCAAATCAATAGTAACTACATCGGGTGTGGCATCAATACTGAAAACAGAATCATTACCAATATGAAACACCTCAGTAGCAGTGCAGCCGTGGGCATCTGTTACTAAAACAGAGTATGTTCCTGTATCAAGAGAAGATATGCTTTGTGAAGTTTGTCCGGTGCTCCAGATATACTGCAAAGGCATAAAGGAAGATGTTGCGCTAAGGGTGATGTACCCGTTTTGTAAGGGGTAGCATAAAACATTTACAGGCACTCCGCTTACAGAAACACCGGGCAGTTCGGTTACCGTAAAATTATCGGTAAGTGAACATCCGTTGTTATCGGTAACAGTCAACAGGTAGCTGCCTCCGTTGATGTTTAATAAATCAGCGGCTGAACTGCCACTGCTCCAGTTATACGTATAAGGTAAAGTTCCTCCTGCGGTATTGGTAACAACACTTCCATCGCTGTGGTTAGGGCACGATACATTGGTTACCACCGGACTGATAGTTAGCAAAGAAGGCTCGGTGATACCCATATTACTGATAGCGAAGGTGCAGTTGTTGGCATCAGTTACAGTAATTCCATAGTTGCCGGGTGAAAGTCCGTTAGCCGATGGTGCGTTCACGGAAGGCGTTACACTCCACTGGTAACTATAGTTCGGTGTGCCACCTGTGGTAAGCAAGTTTATGCTTCCGTTGTTCATACCGTTACATGGAATGTTGACTGCCGTGTGCGTGGCAGTTAGCGGAGCCGCAGGTTGATTGATGATAACGGAAGCTGTTTCTGTACAGTTATTGGCATCGGTAACAGTTATGCTATAAGGCCCACTGATAAGGCTGGCGGCTGTGGCTGTATTCTGTGCAGGTTGGGTACTCCACTGGTAGCTATATACCGGGGTGCCTCCTATAGCGGTTATCGTAGTGCTTCCCGTAGCATCGCCATAGCATAATACATCTACCTTTGTGGTGGTAAGTGCTAATGGTGCTGTTGGTTGTGCCACTGCATTGCCGGCAGTAGCGGAACATCCAACGGTATCGGTAACTGTAACAGAGTAGCTGCCTGCAGGCAGGTTAACAGCCGTAGCCATATTTTGTACGGGTGAAGAATTCCAGGAGTATGAGTAGTTGCCGTAACTGCCGCTGGCGGTTGCCGTAATGCTACCGGTTGACAATCCGAAACACAACACATCTACTACGCTTGTAGTAACAGTAAGCGCAGTAGGAGGGGGAGATACAACAATAGTGCTGGTAGCTGTGCAGCTATTCGCATCGGTAGCGGTAACGGTGTAAGTGCCGGCCGGTATGTTTGAAATAGTTGAAGTGCTTTGGGTAGGTGTGGTATTCCATAAATAGCTGTAGCCCGAAGTTCCTCCGGTAGCAATAGCTGTTGCTGAGGCTGCTGCCTGCCCGAAACAAAGCGGTTGGGTTAATGAGGTGGCCACAGTTACAGGAGTAGCTGGTTGTGAAACTACCGATGTAACAGTAGCTGTGCAATTGTTGGCATCGGTTACGGTGGCCGTGTAACTTCCTGCCGGAATGTTGGCGGCAGTAGAGGCAGATTGTTGCGGTGTGGTGTTCCAGTTATATGTATAGCCTGAAGTTCCGCCAGTTGGTGTAGCGGAAACACTGCCTGTAGCAGCGCCAAAGCATAATACATCTGCATGGGCCTCTTGCAGCGACAATGGTGCTGCCGGTTGGTTGATAGTAGCTGCGGAGGTAGTGCTGCAATTAAGCGAGTCGGTAACAGTTACGGTATAGTTTCCTGCGGGCAGGTTAATGGCGTTAGCGGTTACCTGAGTGGGGGTAGTGTTCCAGCTATAGGTATATCCGGGAATTCCACCGGTGGCATTTGCCAATACACTGCCGGTAGTATTTCCATAGCACAAAACATGGGTTGGAGTGGTGCTTGCTGAAACTGGAGTAGGCGGCTGCTGCACATTCACTGAAGCGCTGCTTGAACAGGTATTGGCATCGGTAACTGTTACCGCATAGCTACCGGCAGGCAGGTTACTAATGTTATTGGTGTTTTGTACCGGGGTTG
>CAZLXD010000098.1:0-10908 GCA_964563185.1 uncultured Chitinophaga sp.
TGTTGCTAAAGTTTACTCTGCTCCGCTAAAAAGAAATGAACTCGCGCCCGGCTGACGGCCTGGCTTCGCTCAGACAGCATTTCTTTTTACTCACCTTCTGTTTGTTTTTTAAAGGAGTTCGTGAATCCGAATTGATAACTCTGTTTGATTTTTAGAGGAATCAATCGGATTTTACGCTTCGCTCCGTAAACTTTTTAACGCACATTTCTCAGAGGCCGGAGAGAGGGACTTAATAGGAAATATAAACAATGAAAAAAGTTACTTATTTACTTGGTGCGGGTGCAAGCTTTTATGCCTGCCCTATACTTGCTGCGCTTAACGAGAAGATGATAAGTGTTGCAAAAATGCTAATTGTTTTACATCAACAATTGGTGCCAAATAACTTTAGAAACCGAGAAGAGTTTAAGAAACATGATATGTTTTACTGGATTTGGCAGATGGGGTACTTTGGAGAGAAAGGCAAGGAATATGGTACTGTAGATACCTACGCGAAAAAATTATGGCTTAATGGGAATTATAAAGAACTCCGGGATTTAAAAACTAGCATCAGTTTGTTTTTTACCATTTGGGAACAAATGAAAGCATCGCCAGAAAACTTTAAGGTAGAGTTTGATGCTATAGACAAAAGGCTCATTGCACTTGTTGCCGCCCTAACCGAAAGGGGGGAAAACAATACCAAGCTAAAGGACAATGTGCATTTTGTAACGTGGAACTATGACCTCCAGATAGAGCGCGCTTTCAGAATGTTTTGTGCTGAACGTACGGAGTGGGAAGATATAGCAGAACTGCTCGGCTACAGCAGTTTTAGTAAAACACCATTGAGTGTTTGCCACCTGAATGGTTACCATGCACACTACACAGTTGAGATAAGAGAAGCAGACGGAAGTAAAACCAAAAAAGAAATGCCTATTACAGACAGGGTTGAAGGGGAAACTTTAAAAGAGGTGTTCGAAAGTGTTATGACGTTTAAAGATTCTATTACTAGAGAAAGCATTGATTTTACGGGACATATTAACTATGCGTGGGAGAATGATAATGCTCAATCGAATAACGCCAGAGAGAGGGCAAAGGAGATTTTCAGACAAACGGATGAGTTAGTGGTTGTAGGATATTCGTTTCCGAGTTTTAACAGTGAGGTTGACAGGCTGTTGTTTAATGAGTTGTCTATGGAAAGGGTAAAAGTAATTTACCAAGACCCTAAGGCCACCGTTGAAAGAATAAAGGGATTAATTGATATACCAACAGATAGAATAAAACCGGAGCCAAACACTGAGACTATTGTAAACCCTTATTAAAAACGTTTAGAGATGATATATTCCATAAGCAGTTCGATGCAAAGCCAACTATTGAGGATGCCAGAAACAGGCATGGGTTATCAGATAGCGGAGGTGCGGTTCCCTTTACTGTATGCTGTACACCGTTTGATGATATTAAATGCCGAAATCGGATTGCCGATAGATGATGTATACACATATAACCGATTGTATAAGCACGAACGCTTTGCTGCACTAAAGGCAAAAGCGGAGTTGAAGGTGATGACACTAAACAAAGTAGTTGAACGGAGAGAGTGGCATAATATACTTAATGAAGCAAACCTTTGGCCGCAAGCACCGGCTAAGGATGCACCGATAGCGAGCGCAAACGGGATAGAACGTTTTGTACGGCTATCGGCTTATGAAAATGACAGAAGGGTTGATAAGGTGAATGGATGTTTTGTAGCGGGAACGTACGCCACTACTGAGGATGATTATGTTTTATGTGTTAAAGGCAACGATAACCCTGTGGAGCGTTATGCATTACCCAATGATGAAACAATTAAGTTTTCGTTTTATACTAAACCTTTGTTGGGCGATAAATTGCAGAAAGGAACGGTAGAGCCTGATTTTGGTAAACGAGGTGGAGGGAAAGAGGTGGTGTTTCCGAACGGAACTTCAAAAAAAACGTATCTTGGTATGGTAAAGTATGGTGAATTTATGAAGCCATGAAAACAAGCAGAATAGAACTACCGGAAAAATTTGTTGAGCAACTGATACAATTGCCTGAAAGCGGTATGGGTTATCAGAAGGTAAGCATTACACTGAAAAGCGGAGAGCAGTTGCACAACTATTTAGTGTTTAATTGCAGTTTGCTTCAATTGCAAGAGGGAGACACTTTTACTATTGAGGATATAGCAACCATAGCTCTAGAGAATAATAAGGCCGCTTAACCCCTTACGGGGTTTCCCATGCAAGGGATGGGAGCAGATTACTCAATTACCGGGTGCCGCTTAAACTCCTTTGTTTCATCAAACAACTTGCGGTAAGTAATATGTGTTTTGGTGATTTTGCCTCCCAGTATTTCGCAGGTGCGCATCATGCGGGTGTTAAAGTCGCCTACCCATACCAGTTCAATTTCATTCCAACGGTTTTTAGAGCGCACTACTTTGTCGGCTGCTAAAACAATGGCGGCTTCCAGCCCTTTCTTTTGGTGTTCGGGCACCACTCCGAAAATAATACCGAATACTTTTCGGTTGCTGCGGTCAAAAGTTTTCAGCCAAAGAAATTTCAGCATGCCCCAAATGTTCAGGTTGCCGTTGAGGTATTTAAACCATCCGTTCAGTTCGGGCAGCATAATAAAGAGTGCCACCGGTTCCTGCTTATGGTAGCCAAACCAGCACAGGTAATCAATCATTACCGGGCGCATACTTTTAATCACACTCCAGGCCTGCTCCTCGCTCATTTCCTTAAAGTTGGGCAGGAACTTCCAGGTGCGGTTGTAAATACTGCGGAAGTCGGCAGCGTATTGTTTCAGCTTTCCTTTTTCCAAATGGCGGAAGGTGTATTCTCCGTTCTTCTGCAAACGTTCCACAATTCCGTTGTATCGCTCAGGCCGTGGCGCATTAACACTAACCGTGTATGAATACTGTTGGAAGTAATCTTTGAAGCCGTAAGCTTCGAACAATTCTATGTAATAAGGCGGGTTGTAATTCATTTGATAGGTAGGCGGTGTTAAGCCCTCGACCAATAAACCCCACCAGGCATTGCGTTCGCCAAAGTTAACGGGGCCGTCCATGGCTTCCATTTCCCGCTCCTGCAGCCACTGCTTAGCGGTATCGAACAAAAGAAATGCCGCTTGCTTATTGTTAACACATTCAAAAAAGCCGCAGCCCCCTGTAGGCTGCTCTTCGGCAAAGGCAGTATCGTGATTAACAAAAGCTGCAATTCGCCCGATAGTTACTCCGGTATCATCCTGTAAAATCCAGCGTTCGCATTCACCGTGGCTGAACATTTTGTTTTTGCGCGGGTTGAACACCTTCTGAACATCCTGTTTTAGGGGCGCTATCCAGTTGGCATCGCCTTTATAAATGCTAAAAGGCAGGTTCAGAAATTCTTCCTCTAAAAGGGAGCCGGTTACTCTGAAAATCTTCATTATGGTAATACTACACAATAGTTTTCAGAAACTGAACGTTAACTGTGTGTAGGATCTTACTCCTTCAAACTTTTTACAGCAGTATGTTGTTTACAATTAAAAGCAGTTACAGGAGCAACATTACCTATGAAAAAAACAACCAACCTTTTACTTACACTTGTAGCGGGCATGCTGTTGAGTTCGTGCAGCATTATTAACTACACTGCTTCTAAAACATACCATCGCTATGTTTCTGATGTTCCTTACGATGCCATTATTGTTCCGGGCATACCTTACGACAGCGTAAAACCTAATCGCATTTTGCTGGCGCGGATGCATTGGGCCAAGCACTTGTACGAAGCCGGAATTGCCAAGAACATCATCTTTTCCGGCTCGGCAGTGCATACTCCGTTTGTGGAAGGGAAGGCAATGAAAATGATAGCCGACTCCATGGGCATACCGCCACAGAATACTTTTATAGAATACCATGCCCTGCACAGCACAGAGAATGTGGACTACGGAATGGAGCTTGCCGACAGTTTAGGCTTTAAAAAGGTAGCGGTAGCCACCGATCCTTTTCAAAGCCTTTTTCTAAGCCTGCATATTAAGGACAGGAAGCTGAATGTGGCCCTGCTTCCTTTTCAGTTAGATTCGATGAAGACCTTTAACCGCCCATTGCCGGCCATTAATTATGCCGATGCGTACGTTCAGAACTTTGTGCCTCTGAAAAACCGTACGGACGAGCGCCTTACCACAGTTACTCTACAGGATGCAAAACCGGCTACTGATTAAATTAGCCGCGTGAAGGCTGTGCGCATTGTTGTTATTGTTTTGTTTGTTGTAGGCATTACCGTAGTGGTGGTTTCCTATTTTTTTAAGCAGCACATCCGCTATTTGTATACACAAAATGCTATGAGTGCGCCTTATGATGCAGTAATAATACCCGGCCTGCCGTACGATACTCCCGTTCCGAACAACTTGTTTAAAGCAAGGATGCTGTGGTCGAAGAATTTGTTTGATAAAGGTATTGTAGAAAACATTATTTACTCCGGCTCAGCGGTGCATACTCCTTATACAGAAGCAGAGATAATGAAGGCCATTTCGGCTTTAATGGGCATACCTGCCCAACACACCTTTGCCGAAACCCGCGCCCTGCACACCACCGAAAACGTAGATTACGGTTTGTTGTTAGCCGACAGCCTGGGCTTTAAAAAGGTAGCCGTAGCCACCGACCCTTTTCAAACCTTTTTTTTGGAAAGGCATGTTAAAAAGAATCATTTACCTGTGGCTTTGCTGCCTTTTGACCTTGACTCCTTTAAGGCCTATGAACGGCTGTCCCTGCCCTTTTACGATGCCCGAAAAGTGCAGATACCGAACTTTGTTCCACTCAAGGAGAGGTAGGTGGGAAATTCATTTTGAAAATTCCCTTTTAGCCTTATTTTCGCACCGCCTTTTAAAAGACAAATCCTAAGATATAATGGCTAACGTTGGTAAAATCAAGCAAATCATCGGTCCGGTTGTGGACGTGAGTTTTGAGGGCGAAAGCAATAAGCTTCCGCAAATTATGAACGCTCTTGAAGTAACAAGAGAAAACGGACAGAAGATTATTC
Source organism: uncultured Chitinophaga sp. (assembly GCA_964563185.1). GTDB lineage: Bacteria > Bacteroidota > Bacteroidia > Chitinophagales > LD1 > Bog-950. The sequence goes on from CAZLXD010000098.1 coordinate 4,998, forward strand.
TGGAAGTGCAGCAGCACCTTGGAGAAGACGGTGTAAGAACCGTGGCCATGGATTCTACCGATGGTTTAAGAAGGGGAATGGACGCTACCGACTTAGGTGCGCCTATTACCATGCCGGTTGGCGAGTCTATTAAAGGCCGTTTGTTCAACGTAATTGGCGAGGCTATTGACGGTATTAACGTTCCCGTTTCAAAAGAAGGCGGTTACCCTATCCACCGTATGCCTCCGGCTTACGAAGATTTGGCTACCGAATCGGAAGTTCTTTACACCGGTATTAAGGTAATTGACCTTTTGGAGCCCTACTCCAAGGGAGGTAAAATTGGTTTGTTTGGTGGTGCGGGTGTAGGAAAAACGGTTCTTATCATGGAACTCATCAACAACATCGCCAAGGCTTATGCAGGTCTTTCGGTGTTTGCCGGTGTGGGCGAAAGAACCCGCGAAGGGAACGACCTTTTGCGCGAAATGATTGAAAGTAACGTAGTAAAATACGGTGAGGAGTTTAAGCACAGCATGGAAAAAGGCGGATGGGACTTAAGCAAAGTAGATGCTTCTGCTTTGGCTCAGTCGCAGGCTACGCTGGTGTTCGGACAGATGAACGAACCACCGGGAGCACGTGCCCGTGTGGCCCTTTCAGGTTTAACTATTGCGGAGTACTTCCGCGATGGAGACAAGAACGATGCTAAAGGCGGACGCGATATCCTGTTCTTTATCGATAACATCTTCCGTTTCACTCAGGCAGGTTCTGAGGTATCGGCTCTACTTGGCCGTATGCCTTCAGCGGTAGGTTACCAACCAACCCTTGCTACCGAAATGGGATTGATGCAGGAGCGTATTACTTCTACCAAGCGTGGTTCAATTACCTCTGTTCAGGCGGTATACGTACCTGCCGATGACTTAACTGACCCGGCTCCGGCTACTACCTTTGCCCACTTGGATGCTACTACGGTACTTAGCCGTAAGATTGCCGAGTTGGGTATTTACCCTGCGGTAGACCCCCTGGATTCTACTTCACGTATTTTGAACGCACACGTACTGGGCGATGTTCACTACGGATGCGCTATGCGTGTAAAGGAAATTCTTCAACGTTACAAGGAATTGCAGGATATCATCGCCATTCTTGGTATGGATGAATTGAGCGAGGAAGATAAACTGGTAGTTCACCGTGCAAGACGTGTGCAGCGTTTCTTGTCGCAGCCTTTCCACGTGGCCGAGCAGTTTACCGGCTTAAAGGGAGTATTAGTGCCTATTGAAGAAACTATCAAAGGCTTTAATATGATTATGGATGGCGAAGTAGATAAGTATCCTGAGGCAGCCTTTAACCTGGTAGGTTCTATTGAAGAAGCTATTGAGAAAGGAGAAAAATTGTTAGCGGAAGCAAGTAAATAAACCCCTAAATCCCCTAAAGGGGACTTACAGAAGATGATTTTAGAAATTCTTACACCCGAAAAAAAGCTGTTTACCGGAGAAGCTACTTTAGTGCAACTCCCCGGGGTGGATGGTTTGTTCGAAATATTAGATAAGCACGCCCCGCTTATTTCAGCCCTTGGCAAAGGCACCGTAAAGGTGAATGGCATGGACGGCAAGCTGAAAAACTTTACCATTAATGGTGGGTTTGTGGAGTGCTTAAATAACAAAGTGATTGTTTGTGCCGAAGGCGGTGTAGCTGCCTAAGCAATACGTCCGAAAGTGCGAAAGGTGGAAGGTGTTAATGCAGTAAGCATTAGCACCTTTTGCATTTTAGCCCACTACCACAGCAGCTAAACACAGCTTTCACTACCAGTTCTTAAAACAATTGTACCCGGCTGCTTCGTAAAAATCAACTACTGTGCCGTATTCAGTATTGGTAGCGCAATCGCAAAGGTGATAATTGCTGCCGCAGAGAGTGCTTTAGGATAGGATTTGAACAGCCTAATACAAGATTATGTTTTACCGGCTGCTTATTCCTTTAAAAAACTCTGCAGTGGCATGAAGCACTTTGGCAACTTCGGACTCTGTGATGGCCACACTGATAAACCAACTTTCGAAGGGAGAAGGCGGCAGATAGATACCGGCTTCGAGCAGGTAGTGGAAATACTGTTTGAAGCGTTCGTTGTTGGCGGCAGCAGCATCGGTAAAATTGCGGACAGGCTTATCGGTGAAGTGTAAACTTAGCATGCTACCTAATTGATTCACCGTTAGCGGAACTCTGCTCTTCGCTGCCAACTTGCGCAACTCATCGGCCAGCGAGGTGGTGATGGCGTTTAAATGAATATAGTGCTCGGGGTGCTGCTTTAGTATGCTGAGCATGGTATAGCCGGATATCATGGCTACGGGGTTTCCGCTCAGGGTGCCGGCCTGATAAACTTTTCCTACAGGTGCCAGTTGATTCATAATATCGGTGTGGCCGGCAATAGCACCCACAGGCATCCCTCCGCCTATTACTTTTCCATAGGTAACTAAATCGGCTTTTACGCCAAACAGTTCCTGCGCGCCACCGGGTGCTAAGCGAAAGCCGGTCATTACTTCATCGAAAATGAGTACGGCATTATTTGCATCGCACAAATTGCGCAAGCCGGGTAAAAAATCATCTTCGGGCACTATGCAGCCCATGTTGCCCGCCACTGGCTCTACAATTACCGCAGCAATTTCATTTTTGTGTTTTGCAAAAACTTCCGCCACAGCATTTACATAGTTGTAAGGAAGCGTAATGGTATCGGCCAGCACCGCTGAAGGTATTCCGGGAACCTGTTGAATATCCAAAGTAGCCACCCCGCTTCCAGCTTTTGCCAGCAGGGCATCGCTGTGGCCGTGGTAGCAGCCTTCAAACTTTACAATTTTGTTCTTGCCCGTGTATCCTCTCGCCAACCGAATGGCAGTCATACAGGCTTCGGTGCCCGAACTAACCATGCGCACCATATCTACATTAGGCACCATGCTTACAATCAGTTCCGCCATTTCTACTTCCAGAGAAGTAGGTGCGCCAAAGGAAGTAGAGTGTTGCAGATGTTCTGCTATTGCCTTGGTTACTTCGGGGTGTGCATGGCCGAGTATCATGGGGCCCCACGAGTTCATTAAATCAATGTAGCTGTTGCCGTCTTCATCGAACAGATAAGCGCCCTTTGCCGATTTAAAAAATACGGGGGTGCCGCCCACCTGCTTGAATGCACGGACAGGAGAATTGACCCCTCCCGGAATGAACCGTTGCGCTTTTTCAAAAAGAGATTTGCTATTATCAGTGGTCATCCTTTTCACTTTAAATTTTTCACAAAACTTTTCGCAAAATAACTCGCTATCAAATCGGCACCTGCACGTTTAATGGCGGTTAGTGATTCAGCGATTGCCGCCTGTTCGTTTAACCAGCCACGCTGCGAAGCTGCTTTTATCATGGCGTATTCACCGCTTACCTGATATGCAGCCACCGGCACATTCACCATATTCTTTACTTCGCGGATAATGTCGAGATAAGCACCGGCAGGCTTTACCATCACTATATCAGCACCTTCATTTACATCATCAGTAACTTCTTTGATAGCCTCGGTGCGGTTCCGGTAATCCATCTGGTAAGTTTTCTTATCGCCAAAGCCGGGAGCGCTATCCAAAGCATCGCGGAAGGGACCGTAAAAACACGAAGCGTATTTGGCACTGTAAGAAAGAATACCGGTTTTAGTGAAACCGCTTTGCTCCAAAGCAGAGCGAATGGCTTTCACCCTTCCGTCCATCATATCGGAGGGAGCGACAAAATCGACACCCGCTGATGCGTGAAGCACACTCATCTCCGAGAGGACTTTCACCGTTTCATCATTCAGAATTTCATATCCCTTCACTAAACCATCATGCCCGTGCGGTGAAAAGGGGTCGAGCGCCACATCGGTCATTACACACATTTCGGGCTGAGTTTCCTTTACGGCTTGTATGGCGCGAATCATCAATCCGTTTTTGTTCAGTGCTTCGGAGCAATTATCATCTTTCAGATTATCAGGCACTTTTACAAACAGCAACACACTTTTCAGCCCCAGACTCCACAACTCATTTACCTCCGCTTTCAGATTATCTAAACTCAATCGGTAGTAATCGGGCATGGAAGAGATTTCTTCCTTTACACTGTTCCCCTCTGTTACAAACAGGGGAACGATGAAGTCGTTCGGACTAACTTTAGTTTCTGCCACCAACTCGCGAATGGCTGCTGACTGCCGTAGTGTTCTGTTTCGTCTTTGCATGATGAATGATGAGTAATCAGGGATGAGCAATGAATAATGAGTAATGAATTTTAATAGGTGATTGACTTGATTAAAGCGCTTAAATTTTTGAAACAATTAACCATATGTATTCCTAGTTGTTCCAGACTTTCTTTTTTGCAGTAGCCCAAATCGGAAGCCACATCAAGTGCGGCATCAATTTCAATAAGTGAACCTCTTGCAATTTCAAAATACCTCTTTCGTTCCGCCTCCGATTTTCTTGAGCAACCCTCCGCTAAATTCAAATGAATGGAAACAGCAGCCCTGCATACTTGCTGAGTTAAACCAAAGCGCTCATCAGCAGGAAATGTATTTGTCAACTTGTAACATTCCACAGCCAAATTTCTTGTTACAGAATAGGCTTCGATTTGTGTGTGTGCTAATTCAAGAAACATGTGTACCTGCTTAAAATCAAACAAACATCATCAATCCTCATTACTCATCATTCATTCCTCATCTCTCATCGTTCATCCCTCATCTCTCATCGTTCATCCCTCATATTCTTTTACCGCCTCTACAAACGCCCTAGCATGTGCCACCGGAATGTGCGGCAGTATGCCGTGCCCCAAATTCACAATGTAGCGTTGCACGCCAAATCCATCAATCATCTTCTTCACTTCCTTCTGTAATTCAGGAATGGGCAGCAACAGTTTTACGGGGTCAAAATTACCCTGTAAAGTAATGTTGCAGGAAGTTTGTGCGCGGGCAAATTCGGGAGTAACCGTCCAGTCAATTCCCAATGCAGAGGCGGATGTATTGGCTAACTCCTTTAACGCATACCAACTGCCCTTAGGGAAAAGGATAACAGGGCACAACGGACTGAGCGCATCCGAAATCTGTTTCAGATAAGGCAGCGCATACGTATTAAAATCTGCGGGCGAAAGCATGCCGCTCCAACTGTCGAACACCTGCACACAATCAGCACCTGCTTTTACCTGCGCTTTTAAATACTCAATGGTAGTATTGGTTATTTTTTGAAGAAGCTGATGTGCCAATTCCGGTTGCGTAAAACAAAACTGCTTTGCCTTATCAAACGTTTTGCTGCCTTTACCTTCCACCATGTAACAGAGAATAGTAAAGGGCGCTCCCGCAAAACCAATCAGGGACACGCGTCCGTTCAGTTCGCGCTTAGTGAGCGATATAGCTTTACACACATAATCTAATCTCTCGGCAGCGCCATCTGTTTGCAGTTTGTCAATGTCTGCCTGTGTTTTAACTACATCGGGCAGCAAGGGGCCTTTGCCTTCTTCCATCAGCACCTTTACACCAAGTGCCTGTGGTATAACCAGTATGTCGGAAAAAATAATGGCGGCATCGCTGCCGATAATATCAATGGGTTGCAGGGTAATTTCACAGGCAAGTTCGGGGGTTTCTACCCGGGTAAAAAAGTCATACCTGGCTTTCAGTTCCAAATACTCGGGCAGGTAACGCCCTGCCTGGCGCATCATCCAAACCGGTGGGCGCAATACCGTTTCACCTCTCAATGCTTTCAGTAACAAATCGTTTTTCAGTTCACTCATACTTTCTTTTCTGTTTTTAGGTAGCTGATGGTATGCTTCAGCATTTCAACGGTCATAGGAATTTCGGGTACAATAATCTTTGCTGCGGGGCAACGCTCTTTAAGATACTCAGCCGTGGTGTTCCCGATGCAACAGCAAACAACATTTTGCGGCAATTTGTTTTCTTCCAAAAAACTTT
>CAZLXD010000099.1:0-10904 GCA_964563185.1 uncultured Chitinophaga sp.
GCGGCCTATGGCTTTAATGGCTGCCCACGCACCGGCAATACTTCCGCCCGGGCGCGTACCAGTAATAGTGGGCGAAGCATAAATGCCTCCGTTCCATTTAGTGTAAAGCGAGAACTGCGATTTACGCAGCTCGGCATTTTTATAAAGTATTACCGATGAACCTTTAGAAGAGTAACCGTATTTGTGTAAATCGGCCGAGATGGAAGTAACCCCATCCACCGCAAAATCGAAATCGGGAATGGGGTAGCCCAATTCCTTTACAAACGGAAGAATAAATCCGCCAATGCAGGCATCTACATGAAACAGTAATCCGTGTTGCTTTGCCACCGATGCTATTTCGGCAATGGGGTCCATTACTCCGTGCGGGTAGGAAGGAGCCGAAGCTACCAGCAATACCGTGTTGGGGTTAATGGCCTTTTGCATGGCGGCTACATCGGCTTTGTAATCGGTGCCCACCTTTACGGGAGTAAAGTCTACATTAAAGTAATGGAAGGCTTTCATAAAAGCAGGGTGTGCCGATTCCGGTAACACCACATGTGCGCGTTTAATGTTCGGTTTGTTTTTTGCTGCCCAGTCGCGGGCTGTTTTTACTGCCAGCAGTATGCTTTCGGTGCCACCGGTGGTTATGTTGCCGCGGGTGTCTTCATTGCCGTGAAAAAGATCGGCACACATGCTTACGGTTTCGGCTTCCAGTTCGGCCAGGCTGGGCGTGGCGGTGGGGTTCAGGGCATTGTCGGAAAAGTATTGTTCGTAAACGGCTTTAATGGTTTTCTCCCTACCCTCGCCCGGATGATACACTAAGCAGAAAGCACGGCCTTTGCGCCAGTCAATATCCTTCAGCCTTTTCTGTTCTATATATTTTAGCAGTTCTTCCTTTGAAGCAGCGCCCGAAGGGAACTTCATTTTTACTTCGCCCATACATTATTTTAAGGGTTCGAAAATATGGTTTACAACGATGTTGCCGGAGTAAACGATTCAACAAACGGAACATTTTACGGTAATGGCACACCTCCCGCGGAATTCCTACAACATTTCCGAAATATACCCGTCTATCATTTTTATAAATGAATACTCAAAAACTTACTTTCGGTTACCCAATACTAAAGTTGAGATTATGAACCCCGCCTACATTCTTTACGCTATTCCGTTTTTCTTTTTGTTAATGGGCATTGAGTGGTTTTACGGTTACCTGAAAAAGAAGGAGTACTACCGCCTGAATGATTCTATTACTAATTTGCTGATAGGAATAGGGCAGCAGGTTTTCGGTTTGGTGTTTAAGGCCATGCTGTTGGGAGTGTATGTGTGGGTGGCCGATAACTATGCGTTCTTTAAAATTCCCACTACATGGTGGTCGTTTTTGTTAGCGTTGCTGGTGTTCGATTTTCTGTTTTACTGGGCACACCGCTGGGGACACGAAATGAATATATTCTGGGGGGCACACTTAGTGCATCACCAAAGCGAGGAGTATAATTTGAGTGTGGCATTGCGCCAGTCGTGGTTTCATAACCTGGTGGCGTTTCCCATATTTCTTCCTATCCCTTTAATGGGTTTTGAACCGCTTACGTTCGGAGCCGCTGCGGTAATACACACCCTTTCGCAGTTTTGGATACATACCAAAGCGGTGGGCAAACTGCACCCGTGGTTTGAATACTGGTTTAATACACCTTCGCACCACCGGGTTCACCATGCCATTAACCCTAAGTATATTGATAAGAACCACGCGGGCCTGTTAATGATTTGGGACCGCTTGTTCGGAACGTTTAAAGAGGAAGAGAAAGAAGGAGAGATTTACTACGGCATTACTACCCCGCTTAACAGTTGGAACCCGGCCTGGGCCAACCTGCATTATTACATAGAGATGTTTAAGACAGCGCGCAGCATGAAGTTGGCCGATAAACTGAAAATGATTTGGGCCCGCCCCGGATGGCTGCCTTCGTACTTAGGCGGCTACCAGGAAGTAAAAGAAGTAGATGCCGCCAGCTACCATAAATACGATGCCGACAGCAGCATTTGGTTTAAGGTGTATGCAGCGCTACAGTTTGTGTTGCTGATTTGGGGTACCGTGCAATATATGGCCTACTACACCACTATAAGTATGTTTTACAAGGCGGTGTTTTTTGTGCTTATACTTATTACCATGCTGATTATAGGAGCTATCTTCGAAAACAAGCGCTGGATAATTTATGCCGAGTATGCCCGCCTTGTTTTGGTAATGGTAAGCCTGAATACCTTTTACTATTTCTGGTACATGAATTGGTTTAATGTAATGGTGGTGGCATCGGCTGTTGCCTTTGTGGGTTTTGCCGTGCTGCTGGGCTATTCGTACTTCCGTACGCAAAAAGAAGCGCAGCCTGTTTTAGCGGAATAATACCCTTGCCGCTTAAGGAATGTTAATTGCCCTGCAACGTATTTAACGTTGTTAAAACACCGTTGTCTATTCTCACATGCAGTTATCAACATGCCGCTTAATCGACAAGGAAAAAAATAGAATGAGCGAAAAGGAAAAAATGCATATTCGCGTTCTCTAAAACAAAAACAAAAAATCATTCCAATGAAGAAATTATTGCTAGCGTTTGCCATTCTTTTTGCGGCTGCACCGGCTTTTAGTGCCGAGAGCGATGCCGTACTCGACTTCAGAAATGTGTTCTGGGGAGTTCACAAAGATTCCTGCTTTCGCGATGGTAAGAAAATTGAGTTTGTAAAAGACCGCCAGTCGCTGATACGCGATGCTTATTACATAAAAAACGATGACATTTTTATTGGTGCTGTAAAAAGCGACCGTATACTTTATCTGTTTAACGATGAAGGCCGTTTTTACAAAGTGTTTGTGCAGGGAGCGGTAGATCAGGTAGAAGCCATGAAGTTTATTCTTACCTACAAGTTTGGCGACTTTAAAAACGAGAGTATTGTTGATGATACCCACATTTACCAGTGGTTAGTAAAGGATGTAACTTTTACTTTGAAAGAGATAACCAAAAGCCGTTTCGAGTTAACTATTGAAAGCAGCTGGCAGGCCAGCGATGATTACAAGAAGAACACCAGCGTGGACGACTTTTAATCAATCATAAGTTATATTGGAGAAGCCCCGAAAGGGGCTTCTCTTTTTAATAGAGCAAAGGTTTATGTTCGTTTACACTAACTGATAAACACATGGAAAGATTTACCGGAGTATTAGGTATGGCGGTGCTGGTGGGCCTAGCTTACCTTTTATCGAACAACAAAAAGCGCATTAACTGGCGGCTGGTGGGGGTGGGCCTTTCTATACAGTTGGGTTTTGCCATACTAATTTTAAAGGGAAGCCTGCTGGCATCCTACTTTTCGCCACTGGGCTGGCCTAAGGTGTTCTTTAACATAGTTAGCCGCGGCTTTGTAAAAGTATTGGACTTTACCACCAACGGGGCTTCGTTTGTGTTTGGCGATTTAGCCAAAAGCCCGGGCACCGATGGCTCCTTAGGTTTTTTCTTTGCCTTTCAGGTGCTGCCTACCATCATCTTCTTCAGCGCGGTAATGAGTGTGCTTTACCACCTAGGCATTATGCAGCGCATAGTACAGGGCATGGCCTGGGTAATGTATAAACTCATGGGTACTTCGGGGGCTGAAAGCCTTTCGTGCACGGCCAACATATTTGTAGGGCAAACCGAAGCACCGTTAATGATTCGCCCGTTTATACGCAGTATGACCATGAGCGAGTTGCTGGCTATTATGATTGGCGGTATGGCTACCATTGCCGGAGGCGTAATGGCAGCTTACATACAAATGCTGGGGGCCTCGTTTGCCGCAGCTAAGGGCATTGATATAATGGCCGCCAAAATTGAGTTTGCCGAGCAACTGCTGGGAGCCAGTATAATGGCCGCCCCCGCTGCGCTGATTATGGCCAAAATTATATGGCCCGAAACCGAAGAGCCTGTTACCAAAAGCGGAGTAAAGGTGGAAGTAGAGAAGACTGCAGAAAACGTGATTGAAGCCGCTGCAGAAGGCGCGGGCAGCGGCTTGCAGTTAGCCCTTAACGTAGGCGGTATGCTGCTGGCTTTTGTGGCGCTGATTGCCATGTTTAACTGGGGTTTTGAAAAAATAGGGGTGCTTACCCACCTGAATGATTGGTGCATGGCGCAATACGGCTCGCCACTAAGGTTAGAACTTGTGTTTGGTATGGTGTTACAGTTTGTGGGGATAGTAATCGGGGTGCCACCGGCCGAGGCTTTTCAGTTTGGCAGTTTGCTGGGCACTAAAATGGTGCTGAATGAATTTGTGGCTTACTCGCAGCTTTCCACTTTAATTGCGCAGAGTAAAATTGTAATGGACAAAACGGTGTTTATGAGCACCTTTGCCCTGTGCGGGTTTGCCAACTTTAGTTCTATAGCTATACAGATAGGCGGGTTAAGCCCTATGGCACCCGAGCGAAGAAGCGACCTGGCCAAGTTAGGTTTAAAGGCGGTAGCCGGGGGCACTTTGGCCAACCTGATGACCGCCACTATAGCCGGAATACTCATGTAGGAGCCACACGAGGAGTTCCCAGCGCCATCCGGGGAGATTTTCGGCATTTAACCAGGGCTTTGGTTATGTCGCTGAGTAATGGTAACAGCTGTAGGAAATTATTGTTTTCTGAAAACAACAATGCGGTTGGAATTGGTGCCGAAGCGGTTGTTACTTACTCCCCAAATGTTCGAGGTTTTGGTAAACGCCTGTTCGTTAATTAAAATACAATCGCAACTAAAACCGGCTGCAAGCCCAAGAGTAAGCACGGTTTCTTCCAGTTTTACCTTACCATTGCGCACTTCGCCCACTTCAAAAGCCACTATGCCGCCCTTTTTAGTTATGCGGTATAGTTCGTTAAACACCAGTTGCATTTTGGCTGCCCAGTCTTCCACCGTTTTACACATGGTTATTTTCTTCTCTACTGCCTTTACATCAATGTTGTTAAACCAACAGCGTAGCCAGTTATCGGCAGCGTATTGCACAATATCTAAAAATGGAGGAGAAGTAACCGTTAGCGCCACACTGTTTGGCTGAATGGCTTTGGTTTGTGAAGCATCGGTATTGTTGGTTTGGCACGAAACTTTGCTGAGGGTTTTGCGCGTATCGTCACTCACTTTCTTCAGTAACTGCTTCGATTTTCGAAGAATAAGTTGCTTCACATGGCGGTAATCGGGCTTTTGTTTCCGTGTGCTGTTTATTTTTTTCTGGCGTTTAGCACTCACCGCCTGGTTTGGGGGCAGGGTGTAAACGGAAAAAAAACCCGATGAATGGCCGGTTAACCGGTTGGTAGCTACCATACGAATCCAGTTATCTACAGGGTCGGGCTCCTTCAATTCCATTAGGTAATTGCGAAGCGAAATAATTTCGCTTTCGGTGTCGGGGTGGTAAAACATACTCAGGTCAATACCTGCGCTAAGTTTCTTTTTAAAAGGAATTTCAGAAAGGCGGGCTTCCACTTCCTGTACAGTTGGCAGCGAAATGCGAGGGCGGCTTAACATAAGGCTCAGCGGATTAATGTCGTTGGCAATAACATTCCGACCCATTAAAGCGGCTTCAATAATAGTGGTGCCGCGCCCGTTAAAAGGGTCGTAGACAGTTTCTTCTTCTTTGGTAAACTTCTCAATAAAAAAGTTAGGTAACTGGGGCTTAAAACAGGCACGGTACGAAATCTCGTGCAACGGGTTTGCCTGCCTTTGTTTAGCAGTCCAAAACTCGTTAACAAAAACAGGATACTGCTTACCATTATGGGTCAAGTGCTCCACCTTTGTAGGAGAGCCGTTATCTGCCAATTGAAACCCGGTAAGAAATTCTCTGAACTCCTGCTTCTTCAAACTCAAAAAAAAATGAACGGCACAAAAATCGTTTTCCCCTGTTAAACACCAACACTGTTTGCCAACATTAAGGATAACTCCGTTACTCTCAATCGCTTTTCTATTTTTGCGGCTCAATTTTCAACTATGGCGTCAATTAAGAATTTGGTTAAATTCGCAGCTAAATTTTTTGAAATGGGAAAAGATAAAAAGAAGGCCAAAGCAAAGTCTGTTGCCAAATCCAAAAACAAGCCCGCAGCCAAAAAATCCTCCAAGCCTGTTGCTAAAAAGGTTTCTAAACCGATAGCTAAAAGGGCTGCTAAGCCTGCCCCAAAGGTAGTTCCTAAAGCCAAGAAGGTGGTCAAGCCTGTAAAAAAAGCTATGCCCGTTGCAAAAAAGGCAAAACCTGATGCCCCCAAAACAGTAAAGCCCATAGCTAAGAAAGCGGTAAAACCCGCTCCTAAAAAAGTGGTTAAGCCCATTGCAAAAAAGGCGGTAAAACCCGTAGCTGAAAAAGCGGCTAAGCCGGCTCCTAAAAAAGCAGCAAAACCTTTAGCTAAAAAAGTAGTACAACCGAAAGCTACACCAGCCAAACCAATTCAGAAAAAAGAAGTAAAACAGATGTTACCGGTTAAGAAAGCTGGGGCTCCTAAAGCGGTTAAATCCGGCAAAAAGGTTTCCTCTAGAGCAAAACTGAGCCAACCAGAAGAATCAAGACCGGTTTATCATACGCAGCATCAAACTATTGTTAAACCGAATGTGTATAATACACCGCAAATGAGATATAGCGATGAAGATTTAAAAGAATTCAGAGAGTTGATTGAGGGAAAACTTAATGTTGCCCGCGAAGAGTTGAAAAACCTGAAAGAGTCATTGGATAATCATACCGAAAGTCAGGCAGGAAACAAGGCCTGGAACATGGAAGAAGGTACCGATACTTCAGAAATGGAGTACCTGATGAATCAGATTAGCCGCCAGCACCAATATATCCGTAACTTGGAATTGGCTTTGGTGCGCATTGAAAACAAAACATACGGTATTTGCCGTGTAACCGGTAAGTTAATTCCTAAAGAAAGGCTTCGTGTAGTGCCTCATGCTACCATGAGTTTGGAAGCCAAAATGAGCCGAAAAACAGTAGAGGAAAGCCCTGCTTCAACAGCAACTGCCCCACCTGCCGATTTCAGCGAAGGTTTTGAAGAATAGACTAAAGAACTACTAAAAAGAAAAGTCCGCCTACTGGCAGGACTTTTCTTTTTTATACCCCTTCTAGGCAAGTTTTTCGCCTTCGCTTTTGCGTTGCGGAAGTCTGCTGCTTTGTTAATGTAGCCAACCTATTTTTTTCAAATGTACACCTTCATAGTATAAAGAACTACCTAATGCCTGGTCATTGCCCGTAGAGGGGCTAGCCAAAATTTTCGGTAAAAAATTTTGGTTGCAAACATTTGCCTTTGAAGGAGTCGAACAGTTCTTGTTTGTTGCTTTTATTACTTTGCTTGCTACTTTAATATCCATGCATCTTCCTCTTTCCACTCGTATTCAGGTATTCTTTTCGTGGCTTGTGTTGCTGCCTTTGGCTGCTGGTACCTGCTTGTTAGTTTGGCTCGATAGGCTTCTAAAGTTTCGGCTTCCTTTTCCGCGCGATGTGGACGAACTGCAACGCAAACGGGATTGGTGCATTGGCAAACTGAAACAAAGCGGGGCACTTCCGCAGAAGGCGGTAGTAACCGACTACAAAGTCCGGGTGCTTAACCCCTCGCTTATTTTTCGTTCTAATGCCGGTATTGTTCAAGTGGATTACTCTGTTAACGGACAGAACCACACCCTGAAGTGTTTTGCCAAGTTCGCACCCCTCATGGGCACAGTGTGGAACAAGGCCATCTTCAACCTTCAGTTAAACCATATTAAGGAAGCAAACTTCAACCACTTGTTTGTAAAAGCCGATGCCGGTTTACCCGCCCCCAAAGTGTATTGCTCCGAGCTATCAGTTATTACCGGCCACCTGTGCCTCATTACCGAATACATGGCCGACTCGAAAGAGTATTTGGAAACCGTTTACGAAGCCCTGCCCAATGAACACTTATACATGGCGGTGGAAGGCATGGCTGCCCTGCACGCACGCTATTGGAATGAGCAATCGCCCCGTATGGGCAAGGTAATGCCAGTTCAGGAAAGCACCGTGCATTTTATGGATTCGGTAGTGGCCTTTAGCTGGGGCAATGCCGCGCGCATTATTCTGAACAAAAGCTGGAAGTACATGAACCGCCCGCAAACCATTATACATGGCGATTCGCGCATCGGTAACATGATGTTCCCCGCCCAAAATGGTAAAGGCCGCTTTGTGTTTATAGACTGGCAGGCGGTGCGTAAAGGCATGGCCGTTTACGACCTCGCTTACTTCTTAGTGTTAAGCCTGCAAGCCGGACACCTGCAAAGAGAAGAAGAAGAATGTTTGCATACATACCACAGCAGCTTAGTGCAGTGCGGTATTACCGATTATACTTTAGAACAACTTACCGAAGCCTACCACCATGCCTGCCTGTGTGTGTTGGTGTTGCTTGCACTGCCCCTGCTAAGTGGCGAGGTAAGTGTGGAAGACGAAGCTGCTAAATATTTTGTGTGGGGAATGGGGGTGTGGAAACACCGCCTGCAAATGCGCTTTCAAACCTTCAACTATAAATGGGTGGCCGAAAACTACGGTCTAACCGAAATACAGGCCCGCGAGGCGGTTGCCGAAATGCTGAACGTCATTCAGCAACGTTTAGACGGTATATACAAACCTGCCCCCGGTGAACTGGAAGAGGCTGTAAAGAACCTGAGGAAATAGTTTGAATAAGTGCCTTAGCCGGTTCATTAAGGGGTGGGAAATTCCTCTTTGTGCAGGTAGTTAAATTGTTGCAGCGCCTTAAGCACTAACAGTGTTTAACACAGGCTTTGTGTTCAATCGTGGGACTTGCCATTAACGGTCAATCCAGTCCACAAAAGCATTTGCTTTTTCTCGGCTAATATCAACGCGAAGGTTTTTATCGCACCGTAGGTGTAATTCTATTTTGCCGGTGTCGTGTTTCTTGTAAGTGTCCACCTGCTCAATGTGAATTATCATTTGCCGGTTAGCCCTGAAGAATGTTTCGGGATTAACCAGTTCTTCAATTTCATCAATGGTAGCATAGTCGGTTACCAGTTTTTCGTTGTCGGTGGTAGCCAAGTATATAATGTTGTCCTTAAGGAAATACGCCACTTTGTTTTCGGCCACAGGAACAATGCCGCCTTTGTAATGTGCCAGAAAGCGCTCCTTGTGTTTGGGGGTGGTTTTATTGCGCAGGTTTTCGAGCAGGGTGTTGAGTTGGGCATCGGCCTGCAGGTGGTTTTGCCCGAAATGTTTTTTAAACTTAGCCAAAGCACTTTGCAGTTGATCTTTGTCAGCAGGTTTTAGCAAATAATCAACGCTGTTTACTTTAAAGGCGCGGATAGCATACTCGTTGTAAGCGGTAGTGAAAATAACTGGGCTTTCTACTTTTACTTTATCGAAGATATCGAAGCTGACGCCATCGGCCAGCTGTATATCCATAAAGAATAGATCGGGGGCGGGGTTTTCCTTTATCCAGTTTACCGCTGAAACTACCGTATCAAGCGAGTTGATGATTTCTGCATCGGGCTCAAGTTGTTTAATCATTCGTGCCAGGTTTTTGGCTACCAGTGGCTCATCTTCTATAATAACTACTCTTATCATAGCAAAGGAATTTTAACGGTAAACTTCGCATCGGTTTCTTCTACTAGCACTGGAACCTCAGTAATGTAACCGTAAAGGTTTTTAAGGTTCCATAAACCGAGTTTGTTCGATATTTCAATGGCGCTTTTGCGCTGCAGGTTGTTTTCAACCTGTAAATACTCGCCCCGGCTGCTAATGGTAACCAATAACGGATCAGCTACCGAAGTGGTGTTGTGCTTTACGGCATTTTCAATAAGTATCTGCAGGGTAACCGGCACAATCATTTTGTCTTTTTCATCATCGCTTACGTTAAACTCCACCTTTAGCCCTTCGCCAAAGCGCGTTTCCAGCAGTTTTATGTAGTGGCTTACAAACCCCATTTCGGTTTGCAGGCTTACGGTGTTCTTATCCTTATGTTCCAACACATAGCGGTACACTTTTGAAAGTTGTTGGAGGAAATCGGACGCTAGTTGAGGGTTTTCGAAAATGAGAGAGTTTAGTGATGAAAGGGCATTGAAAAGAAAATGCGGGTTGAGCTGGTTTTTGAGGTTATCGTATTGCACAAGTGCCTTTTCTTTTTCCAGTTCGGCTGCCACTACTTTTTCTTTCTTCCAACGTACAAAGAAATGATATCCGAAAATGGAAAGGATTACACTAAGCACCATGAATACATTGATGGCAAACGTGGCAATCCATATTTCGCGCGAGGGATGAATGCGAATTTTATCGTTAAAGAGCAGGAACGGTACAAACCGGATAAGTAGTATGACCATGAGTGTGATAAAAAACTGCATGGCTATACGCTTTAATACATTCTTTTCAAACGGATAAATTTTATCGAGATAAATATCAATTGCCCGTACAATCACCCCGAAAAAAACTATTGCAACTAAGCCAAGTACACTGGTGTAAACATGCCAGTTTAACCCCTGCTCAATAAAAAACAGCGCCTTTACCATGGTAAACATGGCAAATATGATAACTATAATGCCCAAGGCTATTTTGTTCTCCTCTTTGAGATCCATGGCTATTGCTTAATAATTTCTCCATCCTTCATTTCAATAATGCGGTCGCTCTTTTCGGCAAACTCCGTATCATGTGTAACTGATATAATGGTTTGGCCTTTGCTTTTCGAAAGGTCTTTCAATATATCGAAAACAATTTGTGTATTCATCGAATCAAGATTGCCGGTTGGCTCATCGCCCATAACAATGGTGGGGTCGTTTACCAAAGCGCGGGCTATGGCCACCCGCTGCTGCTGCCCGCCCGAAAGTTTGCCGGAGAGTTTGGTGGCAAATTCCTGCATATCTAACCACTTCAGTTTTTCATAGGCGCGGTCTTCGCATTCACTTTCGGTATACTTTCCCAGTTTTTGCGCAGGAAGCATTACGTTTTTAAGTGCTGTAAACTCG
>CAZLXD010000100.1:0-10856 GCA_964563185.1 uncultured Chitinophaga sp.
GCATGCGGGTGTTACGTATGATTTTTATGTGCGCGCCAATTGTGGTGGAAATGTGTTCAGCAGTTGGGCCGGCCCACACAGCGTGTATGCCGCTACCGACCAGAATATAAGCGTACCCTGCACCCAACCTACCAACTTGTATGCATATAAAATCAGCGCTAACGAAATAAGCTATACTTCGCAGGGGCATGGCAGCATTAGTTATGAAATTTCTATTTCCTCCTCCAATTCTTCGCTTACCAGTAATATACTTTCGGTAAGTTCACCGAATGGCGGTGTGTTTAATGCGGGCGGGTATAACGGCACTCATTATTTTTGGATAAGAGGCAATTGTGTAAATAACTCGTTTACCAATTGGGCAGTTTCGCAGGTGCAGTAGTGTTTCGTAAAAAGAATCGGTGAGCTAAAAACGTGAGGATAAATGCCGCACCTTTTACCTCGAAATAAAAACCGTGCAGTACTTCGAGGTCATTTTTATTTGAGTCTCTGTTTTTTCAAATGAGCCGAAATTCTGGAAATAAAAGTCGAAGGAAATTTCACCCATGTCGGGTTTCATACGTATATCCTGTGCATAGCCGGGCTCGTTAAACAAAGCCAT
Organism: uncultured Chitinophaga sp.; assembly: GCA_964563185.1. Taxonomy (GTDB): domain Bacteria; phylum Bacteroidota; class Bacteroidia; order Chitinophagales; family LD1; genus Bog-950. The sequence continues at coordinate 599 of CAZLXD010000100.1, forward strand.
ATTTTTGGTACTGCTGCCGCGGTATTTGTACTCGCCATAGTTGGCGCCTTCCTTGAAGTCAAAGTACACTACCTGATCGCGGTTAATCAAATCTGTATCGCGCCATGAAATACGAACAGAAGGGGTGCCGTAGTTGGTAGTAAGTGCATAATAGGCTTTTGTGGCGCCCTGTATGCAGGGCCCACGCAGGGTAGCGGGTCCCGAGCCTTGAAAGTCTTCCAGATATTCAACAATGGATTTGTTTTGATGGCCGTAGGTTTCCTGTAGGTTGTCAATTTTAATGGTGCACTTACCGTTCAGGGTAATCATAGGCGCTTGGCGCGAGTTAATGTAACCTAACTCCATGTTTTTCCAGTCCCGCAGTACATTATCGTTAATGCTCAGCACCCAGTGGTCATCGGTTCTGGTTAAAGAAAATTTATTGTTGCCATTCTGTTTAAAGCCGGGTATGGCTTTCATAAAAGAGGCAGGTGCTTCGGCTCCCATTACCTTTCCCCAGGTTTTGTCTTTAGCAAGGGCAGGACAGCTGTAACAAATGCCATTGTTGTAAGCCATGTTTCCATACTCGGCATACAGGGTACCGTTGGCTTTTACGCGCAACACTACTAAGGCTACCGAGTCTTTGTATTCAATATCCTGATGAGGGATAACCAGAAACGTTAACTGAAAAAAGTCATCGGGCGAAGAAGTTTCGGCAAAGCCGAAGTTGAAGGACAGATTAAAATCGCGGAGGCTGTGTTCATAATCCCCGCGGGGAAAAAGCTCTGAAATGTTGTAGGTATCGGGTCCCTTGCCGGTATGGGTAAACGAAGCGCTGCCGGCAGCAGCTTCGTATTTAATGCCGGCCGGTTTTTCCGATAGGGCTTTAAACTGTTCGGCTGTAAAGTAGTTGTTGGTGTAAACCAGGTCTTCTTCTTTAGCCACCTGGGCGGTAAGGTCAAGAAAAGCGGTAAGCAGTACAACCAAAACAAAATTTTTCATACGGGGATTTTTACCAAATATATTAAAGTGGTTGTATGGGTTAGCCGCAGCGGTGTCTGCTTACACTCCACACATTCTGCCGGTCGCTGCTTAACTATTCGCTATACCTGCTACATTTGGCCTTTCATTTTTAAAAAAACCTAACAAAGCAGTTAACATGGCATTTGAAACTATCCTTTCTAACCTAACCGCCAGCGCTACCAAAGCAGGGGCACTGGGCAAAACACTAAAATTCGATTTTGGCGTCAACAAAATTTTTGTTGACGGAAGCGGAGCCGGTAACCTGGTATCCACCGAAGATAAAGAGGCCGATTGTACTGTAAGCGTTTCGCAGGACGACCTTTTAGCTATTATGACCGGCAACTTAAACCCTATGATGGCGTTTATGAGCGGCAAAATAAAAGTGCAGGGCGATATGAGCGTTGCCATGAAAATGCAATCGCTGTTTAAATAAAGTTTAACTGCTAAAACAAAAAGCCGCTCCTGTAGGAGCGGCTTTTTGTTTTAGCAGTTGCAGCAGTTACAACCGGTTCCGCAATTACAGTTTTTGCAACTGCAATTCAGATTGCTACATGGCTGGTTAGTTTTCATAACACCTTGTTTTAGTTAATTAATGATGCAAATGTAGGGGCAAACACCAGTGGTGCTGTTTACATTAAACCCAAATTATTCAATAGGATAATTCGGGTTATTGAATTAGGTATTTAGCTCTCGAAGCGCAGATAGATTGCGTGGTTGAACACGATGTTTGTCAGAAAAACAACAGATGTTCAAAGGCACCAGTTTGTTTGAGTTTAGTGAGCAGTTTCAAACAGAAGCGGACTGCTATGAGTATTTAGCAGACATCAAATGGAAAGACGGTTATCGCTGTAAACAGTGTGGTCATCAGATTTCGATCAAGGGTAAAAAGGAGTGGAATCGAAGGTGTCAACGATGTGAGCATGATGAATCAGCAACCGCAGGAACGCTGTTTCATAAGGTGAAGTTTTCTATGCTGAAAGCATTTCATATTTGCTATCGGCTAAGTGTAAAGAAGAAAGGGATGTCCACCGCGGAATTGGCAAAAGAATTTAGTCTGCAACAGAAGACCTGTTGGTTATTCAAACGAAAAATACAAGAAGCTATGAAGAGTTCGGGTGCCCATTTACTAAAAGGGAAAATAGATGTGGATTGAATTAGCCATTGGTCAGGCAGAAGAAGGAGAGGTAGGGAGAAGTGCAGGGGAAAAAAGTTAGTTATCATGGCGGTTGAACGGGTTAAGAGCGGTATAGGCAGAGTATATGCACAAGCCATAAAAGATTATAGTTCGGATTCCTTCAAGCCATTCTTTGAAAAATATATTTCTAATGATGCCAAAGTAAGAACGGATAAATGGAGGGGCTATCTTCCGTTGAAAGAAACCTATTTGCTGTTAGAGCAGGAAAATTCTGCAAAAGGTGAAAACTTTCCGGAAATGCACACGATGATAATGAGTTTAAAAAGCTGGCTAAGAGGAATCCATCATCATTGTTCAAAAGAACATGTGCAAGCGTATTTGGATGAATTTTTTTCCGGTTTAACCGGAGGTCATTTATGAAAACAATATTTCATAAACTTATCGAGCGAATGATAGAATGCAAACCTTTATGTTTACAGGCAGTCGAGACTTAAATACCTAATTCAATCGGGTTAAATTAATTCATCAGTACAATACAACTTGTTAGCTTGCTTAGAACGATAACTAAACGTTGAAAAAGTTCTGCTATTTTAGTTCTCGGTCAGCCTCAGGACACACCACCACCGCGGGGCACAATTCTACTCTGCGTTCGCTGCTTATCTGTGTGCCACCCCTCTTATCCCGTTTCACGCTTAGCAGCAATAGCAGCCGCAATGCTTTCCATTTCCTCCTTTTCCAGCTTTAGCTTGGGGCGGCTAAAGTCAATATCGTGTATACTTTGCAGGGGCACCAGGTGCACATGGGCATGGGGCACTTCTAAGCCAATAACCGCCACCCCTACCCTTTTGCAGGGCACTGCGGCACCTACGGCCTTGGCTACCTTTTTGGCAAACTGCATTAAGCCGGTGTAGGTGGCATCGTCTAAATCAAAAATATAGTCCACTTCCTTTTTAGGAATAACCAGGGTGTGGCCCTTGGCCAAGGGGAAAACGTCCAAAAAGGCTAGGTAGTTTTCGTCCTCTGCTACTTTGTAGCAGGGAATTTCACCGTTTACTATGCGGGTAAAAAGCGATGGCATACGGCTATCAGATGCTTATTTTCAGAATTTCAAATTCCATATCACCGGCAGGGGTTTGTGCGGTGGCAATATCGCCCACCGCTTTACCAAACAGGGCTTTACCAATAGGCGAACTAACCGATAGCTTGCCTTCTTTCAAATTCGCTTCGGCCTCGCTAACCAGCGTAAACGACATCTTCTTATTCAGTTTCTTATTCAGCACTTCTACCGTAGAAAGTATTCCTGCCTTCGAAGCATCCATCTTGCTTTCATCCATTATGCGGGCATTGGCCAGCTTGGTTTCCATTTCGGCAATTTTGGCCTCTAGGTGCCCCTGCTCTTCCTTAGCTGCGTGGTATTCGGCATTCTCCGACAGGTCGCCCTTTTCGCGGGCCTCGGCAATAGCTCTGGCTACTTCCTGGCGCTTTACGCCTTTCAGATATTTTACCTCTCCTGCTAATTTTTCGTATCCCTCTTTGGTCATGTAAAATACACCCGACATAACTATTTGTTTTACTTGTGTTGCTAATGAAAAAACAAGACGCCCCTTTGCAGAGACGTCTTGAAAATGAAATCGAAAATATGAATTACAGGCTAAAGCGCAAGCCAATGGCGTGCGTGCCCAAAAATGTTTGTGTGGCACGGTAGGAGTAATCAATACCTAAACGCGGACCTGTTCCATCCTTTTTAAACGGAACATCTACCGAAAGGCCGGCAGCCAGTCCGGTGTAAACGTTCAGGCGGGTTTCCTTTTTAAACTGGCCGCTCTCAAAACGGTAAGCTGCGCGCAGCATTAAAATTTCTCTCCATCCAAACTCTAATCCCACACCGTAGTGGTCGTAACCAAAGGCGTTAGAAGCAAAATTGGCCAAAGCTGTTAAACGGAAATCCTGCTTAAAAACCTTCGGCTCTACTTCCTTCTTCTTTCCCATCCAAAAATCGTACGAAGCACCAATGTTCAACTGCGTAGGCAGCTCAAATTTGTTCGATTTGTTTTCAACCGTTAACTGGTAAGTAGTAGCCGATACCACCTGAACCGAAGTAGCCAAAGCATCGCCCTTAAACTTCATGGGAGTTCCCACATTGCGCAGCGATACACCAAAGTGGATGTTATCCTTTGGGCCTGTTACGTATTGTAAACCGGCATCTACACAAAAGCCGAAAGCGTTCAGGTTACCCAAACTCTGGTTAATCATACGCACAGTCACCCCTCCGTAAATACTGTTCGAAAAAACCTTAGCATACGAAATGCCAATGTTCAGGAAAGTAGGGCGGTAAGTTCCCAAACCTCCTTCGGGGCTTTGAGTAGTGGTTCTTTCAATAGTTCCCAGGTTAAGGGCCTGAATAGACAGGGCAATAGTGTTAGTTTCTTTAAAACCCTGTGCCACACCGGCATGGGCTACTCCCACACCTGAGCCCTGCATCCAAAGCGTATAAGCGGCTACTACTTCCGTTTTTTTAACGGTAGCTAAACCTGCCACATTTAAGCGCTCCGATTCCAGCCCGCGTATGCCCGCTGTATTCATTGTCCAGAAACCGGATGAGCGCGCCCATCCGTTCATAAGCAACTCATAAGCACCTGCCTCGCCTCTGCGGTCGGGGTTACCGGCATACATCACCTGCCCGGTTAAAACAACTATTGAAAGTGCTGCTAAAATTTTCTTCATATCTCTGTCTTTAGATATTTATTAGAAGTTGGATGTATCTGAGGGACGAACCGCACCAAACCATTTTAATGTTTTTTGGCCAATGCCCGGAGCCTCTACATGGAATAAGTAGGTTCCGCTGGCTATGGTAATTCCTTTATCGTTTTTCAAATCCCACTCCAATGAATTGTCAATATTGATATCGGATGCGGTACCTCCATCGCTTATTTCCACGCGCTTGTTAGTAGCAGGGTCTACATCAATAGCACGGGACAGTTTACGGATAATGGTTCCATCCAAAGCATAAATGGTTACATTACACTTGTTGGGCAGGTTGGTAATTTTTACGCGGCTGCTGTTCTGGTCGGTTTCGTAAGCCGAGTAGGATAAATAAGGATTAGGCACCACGCGGATAATATCCAGCGCACTTTTTGCCACCCCGGCATTTTTCTCCGTAGCACCCATTCCTTTAGTGCTAAACTGGTAACGCGGCAGTGAATCAATACCATTAGAAGCAACGGTGTTCATACGATCGAATGGTTTTTCTACACGCAATTTCACCTTTATTTCAGCCGGTGGTGTGTATTTGGCGCCATTAGCATCTGCTACAAAACCATATCCGGGTGTCAGGTGAGGAATAGCAGTCCACATCAAACTTCTGTAAAGAGGATGCAATGCCGAATTAATTTGCAACACGGTAGTGCCTACAAGGTTGGCAAAGTTATCGGTTAACAACTGTTGTGCTGAAGCACCCTCATCGTACTTGCTTTCCATAATGTAGATAAAGTGCTTGCCTCCAAAGTAAGGTAAGCGGTTTATTAACTGTCCGGGGAAGTTAATAGGCCCATATACTTCGTCTGTCGGGTTCCAAAGCATATCGCGGCCATTTTGGTCGCCCTGATCAGAACTTTCGCCAAAAGCAATGTTCAAACGTTCTCCGGTTTCTACATTTACCGCATATCCCGGAAACCACGAACGGCCAATATCGGCTGGGTCGTCTACCAGATAATCTCTGCTATTAGGGTCGTTCCAGTTTTTGGAGCGGGCCATACGAATTTGCCCCTTACGCGAATTTGCTCCGTTAGGCGACAAATCAGCCCCTTGGTTAATCCCCTCATCTTCTCCGGTTTCAAACACCACACAACGGGTCCACTTGCTCTTATCGGGAGTTATAACAAAATCCACACTGGACAATCGGTCCAAAGTATTTTGCGGAGGAGTGGAACCTGAATAATTTCTCCACTTAAAGCCCGGTCCATAAACATAAGGCGGCTTACCCGCAGTAACCTCATCGCCTGTAAGGTTCTTCTTAGAATAGTTTGGAGTTAAACAGTATGGCGCCCAAGTGCCGTTCAATATATTCTCAAATATTTCGCTAGAATCAGTAAATCTAGTTTCACCCGGAATGCCCTCAAAGGCAGTTACAGGAGGGGTAAGTGTAGGAGGCGTATAATACCAGTTATCGTCAAACGCACCGGCTGAAGCCACAGACGGACCAGCTTGCCCTTGCGGGTCATTAGCCACTGTTCCCGAACGTATCCAGTTAGCCGGGTTAGAAGTTCCCTCATCCTGCACCCAACTTAGCCATTGCTCTGTTGGGTTCTGATACTCAATACTTGACCCGGATACATCGTAAACATACCTGTTTGGTGCTCCCGAAGTGGCCAGGTAACTTCCCAAAATGGTGTACTCGGGTGCCGGGGTTCCCAACTTTATAGAGAACCCGTAGTTATCAGTTTCTCCATTCTTAAGCGCAACAATTTGCTGCTCGTAAGGGCGGTCTAAACTCCTTTCGCTCCAGATAGTATCATTGGTTCCTAAATCACGTAAAAACCAGTTAGTTGTATTGCCAATTTTACTTCCGGCATTTTCTACAAACTGAAGTTCAAAATCTCCTTCTTTAAGTAAAATAGGGTCAGTTACTTTAAAGCCGATAGGGTCAAAGCCTTTCTCGTAAGTAAGTGTATCAGAAAAAGCATAAGAGCCTGAAGTAATAATCTTCTCAATCGTTTCAGCAGTTAGGTTCAGATTGTTGCCGCCATTGCCTTTGCCTTCAATACGCTTTACTTCCACACCCTCTCCCCACTCGGCATTTAACTGAGTTCCCTCATTGCGCGGGTCAGAAATATGCGGTATGGCTGTGTAAATTCTGAAATTAGAACGACCCTGCAGGTATGGCTTTAACTGACCTCCTGCGCTGGGGTTATTGGCATCGTAAGCCTTGTAATTGTTGTATGCGTATGCCACTGCCGTAAAGTAGTAAGTTTTGTGGTTTACTAACTTGTCGGAGCCACCGGTGGCAAATAAATCCTTCTCTATCTTGAAGGTGGTAGAAATACCGTTATCATTTCCTTCTACCGAAATCACCGGAATGTATAATCCCAGTGCAGCATCCTTTTCAAAATTTATAATCTTAGAAACGCCATTCTTAACATCTACCTGCGCTAATAATCTTGCTTTACTGATATCATCTAAATCAGTAGCAGAAACAGAGCCGTTAACTACCTGATAAATTTTGTATCCTTCGAAAGTATAAGTAGAGTCTCCGTTAGTTCCGGTTGTGGTATATATAGCCTGTGCCACACTTCCATCTACCTGATCGTACCCTTCTCCGTAGTTGTTTGTCCCCACCTCGTTAACGAGGTTTACAATTAACTGATTGCTCAACTCGCGGATATTAAGTGTTGGAGCACGGGGGCCATCAACCAGCTTAAAACAGGTATTAAACAAAGCCTGTGCTTTGTCATCGGCAGGGCCAATAGTATTGGCGAAATTGGGAGGAACCCCTACCCCACCGGCCGGGCGAACAAACACCACTCCTACGGTTACAAACTGGGGAGTTCCCGGAACAAGTGTAAACGGACCTGAGGTTTGCACCATACGTCTGTCACCAGCTATTTGACCACTACTTTGGTCAGTCCAAGAAGATGCGTCAATTGGGTTTCCCGGAAAAATAAACTTGGTTTCCGGTCCTCCGGTATTATAACCGTTGCCACCAGTTGTAAAGGGCGTTCCGTCATTCCAAAAACCAGTCATATAGTTGCGGTATTGTGCCGCTGATGAAGGGTCGGTTTGAGAGAATGTAGCACCGTTGGTAAAGTAAACAAACGATGACAAGCCTAATTGCTGTCCGCTGTCACTTAATGGACCTTCAAAGAAATCAATACCTATCAGGGCATGCTCCGATCCATAACCGCTTACACCCTGACAATCAATATCAGGAGTTGTTCCATCATACACAATACCTAAACTCCTGGTAGTATCGCAACCCACGCGGTCGTTATTAAAACATCCTAAATCAGGGTCCGACCACTGTGAGATGTAAGTATCCTTAAGAGGGTTAGATGACTTATTGATGATTTCATACTTGTAGAAAGTCATGTTATTAATCTCATCGGTAGTTTGGAAAGCAAATGCCATAGCATTTACCTGAACTCCAATTGCCTGTCCGTTTGATTCTGTATGAAGGTTTCCTACATCATTAAAACACCAAAACACCATTTGGTCGGCATAAGCTTCACCATCTCCGCTGCGGCATGGAATGTATGGATAGTCGCCCTTTAAAGGGTCATAAATTCCATCATTGTCTACATCCTTAAATGGTGCAAGGTTCTCATTAATAATAAAGGTTTCACCCATAAGGCTTGGGTCTGTTTCCAAATACGGGTTTCCTTTTCCTGGCCATGAAAGAACCCCCTTGGGCACATCGGCCAAGGTGGTTTGCGAACCTTTTAAAAGGAAAGCGGCCTGTGCTTTTTCAATATCCGCTCCGTACACGTTAAAGAAACGATCATACTTATTACAGGTAGCTTTGTCAACCAATGTACCGTTAATAGGGCCTGGCCAATAGTCATCGCCACCCTGACGGTAGCGCTGGGCAGCCACCTTCAAGTTACCCCCTGCATCAAATCCCGAAATCCAGATAGCACCGGCAAAAAGCGCATTCAGCGAAGCTCCAGTACCGTCACTTTTAGGAACCTGATATCTTGCTTCTGATAAATTCCACCATGCATCACCACCCGTTAACAAACGGGCACGCACGTTATTGATATCCATATCAAACTGGGCTGTTGGTGTAACACAATCGCCCGCTTCATTCTTAAAAGTGGCCTTCGGTTGTTTGTTCGAAGGCTTAGTAACGTCCTCCTTTGCAAGAGTCGCATTGCTTACGAGGCCCAGCCCCGCCAACAGCATCGCATTCAATACCATCTTTTTCATGGTTGCAGTTTTTAGTGATTAATGTTTTCGTTCGGTTCGGTATAGTGTTTAATTAGAAACTAAATATGGCTCCCAGAAATATTCTCCGTGGAAGGCTGTAATTATCCGGACGGTTGATATACGCAGCATACTGGTCGCTGAAGGCCTGCGGGTTCAACGCAGACTGAATAGCGCTAATACTGGCCGGATCAGTTAAGTATCCATCATCCTCCGGTGTTCCGGTGTAACGGTAAACGCTTACTGGGTTCTTGGTGTTAAGCAGGTTCTGAATTTGCAGATACACTTCAAAACTCAACTCGCGCTTATCATCCTTATCTTTCTTACTTCCTACTTTGAAAGTAAATTCCTTCCAAACTCGCATGTTCAACCTGAAATACCAGGGTAATCTGGCTCCGTTAACCGAACCCTTGGTAATAGGGCGTCCAGGCTGGCCTTCCAAACCTTCCGGTGTAGCAGCAATCTGCTCAGTATAAGGAGTTCCTGAACGCGCGGCAACCTGCAGGTTTATACCTGCATTGGCTAATATCTGTTTGTTCTTAATAGTAGGGCCGTTGTAATCTTTTCCTGAGCCATAGCTATAATTCAACGACACGTTTATCATGTGGCGTGCATCGTAGTTAAGTGCATTGATGGCACGGAAGTTCGGCTGGTTACTGTTAATAAGGTTCAACTGAGACTGGTCGTCAGAACCTGTACCTTCAGCAAACTGCATGGTATAGTTCGCCTTCATGCTAAAGTTTCCGGTTCTGCGCATATCAAAGTCGAGAGTAAAACCCTTGGTAGTACCAAAGTCAATATTTCCGTAAGTGATATAATCTTTAGGATAAGCATTGATAATTTTTCGAATTTGAATCTGATCGCGGAATTCGCGGTAGAAAGCAGAGATAGTAACTGCCGCAGTATTGCTTACTCTTTGCTTAAATCCTAATTCAAAATCAATAGTGCGCTCCGGCTTCAAATCAGGATTGTTGATCGGTGTTCCTATGTTATCAGTGAAGAACAGATAATCGGTAGGGTCCATAATAGACCGTGACTGAGGCCTTTGAGAAAGAATGTCGTAGTGGGCAAAGAACAACGCACGGTCAGTTAAGTTAAATGAAAACTGCAAGCGCGGCATTACAATCAACTTAGGGTCGTAGTCCTTAAAAGTTCCGTTCGGGTCGAATTTGTCCGGATCTTTGATTTCGGCATTAGCATCCT
>CAZLXD010000101.1:0-7608 GCA_964563185.1 uncultured Chitinophaga sp.
ACGCTGCCCAACACACGTAGGGAGGAGAGATCCTTGGTCTTAAATATGTCAGTTCCGTAAGTCTCGAGAGAACGTATGGCTGTTGGAGCAGTGTAAAGTATATTCACGCGGTGCTTATCCACCACATCCCAAAAACGTCCATGGTCAGGATAGGTGGGAATACCTTCGAACATAACAGTAGTGGCCCCATTCAAAAGCGGCCCGTATACAAGATATGAATGCCCCGTTACCCAACCTACATCGGCTGTACAGAAAAAAATTTCCCCCTCACGGTAGTTAAATACATTACTAAATGTGTATCCAACATAAACCATATACCCTGCTGTAGTATGCAATACTCCCTTAGGCTTGCCTGTTGACCCAGATGTATACAATATAAACAGGGGCGCTTCTGCATCCATTTCTTCAGGTACACACTCATCTTCTACACCATTTACTAAATCGTGCCACCAAAGGTCGCGACCGGGCAACATGTTAACTACTGAATCCCGATGATTATACACGATACACCTTTTAACGGAAGGAGTCTGTTCCAACGCCCCATCTACAATCTTTTTCAGTTCTATTTTCTTTTCGCCACGGTAAACGGCATCTGCCGTGATAATCAGCGAACATTGGCTGTCATTGATACGGTCAATAAGCGAGGAAGACGAAAACCCTGCAAAAACCACCGAATGAATTGCCCCAATGCGTGCACAAGCCAACATAGCTATAGCTGCTTCGGGAATCATAGGCAGATAGATACAAACACGGTTGCCCTTTTTTACATCAAGCTTCTTCAGAACATTTGCGAAGCGGCAAACCTCAGTATGTAATTGTTTGTATGTAAGAGTACGGAATGCCTCACCGGGATTGTTAGGCTCCCAAATTATGGCAGTTTGGTTAGCCCTGAATGGGAGATGAACATCAATACAATTTTCGCAAAGGTTAGTAAGCCCTCCATCAAACCACTTTACAGAAGGCTCAGTAAAATTCCAGTCCAACACCTTATCCCATCTTCTGATAAATTTAAAATCCTTGGCTACCTCAGCCCAAAACGCTTCGGGGTTATGTATACTGCGTTGATATTGTTCAATGTATTCCCCAAAAGTGCTTATTTGTTTCATATAGTATCGTTATGTAATGAGACTAAAATATTCCAATAAAATACAAAAGAAAACTAGCTGCTCATCTGTTCGTTGTAACCTAATTTGTTTAATCTGAGGTAAAATACATGTCAGACAATGAGGTACGCTTGGATTCTTCGCAGAAAAACCGAGACGAGATAAATCTGAGAAACGAGCAGTTATTAATAGCTTCAAAGGTTAAACATTTTTTTTAGACATGCTTCTCCAAGCGCATAGCTTACCCTAGAATCGCTTTGAAGGTGCCATTAACCCCCGACCTGAGAAACTACAATACTCATTACCTGCATTAAAAGCATAAATTCAAGCAATTTTCTTGCGAAATTTCTGTTTATAGCGCAAATTCGGCCCGTGTTTATCCGTTCAACTACTTTTTCTTTTCTGCTTACTTTATTGGCATTCATCTGTTTAGCCCAAAATGGTAAGGTTGATGAATGGGTATATGAACGCGAGAAAAAAGGGATAAAGGTTTTTACGAAAAAGAGCAAGTGGGGAAAGTTGAGAGACTCCAAAGCTATAATGCTGGTTTCTGAATCGCCTGAAGAAATGTACCACCTGCTTACTGATTTTGACAATTATCCTAAGTGGCTTCCCCGCTGCAAGAGAGCACGCATTGTTGCTCACCTTAATGAAAAGGAATTTATAGCCCAGATTGTATTCAACGTTCCCTGGCCTTTTAAAGACCGTGACTGCGTTTTGCGTGTAAAGGTGGATAGAGATCCTAAAACCGGCACCATCCTTATTACTGAGGTTTCGGAGCCTAAATACATTCGGGAGCAGGAGGGTGTGGTGCGAATACAGCAGTTAGTGGCTACCTGGAAATTAGTTCCGAAAAGCGGAGGAACCGAAGTAACCAATGAGTATGGCTCTAACCCGGGTAGCGATATTCCGGATTGGCTTACCAATACTCAAAGCGTTGAAACGCCCATGGCAACATTTGAAAACATACGTGGCCTGTCGCATAGCGAGTAGTTAACGTTTTTTCTAAGTAGCCTTACCAATAAACCTTTGCGGTTACCGTCTGTTTATAAGCCATGGGAAAAACTATTTATGATTTTGAGGCAAAGGATATTGCCGGCCGAACGGTAAAACTATCCGATTACAAAGGCAAAGTATTGTTGATTGTAAATACAGCTTCGGCCTGCGGGCTTACCCCGCAGTTAAAAGGACTCCAGAAACTATATGAAAAATACAAGGGGCGCGGGTTCGAAGTGCTTGGCTTTCCATCTTCCGATTTTGCCGGTCAGGAACCTTTGAAAGGAGAGGCTATACAGGAGTTTTGCGAAGTAAACTACGGAGTGAGTTTCAAGGTTCTGGCAAAGGGACATGTGAAAGGCGACAAAGCACAACCTCTGTTTAAGTTTTTGGCAAAGGAAACCAAGCAATTGTTTCTTCGCGATAACTACCCGGTTTGGAACTTTCAAAAATATCTTGTTAACAGAAATGGCAATGTGGTAGATTACTTTGTTCCCTGGACATTGCCGAATGATGCCAAAATTTCCGAACGAATAGAAAAATGTCTGGACGAAAAGGCTGTGGATAGTACCAAAACGGCAGCGGCATAAAAATTGACAGCTAAAACTACTTTTGCATCGCTTTGCGATTATAATTTCAAAACATAAAAACTCAAGAAAATGGCAGTACAACTCACAGACAGCAACTTTAAAACAACCGTATTAGACAGCGACAAAGTAGCTGTAGTAGATTTTTGGGCAGAATGGTGTGGCCCTTGCAAGGCTATCGGCCCCATGATTGAAGAAATTTCGAAGGAATACGATGGCAAGGCCGTAGTAGGTAAAGTGGATGTTGACAATAACCCTGAAACAGCTATGAAGTACGGTATACGTAACATTCCTACAATTCTATTTATTAAAAACGGACAAGTAGTGGATAAGCAGGTAGGCGCAGTGCCAAAAGCAAATTTAGTGGCTATGTTGAACAAACATCTTTCTTAAATACAACTTCAAAGATTATTCTTGTAGGGGCAATTCAAACATTGCCCCTTCGTTTTTTCAGCATGTTAGATCAGCAACAATTTCCCGAAATAGAGAATCTTGAACTACTGGCTAAGCAGGTGGTGGAGGGTTTTATTATCGGATTGCATAAATCCCCCTTTCACGGTTTCTCGGTGGAGTTTGCCGAGCACAGGCTTTATAATCCGGGGGAAAGCACTAAACACTTAGACTGGAAAGTATATGCCCGCACAGGCAAAATGTTTATTAAGCGGTACGAGGAAGAAACTAACCTGCGCTGCCAGATTGTAATTGACGCTTCGTCCTCCATGTATTTCCCGAAAGATGAAACTGCCAAGACAAACAAACTGCGTTTTGCAGCTCTTTCTGCGGCTGCCCTTATCAACCTTTTAAAGCGCCAGCGCGATGCTGCCGGGCTAAGCATTTTTACCGACCATGTAATGGTTAATACCGATGCACGTTCCAGCACACAGCATCATCAGTTATTATATGCGCAATTAGAGAACTTGCTCAAACTCTCTCCGCTGAATGTAAAAACCGATGTGGCGAAAAGCCTGCACGAAATTGCCGATGCCGTTCATAAGCGAAGCATGATTATCATCTTCAGCGATATGTTCGACAATATTGATAGTAAAGAGGCCGATGAACTTTTCTCCGCACTTCAACACTTGAAGTATAACAAGCACGAGGTAATTCTGTTTCATGTGGTGGATAAAAGCAAGGAATTGGAATTTGAGTTTGAGAACCGTCCATATCAGTTTATTGATATGGAAACGGGAGAGAAAGTAAAACTCCATTCCAACGAAGTGAAAGGCTTTTATGTGGAACAGATGAAGAAGTTCGAAAAAGAACTAAAACTGCGCTGCGGCCAGTTCAAAATAGATTTTGTGGAGGCCGACATCAATCAGGATTTCCGGCAGGTGTTGTTGCCGTTTTTGACCAAGCGCAGCAAAATGATGTAGCCCCCAAAGGGAAGTTTCATGCAACTCAATTACAAATCCTTCGGCAGCGGTTTTTCGGTTATTATACTTCATGGGTTATTTGGCTCGTTAGATAACTGGCAAACTATTGCCAAAAAGTTAGCCGAGAAGTTTCAGGTATTTATTGTTGATCAGCGCAATCACGGAAAATCTCCGCATAGCAATAAGTTTAATTATGAGCTAATGACTAACGACTTGTTGCAGTTTATGCAGGAGCATGGCCTTACTAAAGCTCATCTCATTGGCCATTCTATGGGCGGAAAAGCAGCTATGCAATTTGCATTGAGCTATCCCGATAAGGTGGAAAAGCTAGTTGTAGCAGACATTGCTCCTTCGGAGTATGAAGACAGGCACAGCAGCGTTTTTGACGCATTGTTTGCGGCTAATGTAAGCGAACAAAGTAGTCGCGAAGCAGTGCAGAAAACTCTACGAAGCAGATTGGATGAGGACGAAAATACCGTTCAGTTTTTAATGAAGAACTTAACGCGAAATGAAGTTGGTTCAGGATTTCGTTGGAAGTTTAATGCTGAATCGCTCCGGGAAAATTACGATGTTATTTCTGGCGAAGTAGACGGGGATAAACCCTTTACCAATCCTACTCTTTTTATCAAAGGCGAAAAATCATCCTACATCAACTCGTCCAATTACCCCGATATTCTACGGCTGTTTCCTAACCACGAGCTGGCCGAAATAAAAGGTGCCGGGCATTGGGTGCATGCCGAAAAGCCCGGGGAATTCTCGGCTGTGGTATCCGAATTTTTATCGTAGCGATTGCCTCCTTTTTTTAGTTTTGTCGCGCTCAAAAAAGCAACCTACCATGAGTATAAAAAGAGAAGACATAGCGAAACTGATTGGCGATGAAAAAGCGAACTACCTGTTAGACCACCAATCTAAAACCATAACCAAAGACCAACTGCACCTTCCGAACAAGAAGTTTATTGATACTATTTGGAAAGACAGCAACCGCAATATTCAAACTCTTCGCAGTTTAAGTTTGATTGCCGATTCGGGCAGATTAGGCGGAACAGGATATGTTTCTATTCTTCCGGTTGATCAGGGTATTGAGCACAGTGCAGGAGCTTCGTTTGCACCTAATGTGCCTATGTTCGACCCTGAAAGTATTGTAGAGTTAGCCATTGAAGGCGGTTGCAACGCAGTAGCCTCTACGTATGGAGTGCTGGGAATTGTGGCCCGCAAGTACGCGCACAAGATTCCTTTTATTGTGAAAATCAACCACAACGAGTTCATCAGCTATCCTAATTCATTCGACCAGATTATGTTCGGAAAAATTAAGGATGCCTGGAATATGGGAGCCGCTGCGGTAGGTGCTACTATTTACTTTGGAAGCGAAGAATCGAAACGCCAGATTGTAGAGGTAGCGGAGGCTTTTGAATATGCTCACGAATTAGGAATGGCTACGGTATTGTGGTGCTACCTCCGCAACTCTTCGTTCAAGAAAGATGGAGTGGATTACCATGTGGCAGCCGACCTTACCGGACAGGCTAACCACCTGGGCGTAACTATTCAGGCCGATATCATTAAGCAGAAGCTTCCTGAAAATAACGGAGGTTACAATGCTGTTAACTTTGGTAAAACACACAAGAAAGTTTACAGCGAACTAACCACTGACCATCCTGTTGACCTTTGCCGTTATCAGGTAGCTAATTGCTACATGGGCCGCGTTGGGCTTATCAACTCAGGGGGTGCATCTTCGGGTGCAACAGATTTAGCAGAGGCGGTTTCTACAGCTATCATCAACAAGCGGGCTGGCGGTATGGGGCTAATTTCGGGCCGTAAAGCATTCCAGCGCCCAATGAAAGAAGGTGTTGCCCTGTTAAATGCTATTCAGGATGTTTACCTGAGCAAGGACGTTACTATCGCTTAATCACCTTTTATTCTAAGTTTGTTGCATGGAGGGAAGTTCAGTTCCATGGTGGAAGCGTTTTCAGAAAGGTGTTCAGACTTCAACTGAAGAGAAGAAGGAAACACCGGAGGGAATATGGCACAAGTGTGAGAAATGTAAAACAACCGTTTTAGCCGATAAACTGCGCGAGAACCTATCTGTTTGCCCCGAGTGCGGCTATCATGAACTGATAGATGCTAAGGAGTATTTTCAATTTATTTTCGACAAGAGCGAATACCACACACACTTCGACAATCTTGTTCCGGTAGATTTCCTTCACTTTACTGATTCGAAACCTTATAGCAAACGCATTGCCGATACCACCAAAAACACCGGCTTAAATGAAGCCATGCAGGTAGCTACCGGCAAATGCAATGGAGAAGACTTATTGGTAGCGGCTATGGACTTTCGTTTTATTGGCGGTTCAATGGGCTCGGTAATGGGCGAGAAAATTGCCCGTGCTATTGATTACTGCATAGAACATAAAACACCGCTTCTGATAATCTCAAAATCGGGCGGGGCACGTATGATGGAATCGGCTTTCTCGCTGATGCAGTTAGCTAAAACCTCTGCCAAACTTACTCAGTTGAGTGATGCAAAAATTCCATTCATTAGTTTAATGACCGACCCTACTACCGGTGGTGTAACGGCATCTTTTGCCATGTTGGGCGATTATAACATTGCCGAACCGGGGGCATTAATTGGCTTTGCAGGCCCGCGGGTAATTGAAGAAACTATTAAGAAGAAACTACCTGAAGGTTTTCAGGTATCTGAATTTCAGTTAGAGAACGGATTTCTGGACTTTATTGTTCAACGCAAGGAAATAAAGGACAAAGTGAGCAGCATTATTCGCTTGCTGAAGAACTAAAGGACTACCTACCGGGGAGTCCTTTAATCATTCTACCCGCACTGCTCATTTTTTGCATACTCTTCATCATTTTCTTCATTTCTTCAAACTGCTTTAAGAACTGATTAACTTCCTGTATGCTGTTGCCACTTCCTTTGGCAAGGCGTTGTTTTCTGCGGCTATCCAGCATATCGGGGTTAGCGCGCTCGGCAGGTGTCATAGAAAGGATGATAGCTTCTACTTTCTTGAACGAGTTGTCGTCAATATCAACGTCCTTAATGGCTTTGCCTACACCGGGTATCATGCCCAACAGGTCTTTTACGTTGCCCATCTTTTTAATTTGAGCTAACTGCGCCAGAAAGTCGTTGAAGTCGAACTGATTCTTCCGAATCTTGGCTTCCAGTTCCTTCGCCTTCTTCTCGTCAAATTGCTCCTGCGCTTTTTCAACGAAGGAAACAATATCACCCATTCCCAGAATACGCGATGCCATACGCTCGGGGTGGAACACATCCAGAGTATCTACCTTTTCGCCTGTTGAAACAAACTTGATGGGCTTACCTACCGTGTAGGTTACCGTAAGGGCCGCACCACCGCGGGTATCGCCATCTAACTTGGTTAGAACTACGCCATCAAAGTTCAGGCGGTCGTTAAAGGCTTTGGCGGTATTTACGGCATCCTGCCCTGTCATACTATCCACTACAAACAGAATTTCATCGGGATTGGTTTGGGCTTTCACCGCAGCAATCTCGTTCATCATCTGCTCGTCAACTGCCAGGCGGCC
>CAZLXD010000101.1:7618-10831 GCA_964563185.1 uncultured Chitinophaga sp.
CTTCGTCCATTAATTTTTCATCAATATGCAGACGGCCTGCGGTATCAATTATTACCACATCTAAGCCTTGTTGCTTGGCCTGAGCAATACCGTTCAGCGCAATTTTAACCGGGTCGTTGTTTTCCTTTTCGTGGTAAACGTTTACACCAATCTTCTCCCCCAACACAATTAACTGGTCGATAGCTGCCGGACGGTACACGTCACCGGCTACCATTAAAGGGCGCTTAAATTTTTTGGTTTTTAAATAATGCGCCAACTTGTGTGTAAAGGTGGTTTTACCCGAACCCTGCAAACCAGCAATAAGAATAACAGCGGGGTTACCCTTTACATTAAAATCTGCCGCCTGACCTCCCATTAGCTTGGTCAGCTCATCGTGCATAATTTTTACCATTAACTGGCCGGGCTCCACAGCCGTAAGCACGTTTTGCCCAAGGGCTTCAGCCTTTACCTTATCGGTAAACTCTTTGGCTATTTTATAGTTAACGTCAGCTTCAACCAAAGCTTTGCGAATATCCTTTACCGTTTCGGCAATGTTTAGTTCAGTAAGCCGGCCATGGCCTTTCAGTGTTTTAAATGCCCCTTCTAATCGTTCCTGTAAATTCTCAAACATGGCTTTATTGAATAGTTGATTCGTTTATTGTTTTATAGTTACCTACTGCTGTCGGCTATGCCCGATAACTACCCCGTTAGGGGCTGCAAATGTAGCAGAGTAGCTGAAAAAGAAATAGCGTAGTTGGGAGGAGTGCAGCAGGGCATCTCCGGCAGCAAGTTTCGCCCGCTTAGCCCGGGAAGTGGTAAAGGATATTGTGCTGATACGCTAATGCCGCCTTACCGCCACCGGTTTAAGATCCGCAGGGGCGGTTTTCCGTTTACACTTTTTAAGGATTTAGCCGCCCCGGAATGTTAAACCCCATTTACGCAACGTACTAAAACAAATTAGTACACTACGTAAGTTTTACGGAACGTACTAAAACAAATTAGTACACCCCGTAGGTTTTACGAAACGTACTAAAACAGATTAGTACGCCCCGTAGGTTTTACGGAGGTGTTCCAAAGTTCCGGAAGTGCTCCGTAGGTTCTAAGGAGGTATTCCAAAGTTTCGGAAGTGTTCCGTAGGTTTTACGGAGGGGTTCCAAAGTTTCGGAAATGCTCCGTAGGTTATACGGAAGTATTCCAAAGTTCCGGAAGTGCTCCGTAGGTTATACGGAGGGGTTCCAAAGTTTCGGAAATACTCCGTAGGTTATACGGAAGTATTCCAAAGTTCCGGAAGTGCTCCGTAGGTTATACGGAGGGGTTCCAAAGTTTCGGAAATGCATTTAACAACCCTTTAATGACTTATTGGCAGAACAATGCGGCAAGTTTAACAGGGGTAAGCTATAAGCCTAACGCTCTAAACCCAATGCAGGGTTGGTTGGGTTGTTTATATTTATGGAAGGAACCTACACCTATTGCTATGAAAATGTTTTTACTTTTTCTGTGGTTGGCGGGAATATCAACCATGTGGCAGGTTTACCAATCGACTGACAGAATCAAGTTCTTGATAAGTACTAAGAATAAGAAATAAACTGTAAAACAAAACAACATGAAAGAATACTATTACCTAAATGGTAAAGAGCAATTAGGACCGTTTACAGCAGACCAACTTACGGAAAAGCGACTGACTTCTGAAACACTTGTTTGGACTGAAGGAATGGACAATTGGGAAAAGCTGAACGAAGTCTCAGAATTATTCCAGCTAATAAAACCTAAAGCAACACCACCACCGGTACCCTTTGAAATTGATGAAAAAACATCTAAGACGGAGGTGTCGGGTGAAATAAAAGTAGTTAAGGAAAAGCTACCAAACCCTACTATTGAAGCTATAACTCCAAGTAACTCAAATTTGATTTGGATATTACTTTGGTGTGGTTTCCATTTTTTTGCTTTGCTAACTTCATACAGCGAGATAGAAATTTTTAATGATGCAGGGAAACCGCAAACTGAAAAATTTTGGCCCTTTGTTGAATATCAACATTGCAGGGCACATATTAACTGGTGGAACTCTAGCCGAACATATGGAACTGTAAGTGGTGAAGACTGTGAATTTCGCGGGATGTTTGCTGACTATGATTGGTCGGAATTTTTGGTTTATGTTGGTGGGGTATTTTTGATGTTTATCTTAATGAAAATCCCAAAGGATAATGAAAGCCCACAACTCAGCAATGCTGGCGATAGAAGCGTTACCGAAAAAAGAGAAAGCAGCGAATGACAGAACAAACATTTAACCTTAAAGGAGGGGTCTTAATTATCGGTTCATTATTGTGGCAGGACTATGTAAAACAAAATAACAACACCATTAGGCGTGATTGGCGCAACAGCCGACTGGACATTGCTTCTTCAATTGGTGTAAAAGCACCTATAAGGTATGGACGCCTTTCATCGCGAGACAACATTTATACAATGGTGTTTTCCAACTCATGCAGAAATAAAAACCTTGGGTCAGCTTTTGCAGTTCCCTTTTGCAACAATTCTATCACAAGTTTGTCACAATTAATGACTGAGGCAAGTGCATTGGCAACTGCCGAAGGTATGAGCAGAACATTTATCTCTTCAAACGGTCAAGGACAACCTTGGTGCGTCTTAGGTATTTTGTTTAACAAGAAAAAAATAGCACAGACAGATAGAGCAGAATTAAGTAACTGGTGGCAACGAGAGTTAAGTAAAGACACTGATTATTCAAGATTCCATATTGACAACTTTAAACTTGGAAGTGAAAAACCTTGTATTCTTCCAGACGGGCTTCTAAATATTCCATGGATGACTCCAATCAATAGTAAAGATAAAAAGCGTTTGGATGAGTTTGACTTTCTTCTCGCAACGGCAACTCTTCCAACTGGAAATAGATATCCGAGCGTTGAGAAGTTGTTTAATGCAGTAAAAGCAGACAACGACAGAAAATATTTTAGGAACAACTTTGCTAAGGGCATTACAACTTTTCAGGACGAGAGAATCAACAAGAAATTAGCAAATAATGTTTAAACAGGCAGTCCGTTAAACACATCCGCGCAAATGTGCTTTCGCTGTTCGGAACTTGCAATTCCGAAATGTTATCACAGCATTTGTAATCCGGCTAGAAGTAATTGCGGTTCACAGAACCTTCTATACCAAACTCACACTTATAAATGTTGAATAGCAGAATAAAAAATGGCTTGTCACCCCGAACTTGTTTCGGGG
>CAZLXD010000102.1:0-8323 GCA_964563185.1 uncultured Chitinophaga sp.
GACCCCCCCCCGCATCCCCCCCCCCCGGCACGGCACGGCAGGCGTAAACAACACTGCCGCATTGTCCGGTAAGTGTCATTTGTCCAGGACTGTTGCCATCCATACCATCACCGTAATCATCGTAAAGGGTAAAAGTATAACAGCCAGAAGGCAGGCAAACCGGAATGTTCATGGCCTGAGGGTTAAAGTTATCGCTGTAAGGCCCTCCGGAGGCAACTACATTTTGCGATGCATCGGTAATCTGCCAGGTGGTTTCGCTGCCATAAATGTCCGGTTTCAGATAAAGATTCAGCACCCCACTGGGCGGTACAATGTTAAACGTAAGACTCTGCGCATCGTTAAGAGTGTTGTTATCTGCAATGCCGTTCGGGTTATTGGTTTCTACCGAGATAGTGTGGCTACCGGAACTCAAAGTAACAGAGGCAAGCGTAACAGGGGTAGAAGATAACGAAGGAAGGTTGCCCGACCAGTTGTATTGATACACATTTCCGTCTATGCTGTAATTGATAGTAACAGATGTGAGAATACTGCTGCCATAGTTTTTCAGAATAAAGGTAGGGACAAAAGCAGGCGCACATAAATTGCCGGAAGGCGTTTCAATGGTCTGTATACCGGCATCGTTTTGCTGTAACACTCCGCACGGAAAATTGGAACCTCCCTACGATGTTATAACGGTATTGTCTGGGTCAAGCCAGGGTTTCAATTGTCGGTTGGCTGTGTTGCCGTTCGAAGTCCAGTTGTAGGAGAACTTACCATACAAGTCGGGCGCAGTGGGGGTATTGCAGTAAGAATCGCCACCGGTTAACTGGCCAACAATTTGCCCCTGAGCGTTAAACAGCGGCCCGCCCGATGAACCGGGTTCGGTGACCCCATGTCCGTTGGCGGTAGATGCCCATACTACCCGCCAGTGAGTGCCATTTACGGTGTTGCCCCATTTGGAAGAAGTAACCGCATTGGTATAAGTTGAAATCTTTTTAATGTCGGCATCGGGGTGATGAATGCTAACCCCGGAACCCGAGGCCGTGTTAGTAATATTCCAGCCCGAATAAAAAACATTGTAGGTGGAAGATGGCTGACTGTTTAACTCCAGCAGTATGAAGTCGGAACCGGTATCGCCACCGTTATCGTTGCTGTCGGCACGTTTGGTACAGCCAACTACAGTTTTACTGGCCAGCGAGCCCTGCGATGCCGGATCGCTGCATGTGGGAGCCTCATAGTTAAAGTAAAACACCCACTGGCTATATTGATTACTGCTGGTGCCCTCGCTGCAATGTTGCGCGCTTAACAAATAAGGGGTGCAATCCAATCGTACGTTGTTTATTAGTGCACCCGAACACCAGCCCTGTCCGGTTGAACTCTGCACCAATATTCTTACTACCGATCGCTTTTGATCCTGATACAAATTGCCTTCGCTGCAGTTTACATTCACCTCGCAGGCATCTGCATCACCAAATCCCTGTTCTCCCTCATCCTTCAAGGGCTTAACCCAGCGATAAGCATATCCTACTTCGTTAATACTCAACTGTCCCTTGCCTATAACTTCCTTTGGTTCGTAGCATTCAATAATACACTCTTCTCCGTGCACTAAGCCTGTGCAGTAAAACCCTGTAGCCGGATTATCGGTATGGGTAAATGCTCCCAATATTTCCTGCTTATCGGGTGTATAAACATGCAGGGTAGCGCCATCGGGCAGGTAAAACTTATTATAAAAAGGAATCAGCGCCAACGCTCCGGCTGATGAAATCTGTAATCTCCACACACGGCCACCATCGGGTAAGTATGACCAACTTCCTGAATTATCAAGAGTTATATTAGTGTAAATAGAGCGGCTGAACTTTGGCAGTTCACCGGCTTTAGAATCAATTTTATCCAGTTTTTCAGCCTCAGTGATATTTAACGGAGCAAGGACAACGGAAGAAAGAGGCTGAAAGAACTTACGGGCAGTCGTTGTGCTCTTGGGTGGTATAGGCGAATCGCCCGAAGCTATTGCCTGAAGTATCAAAAACAGGAGAGCTGAAATGAATAAAACCTTTCGCATAAAGCAAATGAGTTAAAAAAGATTTTGAAAGTTAAAGAAAGACGTTGTCTTTGCATTTACTCTTTTTGTTAAGGAACGAAATTATTGACCAAGGGTTGCGTTGAAACTAAACTAATGACCAGCATACAGCAAACAAGCGAACCACATAAGAGTATTGTCCGAAAGATGGCTAAAGTTCTAGGTGCTTTTGTTTTAGTGCTGCTTACCTTGTTCAGCGTGCTGGTGATAGCTGCTTATGCGCTCGAAGGCACCATAAAGCAAAAAATAGTAAGCGAAATAAATGCGCAGGTAAATGTCCCCATTCAAGTTAAAGGCGGAATAGATTTTTCGGTATTGCGGCATTTCCCTTATGCTTCGGTTACATTTAAAAATGTGCAAATAGACGATTGTCTGCGCAAGGACAAAAAACTGATGGATGCTGAAGAATTTTCTTTGTTGTGCAACATCATCAGCCTTTTCAGTGAGAAGATTGAATTCTCCCGACTATTGCTAAGCAACGGGCAACTTAACTCATATACCAACGAAGCAGGAAAAAACAATTACGACATTTTTAAACCCTCGGAAAATGGCAGCACTCAGGCAATACAAATTAAAAAAGCACAGGTTAAAAACATTTCGTTGTCTCTTACCGACAAAACCCGGAACATAGTTATTTCCACTACCTTAAAAGATGTTGTGCTGCGGGGCAACTTCGGAGAAAAGCTGTTTGAACTCGATGCCTTCGGCAATCTTTTTATCAGTAAGCTAACCATAGGTGGCGAGCCTTACATGAACGATAAAAATGTAGCCATTGATGCCTCCATGCAGGTAAACAAGCTAACCCACAAGTATTCCTTTAACCGTGGCAAACTGATTATTGAAAATGCTGAGTTTACCGTTACCGGATTTTTTACTCAGCTAAAAACAGCTACTCAAATCAGTTTCAGCTTGAAAAATTCCGGTAAGGATATCCGCGAGTTATTTGCTCTTTTACCGGAAAAGATACGTGCCTCTTTTGCTGAAGCAGAGGGTAGTGGAGAATATTCTATTGAAGCAGATGTTAATGGAAATGTGAGTAAAAACTCACTGCCCAGGGTGAATGTTCGTGCATCACTTAAGGACAGCGAATTGAAATTTGGCCGGTACAACAAGTTTTTGAAGAAGGTAAATGCCACTGCCGGCTATGAAAGCGATGAAAGCGGAAACAACAAGCTTATCATCAGCAACTTTAACTGCACACTCAACGATTTGCCATTTCAGTTTAAGCTTACCCTAACCGACTTATCCAATCCCTCCTTCGATTTTTATGCAAACGGGGTATTGCATTTGACTGAGCTTTCTTCGCTTATTCCGGATAGTGTAATACAGGAACCTGACGGAAAAATTCACTTCAACAACTTTCATTTAAAGGGTAAAAAGGCAGACTTTATTGATACCGATAATTCAACTTTGGATGGCAGTGGCGAATTTCGATTAGAAGGCGCAGAGTTCCGCCAAAACGGAATAACATACGGAAATATTAACGGACTTTTGAAGTATGAGAACCAGATTATAGAGGCAAAAAACTTTACACTCAACTTCCTAAGCACCGACTTTGCATTTACCGGCACCATACAGAACCTGTTTGCTTTTGTTTACAACCTCAGCAGCAAGCGCAAAGCCAATGATGTGGTGTTGGGGGTTAACGGCAAAGTGAGCATGAATACCTTTAACCTATCGGGTATAATTGATGCCTACGACAAGAAGAACCGCCCTACCGCACAGCAACGGCAAAAGGTAAACATTCGCGACATCTTTAATATGCAAGGCAATTTGCAACTGGATATAAAACGGTTTGTTTATAAAAAAATGGAGTTCGCTTCACTGAGTACATTGTTACAGGTGGCTCCAGGCATGGTACGCGTAAATAGCTTACAAGCACAGGCTATGAATGGCGAGGTGCGTATGAGCGGGCTTGTTTCCTTCCTTCCCGGCAATGCGTTAAATATCAACTGCGATATCAGCGCGGTGGAAATGGACATCCCTCAAATTTTTACACAATGCGAAAATTTCGGGCAAACTACTCTTACCGATAAGCATATTAAAGGAGCTGTTAGCACTTCGCTTACTCTTAATGCAACCTGGCTTAACTACAAGGAACCGGACATGAATACCCTTTCTGCTATAGTTGACTTCAACGTAAAAAAGGGGCAGCTTATTAAGTTTGAACCATTGAGAGCCGCTTCAAAGTTTATACGAGTAGAAGAACTGGAGGATATTCGCTTTTCCGATTTGAGTAATACCATTAAAATAGCTAATCAACGAATTGATATTCCGCAGTTCGAAATCAAATCATCGGCACTCAATCTGATGTTTAGCGGCTACCATTATTTCGATAACAAAGTGGATTACCACATAAAGGTAAACCTGCATAAGGTATTGGCGCAAAAATTCAACCGCAATGTTACTGATGTGCAATACATGGAAAATGACCCTTACGAGGGGCTGAATTTGTATTTGAGCATGAGCGGGCCATTAAGTAATCCGGTTATTAAATACGACAAGGCAGGCACCCGCAATAAAATAAAGGAAGACTTCCGAAAGGAAAAAGAGGAGTTGCGCAACTTGCTAAAAGGCACCAAGCCTCCCGTAGATGAAAATGAAAAGAAACGCGAAGAGAAATACTTTGATGTAAAAGAGCAGCCTCAGTTTATGGATTTTGAAGAAGAAAAATAGCCTTACGAAGCTTTCTTCAACCCTTTTACTTTACCTATACGGAATCTTTTCTCCGCTAACTCTTTCTTAATTATCCGGCTTATTTCTTTTGCGCGGTTTACCACCATAAAATGGGTGCCGCCCTTAATCCAGTAACAATCGCGAATGTAATGTTGCGGAAATATCCAATCACGGGTGCCATGTATATGCACTACGTTCTCAGGGATTTCTTCATTCTTCCAGTGTATTACCTGGTCCACTGCCCATTCGTTAAAATCAATATCCACCTCCTGTATCATTTCCTCAATCAGTTCATAGTCGTGCCGGCTTAACTGGCCCAGTACTAACTTCAGCCAAAAGCGCAAATTAATAACCAGCTTACCCGGTATAAGGCGGTGAAATTTCACCGAGTTCATAAACATAATTTTAAATGGCCGCTCATGATATGTTTTGATGGTAGATATGAGAATGGCCTTTTCGGGTTTAATCAGCTTGGCTAATTCTGTAGCTACAATACCACCAAAGCTCATTCCTATTAAAACGGGCTGTGTGTCCTTTTTAATTTGTGGTAGCAACTTCTTTACATAGGTTTCTATGTTTTCGTCTTTGCGATGCTTCGGCCACTTTAGATGAACAATTTCATACCCCTTTAAATCAAGGTTTTGAAATATTTTATCGTTCGCCCCCACACCGGGTATCAGGTAAATTGTCTTATCCATGTATAATATGCTCCGTTCAATAACTAAAATAGAACTTACATTAGCGCTACAAAATCGGTTATCCACTATGCCTGTCGGAAAAAGAACACACAAACACAAGGATAAGTTCAGCTTTCATCCGCCATCCAAAACATTTGTAAGGGCTCTTATGGCGCCTTTCAAATTTTATTTCGCCCCTCAGTTTTACGGTTTAAAAGAGCTGGATGTTTCCAGGCCGGCTCTATATGTTACCAACCATAACGTGTTGGGCGTGCTGGACGGCTATCCGTTTGCCACTGAACTGTATTTGCGAAAAGGAATTTTGCTGCGGGCACTGGCAGACAGCAATCACTTCATGATTCCTGTGTGGAAAGATTTGATAAAGGACAGACTGGGGGTGGTAGAAGCCTCGCGCGCTAACTGCCACGCCCTTATGCACCGTGGCGACAGCATAGTAGTATACCCGGGCGGAACCCGTGAAATATGCCGGAAGAAAGGGGAAAAGTATATCCTGAAGTGGAAAGATCGTAAGGGCTTTGTGCGCATGGCACTGGAACACGGGTATGATATTGTTCCGGTGGCGGCTGTAGGTGCCGAAGAAGCTTTTACCATTGTGCAGGATGCGAATGATTTTCTGAAAACTCCGTTTGGTAAGTTTCTGACTTTTATAGGAGTTTCCAAGAGTGTATTTAAAAACGGAGAGTTAATTCCACCGGTGGTGCGCGGAGTGGGCGATACTATTATTCCCCGGCCGGTTAAGCTCTACTTCAGTTTCGGAAAACGCATTTCTACCAGGCGATACAAAAAGCTGTATGATGATGAAGCTACACAGGAGATGATTAAAAAGAAAGTAGAGGAGGAACTACTAAATGAAATGCATAATCTGGATAGCATACGCAACAACGACCGCGACCGCGGCAAGTGGAGAAGGTTACTAAGTATGAAGAAGCCTAACACCTGATAAAGCAAATGGATTTTTTACGCAGCACCTGGCTTTACCGAATGTGGCAAACTGACAGAAAACTGTTGGTGCCAGTGGTGCTGTACATTGGCGGCACCATTTGGTTTGCACTACGCCAGCATGAGGAGTTTCCTTTTCTACTCTACGGCATGTATTCTCTGAAAGAAGAGCCGAAGGAAACATATACTTCATACTCCATACGCATTGATGGCAAAGAGGTGCGCTATACCGCCACCTGGGATTTGGAAAAGGAAATGATAACCGCTCCGTTGCTGCATGCGGTTTCCGATTCTGAGAACGGAAAACTTTC
Organism: uncultured Chitinophaga sp.; assembly: GCA_964563185.1. Taxonomy (GTDB): domain Bacteria; phylum Bacteroidota; class Bacteroidia; order Chitinophagales; family LD1; genus Bog-950. The sequence continues at coordinate 6,681 of CAZLXD010000102.1, forward strand.
GAAGGAGCAAATGCAGCAATTGTACGGCTGGCTGTTCCGCTACATAGCCGATATGCGGATGATTGAGGACAATACTTTGAAAATAGATAAGCTGACCTGCACTTATAACGCTGACGGTAGTGTGCGGATTGTAAAACGGGAAGCAATAGCCGATTATGCAGCAGACTGAAAACTTCGAAAAGGATTACCGGTTAAAGGCAACGCTCGTTTTTGCCTTTGCTCTGTTGCTGCTTTTTATGCGGTTTATAAGCAATGTGTTGTTATCGCAAATAGGGCATGCTGCACTGGTGTTTGAGCAGAAGGAGTTACTCTACCGCTTGTTTGTACAAAGCGGCACAGTGCAGCTTATTACGTCTAACTATTTAATAGCGGCACTGTTTGATGCTCTTCTGTTCTTTTTGCCTGTATTGTTTATACTAACGCAGCGCAGAATGTATGTATGGTTGTTCTCGCTTGTTACGCTTGTTTATTTTATGGCATTTAATGTTATTACCGGCCATCATTACCACGGGCTGGCGGGGCTGGTGGTTATCAGCATTCCTTTCTGGAGCAAAGACGAAGACCGTTTTAACCTGCTATGGGAAGGTGCCCGCTATTATCTGCTTTACATTTTTGCATCGGCTGCTTTGTGGAAATTGCTGCGGGGCTCTGCATTTGAACCGCAACAAATGGTAAACATATTAAAGGCACAGCAGTTGGATTTGCTGATACAACAGCCCGGTTCCATACGCGCTGCCATAGCACAATACCTAATTGCCCACCCTGCGTTAGCACATGGCGTACTGGTAACAAATGTGTTGTTGCAGTTAAGTTTTATGGTGGGGTTCTTTACCAGGCGCTTCGATTCGGTATTGCTGATGCTTTGTGTGGTGTTTGTTGTGGCCAATTACTTTGCCATGAGCATAGTTTCAGCCGAATTGCTGATACTGTGCATTACCCTGCTTAACTTTAAGCAGATGCAAAAGATACAGGATGTGCTTTTAGTGAAAGAGGAGGAGGATACTATACCCGTGTTGCAGGTTTAACTCATTTGTTCCTCTAACTGCTTAATGTAAGTAAGCGACAAAGGCAGCGCGAAGGCTTTGCCGTTTTTATGGAAAGTAATCCGTTCATCTTTACGGTCTACCTCTTTTATGTGAATGGTGTTAATGATGTATGATTTACCCACGCGCTTCAGGGAAGTGCCTTCCAACAGAGGCGATATACGCCCTATTTGCACCGACACCAGTTCCATTTCCTTTTCGTGCAGGTAAATTTCGGTGTAGTTAAGAGCAGCTTTGCAGTATACTATTTCATCGGGGTTTAGTAACAAAAAGCCTGTGCGGGTGTTAAAGCGCATACGGGCAGGACTTAAGGAGGTTTTGCCATAGAGCATTACTTCGCGGTCGGTGTGGTTGTTTTGCAGGGCTATGCGCAGGCGGGTAATGCTTTGGCGGAGTTCGTCTTCGTTAATAGGTTTTACCAGATAATCGAATGCCCGCTGGCGCACGGCTTGTATGGCGTAGTTGTGGTAGCCGGTGGTAAAGATAATATGGGGCGAGTAGCCGCTTTTTTTCAGTTCCTCCAGTAACTCCAAACCGTTCTTGCCGGGCATTTCCACATCCAGAAAAACCACGTGGGGCAGTTGCTCCAGAATAAGCTGA
>CAZLXD010000102.1:8333-10573 GCA_964563185.1 uncultured Chitinophaga sp.
AGCTGAATACCGCGGTCGGCATTATCGGCCATACCACATACTTCTATATCGGCATAGTCTTTCAACAATACCGCCATTACCGCCCGGCTGTCGGACATATCGTCAATAATTACCGCTCTTATTTTATCGCTCATACAGGGGAAGTTTGAAGTTTTAAGTTTTGAGTTTTTGGTATAGGTTATAAGTTTAGCTCTTTGTAAGCATTCCGTTTAAAATTTGTAGCCCTTAGGAATTATTATCTCAACCACTCGCCCGGCAGGTAAATCGGTTATCTGCAGGGTACACTTTTGGTGGTTGCGCTGATTGTATAAATCTAAAATACGTTCAATAAGGGCAATGCCTTTGCGGGTGGGTGCCAGGCTGCCCGAAAAACCGGCAGGCGGATGCCCCTGTGTTCCGGTATCGGTAATAGTAATACTAAGCTGCTGTGGATGTTGTTGCAGGTGCAGGGTAATGGCTCCCCCACCGGGGTTTTGCTTTATGGCGTGCTTAACGGCATTTTCAACAAAAGTATGCAGCAGCATAACAGGCACGGAAAGTTGCAGGTTAACACTGCCGGTGGTTTGCACACTGTATTGCAGTTTCTCTTTCAGGTTTACCTGTTCCAGTTCAATGTATTGTTCAATAAAGTTGAGTTCGTGTTGCAGGGGGTGGGTTTGGGCATCGTTGGCTTTCAGTATTTCGCGAATAAAGCCGGCAAAGCGGCCAAGTATGCGCGATGCCTGCCGCTTATCTTCGTGCAGTATGGCGGCATTTACACTGTTGAGCAGGTTGCTGGCAAAGTGCGGCTCAATTTGCGTTTTAAGCGCCATGTATTGCAGGTTATTCAGCTCCAGTTGCAACTTAAGAGCGGCATCGCGTTTTTGGCGCAGGTAGGTAACTATCAGGTAGGTAATAACTGCTGCGGCTATTATGGCTAAATAGATAACCGTAAAGATAAACCACGGCTGCCGGTGCAGGGGCGTATGTATTACAAAATGCAGCGAGGCCTCGTTGGAGGGTAAAAAAGTTTCGCCCTGCCCTGCCCGCACCAAAAAGGTATAGCTGCCCGGGGGAAGGTGAGTGTAAACCGCCTCGGTGCTTTGTGTGGGTTCGCTCCACTTGGTATCGAAACCGGCAAGGCGGTAAATAAAGCGGGTGTTTTCGGGGGCGGTGTGGTGTATGGCACCAAAGGAAATTTTTACTCTGCGGTGGTGGTAGGGCAGCTCGCTCAGCAGGGTATCGGCAAGTGGGTTATCGGTACTTTCGTGCAGTTGCCAGCCGTAGTTTTCGTTTTGCGTAAAGGCTGCATCAATACGGGTACGGTAGGTGGTGTTTTCCGGTGGCAGCAGGCGGGGGTTAATGCAGGTAACATAGTCGGTGGTGGGCAGCCATACGTTTCCGCGGCTGTCTTTGTATAATCCGTTTTGCCCGCTTTCAATTCCTATAAAACCATTGTGTTCGTTAAAAGTGCGGAACACCGGCTTGCCGCTGCGCACAGTGGCAGCAGTGTTTATAATAGCAAAGCCATCGTGCAGGCCGGCATACAGGGTGGTGTCATCGTATAGCAGTAGTGTGCCCACTGCACGGTTAAAGGGCGGTTGGTTATACAGGCGGTAGGTTTTACCGTTAAACAGGGTAAGCCCATCGTGGTTGCCCAGCCATATATTGCCGGCCGCATCCTGCGCCATGCAAAGGCCGCCCACCGGCTTGCCGTGCTGGTTGTAAAAGCCGGTGTCTGTTCTGCCATTAGTAACAGTGGCTATAAAGCGGTTGTTGCCAAACCACTTGCAATGCTGGCGCTCGCCTTTGGCATTCATGGTAGCGCTCATGGCAAACAGCACATTGCCGGTAAAAAGTTTGCCTTTGGGTATAGAGTCCACCACCTTTAGTTCTTCGTTTAAAATAACCACCCCCTTTGTGCCGCAGGCGTAAATGCGCTTTTCAATACTATCGGCCAGCAAATACAGCGAATGCTGCCCGGTGTAGTGGTGGGTGGGTTGTTGGTTTTTAATGGCGGTAACCCATTCGGCATTGGGTATAAGCACGCGGTTTTTAAAATCGCGCAGGGCACCCATGTAAATGTTATCGGGGTATTCGTTATTAAAAGGGTTGCGCGGATAGTAAGGCGGGCGGCTGTGGTCGGTAAAGTTTTTCCCATTGTAGTAAAACAGCCCGCTTCCCCAGCCGCCCATCCAGTAGCCGTGGTTTGCGTCTTCCACCACACTCCATATATTTTTGGTAATGCCGTCCTGCTCGTT
>CAZLXD010000103.1:0-10496 GCA_964563185.1 uncultured Chitinophaga sp.
ATACAACCAGAAGTTTTTAAGTAAAGGCAACGCCATGTTCCGCTACGGTTCGGTAAATAATGAACTAACGGGGCATATTGACCTGAACTTTGGAGGCCGGAAGTTTGCCTCGCTTACCTCGGCCACTTTTTCGCGTTTCGGTGATTTGCGGCAGGGAAACTACACCACCAAAGGAACTGCCGGTTACTGGGACAGGAATTACTATCAGGGAAGAACCAACGTGTATGATTCAGTAGGAAATGTTACCGGCCAAAAGGATACCGCCATTGCCAACCGCAATAAATCGATACAGACGGGTTCGGGCTTCTGGCAGTATGATTTATTGCAGAAGTTCCTTTTTCAGCAAACCGAGGATATTTCGCATATCGTTAACCTGCAGTTCAGCAACTCCAGCAACATACCCCGTTACGACCGCCTGGCAGTAGAAACCGGCAACAGCCTTAAAGATGCCGAGTGGTATTACGGGCCCCAAACAAGGTTGCTTGCTTTGTACGATTTCAACTGGAAGAATGCGGGCCCTTTCAATAACATAAGCATTGGGGTAAACTACCAGCGCCTTATTGAAAGCCGCAACAACCGCGGCTTTGGTAAAACATGGCGGGCCGAGCGCACCGAAAAGATACACGTGGCGGGTTTCCATGCCGATTTTAAAAAGAACTTTAAGCACGATGAACTGACCTTTGGCGTGGAAGGGCAATTCAACGATTTAAAATCAACAGCGGTTGACCGCAACGTGAATACCGATACCATCCGTGCCCAAAGCACCCGCTACCCCGATGGTAAAAACAAAATGAACTTTGTGGCCGCGTATGCCACCCATTCGTGGAACTGGAAGGATAAAGTAATTATCAGCGAAGGCTTTCGTTACAACTTCATTAACCTGCATTCTACGTTTACCGAAAACAGTCAGGATTTCTTTCCGCTTCCTTACAGCGAGATTAAGAATAGGTACCACGCTGTTTCAGGAAACTTTGGGGTGGTGGCTAAACCCGGTGCGGGCTTTCGTATAGCGGGCTTATTCAGTACCGGCTTCCGTGCCCCGAATGTGGACGACATAGCCAAGGTTTTTGAAAGCGTGCCCGGTAGTGTTATTGTTCCTAACAATAAGCTGAAGCCCGAATACACCATTAATGGCGAGCTGACCATTGAAAAGGTTTTTCTTGAGCGCATTAAAGTAAGCGCCACCGGTTTCGGCACTTATTTTCTGAATGCCATTACTACCGATGTAACGCAGTTTAACGGGCAGGACAGCATTGACTTTGACGGCACCCTTAGCCGCGTAACCACGCTGGTAAACAAAAACAAAGCCTACATAGCCGGTGTAAGCACCACTATGGAAGGCGACATTACCGACTGGATGAGTGTTTATGCCACCTTCAACTATACCTACGGGCGTATATTAACCGACAGCACTCCTTATCCGCTCGACCACATTGCCCCTATGTACGGGCGTGCCGGTTTCCGTATGCAATACAAGTGGGTGCGCGGAGAGTTCTTCTCGCTCTTTAGCGGTAAAAAGAAAATAAAGGATTACAACATGCTGGGCGAGGATAATTTCGGGCAGGCTACGCCCGATGGTATGCCCGCCTGGTATACCCTTAACCTGCGCGTAGGTTTTCAGCCGGTTAAACAGTTTAGTATCGACCTGGGCTGCGATAACCTGCTCGATTTACGCTACCGGCAGTTTGCCTCGGGGGTAAGTGCTCCGGGCCGCAACTTCTTTGTTACGGCAAGGGTAAGCTGGTAGTTTATTTTTTAGTTAACAGCCACCCTTCTGCCTTTGCGGCAGAAGGGTTTTTTTATGTTTGAACAGAATAAACTATAAGGAATGAAGGGCTTGAAGTGGTTAGCAGTGTTAGCGGTGGCAGTAAGCTTTAGCGCCCGTAGCTATGCACAATTAGAATTGGAAAAGCGCGGCAGCACCTATGTGTTTATTGCCACCCAAAGCGGCCGCGAAATACTCCGTTTCCCCGAAAAGGATTTTGTGCTTACTGCGCCCGGTGGAAATACCGGGGCAAGCTCGGTAGTGACTGCCACAGGCGAAATACACCACCACTGGATTGTCCGCGGCATGGTATACACCGGTGCCGATTCTACGGAGTATGTGGCGGGCTTTTATAAAATGCGCGATGAAAACACTATGATATTCAGTGTGGCGTTTTCCGATACTGCTTTTAAAGCGGTGCAGCTGCGGTTTTTTTATGCCGATACGGCCGGCCAGAAAGAAGGCATACGCATGGCAGGCGATAAACACCAGAATACCGAGCTAAGGGCTAAAGCCTTGTTAACCTGCACCAAAACAGCAGGGCACAGCAAAGGCAAATACCGCAGCCATGTAAACTTTTTTTACACTACCCGCCAGCGTTCTTTTTATGTAAAAAGCGCCTTGCCCGTTTTATACGACTTCCGCCACAAGAGCTACTTTACTATACACATCAACGAACTACCTGCCGGGGGCAACATATTCTTTAATATGCCCGTAAATGAAATGCTCCGCAAAGCAGCGCAGTAGTAGGTGTTAAGGTGTGATGGCGTTAATGTGTTAAGGTTATGGTAGTTATAATAAAGGCGGTTCTTAAGCTTTGCAGTTTGGTGGCCGGTTTCGAGGTTGGTGACAACACTACAACTGTTCGGAAGATTTACTCAGGCGGTTTAAAAGGCAGCTTGACAACAAGGTCAGGATTGCCCCACACATATAAACGGGGTATTTTATCAAGAGTTTTTCGATTTGCTGAGTGAACTTTTGCTTGACGATTTTAAAGCCGGACATTCTGTTGGTTTTCTTGTAAACAAGAACGGATGTGATCATGGTAACATACAGCATTACCCTAATACCATTTTCGCTCCAATTAATTAAATACCTGAACCGCAGTTCCTGTTTTAAAAACTTAAAGAACACTTCAATATCCCATCTGCGTATATAAAGTTCTGTTATCTCCCGGCAGGATAAATCAGGAATGTTGCTTACAAAAGCTAACTCTTCTCCGGTTGTTTTAGCCATTGGTCAGACAGAAGAAGGGGGGGTAGAAGTGCTGGGGAGAAGAGGTTAGTTATCATGGCTGTTGAACGAGTTAAGAGTGGTATAGGCAGAGTATATGCACAAGCCATAAAAGATTATAGTTCGGATTCCTTCAAGCTGTTCTTTGAAAAACATATTGCTAAAGATGCCAAAGTGAGAACGGATAAATGGAAGGGCTATCGTCTGTTTTTTTTAAAAAAAACTATTCGTTGTTTGAGTAGGAAAAGTCGGTAAAAGGTGAAAACTTTCCGGAAATGCACACGATGATAATGAGTTTAAAAAGTTGGCTAAGAGGAACCATCATCATTGTTCAAAAGAACATATGCAAGCGTGTTTGGATAATTTTTGTTTTCTGTTTAACCGGAGGTCGTTTATGAAAACAATATTTCATACACTTATAGAGTGAACGATAGAATGCAAACCTTCATTTTTACAGGCAGTCGAGACTTAAATACCTAATTCAATTATTATATTTAAAGAACTAAAAACCACTGCCATGAGAAACTCGCACACCTTATATGTAGTCGCATTAACCACCTTCCTCTTTCTGTTTTCATGTAATTCCTCTTCCGAGTCAAAGGAAGCCGCCCCTGCTTCGGGTACCGGGCAAACCACCGCGGCAGCCGAACAACCGGCTGAGCCGGAGGTAAAAGCATTTGCAACCGGCACCATGCCGCCACGGGGCAGCAAAATATATATTGCCCCTGCCGGCAAAGCCAACAAAGTAGGGCCACACCTGTCCAATGCCATTCAAACCGCAGGCTACTGGACAACGGTGAGCAGTAAGGAGGATGCTGACTTTATTATGCAACCTGTAGTAGAAGAAAAAGGCATGTCCATAAACGGGCATGTGGTATTAAAAAATCTGGATGACTCATCTTTTATGCAATCGCCTAAGTTTAAAGCCGTAAGTTTTGCCGGCAATGGGTTTAGCGCCTGGCGTGGATTTGGCACCCAGGTAGGCAAGTGGCTTAAAGGCGGGCAATAACTACCGGTTACTGTTTTATGCCTGGTTGGTAGCTTGCCAACGAATGTAACTGGCTTGTACGCTTGTGCCAATAGGGGAAACAATCATAAACAACGAAACAGCTAAACAATAAAACAGAGAAACAACTACCCCATTAAACCCTTCAGCATATCGGGTTGTATTTCGTGGGTGCCGTCAAACGAAGTGTAGGTGAAATTCATACTGCTGTAAGCCTGCTTTGCCTGTTCCACCAAAGGAGGCGTAAATATGGCATCGCGGGTACCGCAAATGTAGTGGTTGGCGGTTTTGCGCAGGGGCGAGTGCTCGCTCAGCGGCAGCACCTCAGCGGCAACTTCACCGGCATATACTATTACGCGGTCAATACGGTGGCGGGTGGCATTTACCCAGCGCGTAAGGGTGCTGGCCCCCTGCGAAAAACCGAGGGCGGTAATTTTCGTTTCGGGGTATTGCTCCAGGTTAAATTCCTCGTAAAGGTCGTTCAGGTAGTTGGTGTAGTCTTTGATTTCGTTCAGGCGGTCTTCTTTGGTCATCCACGTAGCGCCTACATTCCCACCTGCACCTTTCAGGTAAAAGTGGTTGAGCGCCTCCGGGGCTATAAAAAAAGTATGCGGGTTTTGCAGCGGCTCAAACTCCTTTAAAAAAGTGGCCGCCATTTGCCCGAAGCCATGCAGCACAAACCATACCTGCCTGGTATGTTCGTTCAGTTCGCCCATCGCATAGTAGCGGGCTGTTTTGTTCACTATCAGGTGTTGTTCTTTCATGTAAGCGAAAGCTGTTTAAAGCGGATGAAAATTTTGAGTGCCCGGTTAGCCAGTAACAATATCAGCGGCAGTGCCGCCAGGCTGTAAGGCTGCGGGTTCCATTTCCAGATAACAATCAGCAACAGCATAAACCCGAAAGTAGCCGCAAAGTAGTAGGCCAGCCACGCAGGTTTGTTTTTACGCATAAGCAATACCGAAGCAATAAGGTGGGTAGGCAACAGCCACAGCATATTCAGGTTTTCAGGCACCGAGTAGTGCGAGGTAAACAGCCACATGCACAAAAAGAAAGTGCCCAGAAGCCCTGCGGTAAAAAACAGTGCCACATCTACGCTCCACAGGTGCGTGTTTTTAAAGCGCTCCCACAGGTTTGCGGCCAGCCCCAGTATCAGCAGCACAAAGGTGGCTATCAGCGGGGTTACTCCCGTAAAAGGTTTCGGCTGAAAGGGCAAATTAACCACCACGTTTCGGGCTGTTACAAAAGGTTGGCCGTTTATGGTGGCATGTTCAAAAAGCAATTGCAGGCGGTCGGGCAAAAAAGTCTGGTGGCGGGGGGTGGCGCGTATTTCGCAGGGCAGGCCCAGTATCAGGTCAAAGCCAAATTCTACCCAGGGCATTTGTGCCACATAAGGCTTTAAGGTTTGGCGCATGGTTTTGGTAGTGTCAAAGCCGGTGTAGCTGTATTGCAGGTTTCCGTTCAGAGCCTTTTCAAATACATCGCGGGGACGGGTGGCGCAGTTGTCCCAAAAAAAGTCGTACAGGTATTCGCGGTTTTCGGTTTTTGCATTCCAATACAAAAAGGCGAATATCTTTTGTTTCTCTTCGGTGGTAAGGTTCAGCACCTGTTCCTCTACCCTGCGTTGTTCGTATATGTATTGGTCGCGGAAATCGTCAAAGCGGTCAGCTGCTACCATGTAGCGCATCTTACCTTTTATAAAGTTGGTGTAGAAGCCCGGCTGCGCAAAGTCGAAAGTGCCGTAGTTAAACACCACATCAAACTCGTTTTTATAATCGGTTACCCGTATGCCGGTATGCCCGAAGGCGGAGTAGAGTTCTTCGCCCGGTGAGCAGGTAAGCAGCGATACCTGTGCCGAATCTGATAACTCAATAGCCTTTGCACAAAAAATGCCCGAAAGCAAAAGCAGCAGAAAACACAGGCGCTTCATTCTGTTTACCGGCTTTAGTTAAGAATGGGGTTTTCAGGATAGCCTGCCATGGTTTCATACACGCCTCCCATTTCTTTCATCACATTTTTCCATAGCTGTGTATGGTCGCTCTGAAAAATATGCCGGTAATTGCCGGTGGCTATAATCCACGAATTATCTTCCAGTTCCTGTTGCAGTTGCCCGGTTTCCCAGCCGGAGTATCCCAGGTAAAAGCGCAGATCATCGGGTTTTACCTGCCCGTTCTTTACCTGCCGTATCAGTTCGCCAAAATCGCCTCCCCAGTATAAGTGCTCCGAAAGTTTTACGCTGCCTTCTATTTCTTCGCCTAAAGAGTGTATAAACTGCAGGGTATCAGTCCCCACCGGGCCGCCTAAAAACAGTTTTCCTTTAAATGGAGGAAAGCCCTCTACCACATCATTCAACCGCAAATTCACGGGCTTGTTCAGTATAATACCCACGGTTCCGTCTTCCTCCGTATGGCTGCATACCAATACTACTGTTCTGCGGAAATTTTCATCGAACATAAACGGCTCCGACAGCAGCAAAGTACCGGCTTTAACGGTTTTGTGCTTTTCAAAATCGTAACTCCATACTTTATCTTCCTTACTCATAGCGGTTAATTGCAAAAGCTATAATAGCCAAAAACAAAAAGTGCATTTACCGCCCTGCTTAAAACTTATAAACCCTTGTTAAACATTTGCTCATACCACGGAATGAATGTTTTAACCTTTATTTCCGACATTTGGGCTTTCTATACACACTTACACTATGCGCCAACTACTACTTATTGCCACGGCAGTTTTTGCCGTTTTTGCAGCTCATGCTACCGTACACACTGTTACGGTCAGTAGCAACTTTTTCTCACCCGCTACGCTTACCATACAGGCCGGTGATACGGTGCTTTGGAATTGTGTTTCGGGTTGCCACAATGTAAACGGCACTACGGGAACCTTTCCTTCCAATCCGGCAGGTTTTGGCAACAACGTGGCCTGTTCCCCCTGGACTTACCAGTTTACCTTTACCGCTACCGGTAACTACAATTACCAGTGCGACCCGCATGCGCCCGGTATGTCGGGCACCATTACGGTAAATGCCGCTACACCACCGGTGGTTATTCCTAATGTTTGGATAAATGAACTGCATTACGATAACGTGGGAGCAGATGTTTATGAAGGCTATGAAATAGCCGGAGTGGCCGGAACCAACTTAGCCTGCTATAAAGTATACCTGTATAACGGCACAGGCGGAGTGGTGTATGATACTGATACCTTAAGCGGAGTAATACCGAATACAGCCTGTGGTTATGGTGCGGTTTGGTTTAATACTCCTGCAAATGGATTTCAAAATGGTTCTCCTGATGGCATTGTATTGGAGTATGCCCCTCAAACCACCGGTTGCGGAGTGAATAATGCCGATACTATTCTGCAACTGCTTTCGTATGAAGGTTCGTTTGCCGCTGCCAGCGGGCGGGCGGCAGGTTTAACCTTAACCGATATTGGAGTAAGCGAAAGTTCTACCACCGATTCTCTTTTCTCGTTGCAGTTAGGCGGTGTGGGAACTTCCTACGCGCAATTTACCTGGCAAAGTGCTACGGCAAGTACCCACAATGCGGTAAACAACAATCAGTATTTCTGCGGGGCTCCGGTAAGCACTTATAAATTTACCGCTACGGCATTAACTGTAAGCGAAAATGCGGGTACCGTAGTTGCGGGGTATGTAAAAGCCACGAACGTGTTTGCTCCTTCGCAAACGGTGCAGGTAGCTCTTAAAACCGGCAATGCAGCCGATGTAAACGGATACACTACGCAAACATTAAACTTTGCATTGAATGGTGTGGACTCGCTGCCTTTTAACATTACCGTAACTGATGATGCTTTGGTAGAAGGGGCCGAGAATTTGGTTTTTGCCCTCCGCAATCCATCCACCGGAAGTATTGCTGCCGATAGTTTGTTTACGCTCACTATTACTGATAACGATGTGGCGGCTCCGGTAGTGCAGTTCCTGTTGTCGTCTTCTTCCATTGCGGAAAACCTCGATAGCATTCAGATTCCTGTAAGTATTACCAATCCGGTTGCTACCGCTACCACGGTTGATATTATGATTATGGGAGGCACTGCCTCATCGGGTGTTGATTACTCCTATGCACCGGCTACAATTACTTTCCCGGCTAACTCATCCACTAATCAATACCTTGCTGTGTATATTCAGAATGATTTGTTTGCCGAGGGAAATGAAACTGCCACGTTTATGCTCATGAATGCTTCGGGCGGAGCTACCATAGGGACTAACGGCATGCATACTTTAACTATCAGTGATGATGATGTGCAGCAGATTACTATTCCGGCAGCTACTGTAACACAACCCGAAAACGGAGGAACAGTGCTGATTGGTGTATCGCTGAACAATCCCGGTGCTACCGCTACCAGTGTTACTTTACAATTAAGCAGTTCGGGTACCACGGCTACCAATGGTTCCGATTTTGTTTTTGCCGATACCACCATTGCCTGGGCGGCTTCCGCTTCAGGGTTAAAGCAGGTTCCGGTGCAAATAATCAACGATAACCTGTATGAGCTCAGCGAAACTGTGAAGGTGAAGCTGATAAACCAAACTTCGGGCGTGTTCTTAACCGACACTAATTTTGTATTAACCATTACCGACAACGACCCGCTTTCATTTGCCGATTGTTCCGATTTGTTCTTCAGTGAATATGTGGAAGGCAGTTCTAACAATAAAGCATTGGAGATATATAACCCCACGGCTAACTCCGTCAACCTTTCCGATTACCGGATTTTTAAATCTACCAATGGCGGTAGTTCCACACAAATGTTTAACCTGAGCGGAACGGTGGCAGCCGGTGATGTTTACGTGTTGGTATACAATCAGGCTGACTCTTTATTGAAGCTAAAGGCCGATACGCTCACAAGCTTTTTAAACTTCAATGGCGATGATGCCGTGGCCCTTTTACACCTGAACGATACTATTGATGTTATAGGCCAGATAGGAGTGGACCCCGGCAACGCATGGGTGGTGGGGAATGGTTCAACAGCCGATAACTCCCTGATAAGAAGTTATTACACCTACGAAGGAAACACCAACTGGCTGATAGCTTCCAATACATGGAATGTTCATCCGGTGGATATGTTCGACTCTCTGGGTTTCCACCATATTGCCCCTTGCGGCACTATACCACCGGCACCACCTGCTACTATTCGCTTTGTTGGAACAACCGCTACTGTTGCCGAAGGATTGGTAACGGTAAATGTTGTAGTAGAAACTATTAACCCCAGCGGGCAGAACGGGAACTTTGTAATTGCGCGTGACGATGCGGCCTCTACCGCCACAGCCGGAAACGATTACACCTTTACTAACCAAACCCGCAGCCACGGTGCGGGCACTACTTATGATACTGTTCAAATTGAAGTGTTGGAGGATAACCTCATCGAATCCTCTGAAACAGTGCTGCTGCGCTTTATAAATGTTTCATCGAATGTTGGGGTGGCTGCCGATTCTGTTTACATACTTACCATTACCGACAGCGATGTACTTTCTGTAGGTTTCGTAGGAGCCGGATTCAGCTATGTGGAGGATACTAATCTAGTAGCTGTGCGCCTGGCCCTTTCCACACCTCACACGGATACTGTTCGTGTAACTGTTTCTTTAGGAACCGGCAATGCTACCCCCGGCAGCGATTTCGCTTTTAACGATACCATTGTCACTTTCCTTCCAAACAGTGGCGATACACAGGCGGTTTGGGTAACCATTATTGACGATAATACTCATGAAGTAAATGAACAGGTTAATCTAAACCTTTCATCGCCTGCTGGAGGGGCAGTGTTAGGTATTAGCGCCTACACGCTCACTATTATTGATAATGACCCTTCCGCAATAACCGATGCTGATTTTAATGCTAATGTGCAACTGTTCCCGAATCCAGTTAGCAGTGTTTTAACTATACAAACCGCATTGGAACTACCGGAAGTTGTTGTTACGAATGTTGCCGGATGTGCGGTGCTGAAGATGGCTAATGTGCCGGTAGGTACAAGTATGCTGGAAATGGATCCCCTTTCAGAAGGAATGTATTTTGTTACCGTAATGATTAACGGAACTGCGTTTACCCGAAAGCTGGTAAAAACACATTAATACCGACTGAATAAAAAAAGGAGCATAACTGCCTAAGGGTGGTTATGCTCCTTTTTTATTAAAAAATCCTGATAGCAAACATCCAGGACTAAATGACTAATGGTGTCCTTTCTCCGATAGCCATCTTTCAGTTTCCAGTGCAGCCATACAGCCGGTTCCTGCTGCGGTTACTGCCTGGCGGTACACCTTATCCTGTAAATCGCCACAGGCAAATACGCCTTCTACATTTGTTTGCGTGGAATCGGACTTGGTAATAACATAGCCCTCGCTGTCCGTATTTATATAATCCTTAAACACCATGGAGTTAGGCTGGTGGCCAATAGCTACAAAGAAACCTTTAATGGGAAATTCCTGTGTTTCACCTGTTTTGTTGTTTTTAATCCGAACGGCCTCTACCACAGTGTCGCCAAGTATCTCATCGGTTT
>CAZLXD010000104.1:0-1678 GCA_964563185.1 uncultured Chitinophaga sp.
GGACAACAATTACCTAAACACGGAATGTTGTTACCTAAATGCGGAATTGGAGGAGTCAAATGGAGTTAGCGTATGAGCGTATTAAACCCCTTGGGGTACCGCCATTATCCATGTTTCGGCCCTTTGTAGTAGTTGTAGTGTTTAATATTTTCCTTTAATCATTATAGGTAAAGGAGCGTTATCCTTTTTCTTAGGTTTCCAAAGGCGCAGATTCCAGCCTAAGCCCGCAGTAAAGCGTAATTCTTCTAACCTGTTGGCTTTAGGCACATCTTTAAAAAATACTCCGCTTACTCCCTGCACTTTAGCAAAAAAGTGGAATATCCAGCCTACATAGTAATTCACGCCTATTTGTGCCGATAACAACGGAACCGCAGAAAAGGCTGATTTACGTGTTACCTCCCCGTCAAAGTAGTTGGCACGTACTAATCCAAGCCCGGGTGTTAGCCCAATGTATGGGTCAAATCTCCCTTTCGGCAGTAGGTGGTAATTCATACCCCAAAATAAAGAGTGGTGTGCAGTTATGCCCGGCTTGTTGCGGGCAGTAGTTGCAAACGAAGTCCACAGCTGCCCGTTTACCGATACACGGTTGTCAACAAACAAATCCATATCACCGGCTATGTATGCGGCTACCTGCTTTTGTTGAAAGAGGTACCCCGCTGCCAGGTTTCCCTGCGCACGGACGCAGCCTTTGCGTTCTTCCCAAATAGTAGTCCTTTTATTCTGTGCATGTAGTCCACCGGCTGAAAGCAGCAGTGGAAACAATAATGCAATTATGCTTTTGGTTTCCATAGCTGCGCAATTTTGTAGTTAACTCCAATGCTTATCAATAAGTGGCCTTCCCATCCGGCATGTTTATGTTCTTCAATAAACATTTTACCGTTTTCATCTTCATGGGCGTGAAGTTCCTTGCCTAAATGAAACATATACTGCGTGGTAAGTGTAATGTCAAACCGCGGGGTAACGTTATAATGGCAGCCAATGCCGGCTTGCACAGCCGAACTAAAACGCGTTTTGCTTTGCGGGGTTTCAGTGCCGTTTATTTTAATAGTAGTCCAGTCGAAACAGTGGCCGGCCACAACATACGGAGTAAACTTGCGGTTAAAGGCCCGCGGGTCAATAACATAATACATTACACTCCAGCCAATGTGGTAGTCCATACGGTGAGCTTTGTTTTTGATATTGGCCGGAATTACATCGGCAAACCATTCGGTGTTTACACGGTCCACTACCTGTAAGCGGAAGTGGCAGCCTATACCGGTTCCTATCTCGCGCGGGTCGCCATGGTTAAAGGCGCTTATTACATTGCGCACTCCCAGCGAAAAATTACCTCCCTGCTTAAGATAGGTGGTTTGTGTGGCAGAATCTTTCAAAAGCCTTTTAGGCCCGAAGGCAAGGGATTGTTTTGCGGGTAACACTGCTACTAACAGCATCAACACCAGCCAGCGGATGTGGTTCATGTGGGTTGGTTTTTGTGAAGTAGCAATAATCCATGCTCCGCTTATTTATTATGCAACGCGGCAGTCAAAGTTTTTATTGTACAGAATTTTTAGAAGAGAATTGTTTACTCTCAGGCAAGGCGGTACTTATCGCCTGATTTTTTATGAGCAGTGTTGCAGTACGAAGTGGTAACCGCATCGCGAAATATTTTTTCACGCACTTTGGCGAGTTCTAAAACAGT
>CAZLXD010000104.1:1688-10453 GCA_964563185.1 uncultured Chitinophaga sp.
AACAGTATAGCCTTGTTTACCCCAATGGCCCGCAACCGGATGGATGGCAGCCGGATTGTAGGCTCCAAAAGCGGCTTGCTCAACCGGTGTAAACTTTACTATCATCTTATTTTGGGATTCATCCAGAGTTGCAAAAATTTTCTTTTTGATGCGAAAAGAGGTTCGGCTGAAGTGTGGTTCTTCGGTAGTATTTTCTAATGATAAGGCAAACTCACGGGCTTCCTTAAGGGTTATCATTTATAGATGAATATTGGTTTATTTATGGCTTTTATCAGCATGTTTTTGTCTTATTGCTACATATAATCGGGCACAGAAAAAGGTTCTTTTTTATTGAATAGGTGGGTGCTGCAGTGCTAAATTTGCGTTGCGCTTTCAATGTTTGCTATGCCATTAAGTTGGCAGACCTTTTCGGGGGGAGGGGTCGTAAACAGAGGAAGCGCATCTTTTTTTAAAAAACTTCCGCACTTACAAAATCAGTTTCAGTTTAACGGCAAAGTGATCGCTCAAATCGCTGTGCTTTTTGGTATATGGGTGCCGATAGCGAACTACGCGCCTTTCCTGATGCACCGGTTGTTTATTCTTAGCGCGGTAAAAGAAATGGTCTATCAGATTGCGCTTATTCGGGTTGTAGCTGTCCATATCGTTCAATAAATGATCGCTACTAAACTGTTGTTCCCCGCTAATAGGACCATCCTGTACCGCCAGTATCTTAAGCAGGGTGTCATACAATACCTCATTGCTTTTGGCTGCATTGAAATCTCCGCAGGCTATTTGAGGTATATCTGCGTGGTAATGTTTGTCCATCATTTCGCGCAACTGATAAAACTGCCCCACCTTCATATCAAAAGTGCCGCCTGCTTCGCAGTGAGTACCCATAATTTGCACTTTGCTGTTATCGGGTAAGGTTACTTCGCAAAGTTGACCGCCTTTGTGTACCATGCAGTCAGCTCCATCGCAGGTTCTAAAGCAAACTTCATCCAGCATCTTAATAGGGTATTTGCTGAACATCCAAACCCCGCTGCAGAATTTAAATCCGGCTTTTTTGTTTCCGGGGCGCACACTATAGAGAAAGTCATGTTTCAATTTGCGCTTTATTAAAGCACGAATGGTTGGGTCAAAAGCTTCCTGAAAAACCACTACATCTAAAGTGTCGGCTTTAACTTTCTCGCAAATAAGGCGGGCGCGCTTACCGGGGCGTACAGTTCGCTTTATCAGTATTCGGGGAAGCATTTTAATGTTATAGCTAAGTATGTTAAGTGATTGTTGCTTTGCCGAAGATGTAGTTTCGCTGCTACCGTACGCCACGGTAGTAAACACTAAAGCTAATGGTAGTAAGAATGAATGCCACATATGTTGTATTTCCTGCGAATGTACTAATAGTGACGAGTAGAGTAAAAAGGAGAGGGTGATGGCCGATTAAAATAACGACATTGCAAAAATCATGTTCTGCTCTCGTGCAGGTAACTAAATTTGCGTGCCTTAAAGCATCCTTGTAATGATAAAGCGCAACCTCTTTGTTTTGTTTTTCCAGGTTTTAGTGATTGTTGGATATGCACAAAGTACTCCGCAGCACCGTGCCAGCGTTTCCCCCGCACTTCGACCCTTTTACCATGGTGTGGCATCGGGCGACCCTACCGATACCAGCCTGATTATATGGACCAGGTTTACACCCGATTCGGGAATGCTTGGTAATGCAGAGGTTTTTTGGCAGATAGCTACAGATACACTTTTTCAGAACGTTGTTAATTACGGAAAGTTGGTGGCTACGGAAAGTAATGATTACTGTGTAAAAGCTGATGTATGTGGACTGCAACCCTCAACGGTGTACTATTACATGTTTAATGCACTACATCGTAACTCAGTTACAGGCAGAGCAAAGACCGCGCCTTCACATCTGGCAGATAACGATAGTGTTCGGTTTGCTGTTGTAAGTTGTGCTGATTATGAGAACGGATACTTTAACGCATACGAGAGTATTTCGGATAAGAACAATGTGGATGCGGTAGTGCATTTAGGTGATTATATTTATGAGTACGAACCGGGCGGTATATCTGTAAGTAATCCGGGTGGCAGGGTAACTGATCCTGACCATGAAATAGTAACTGCAGAGGACTACCGGATACGTCATTCGCATTACAAGTTAGATTATCAACTTAAGCGGTTACATCAACTTTTCCCTTTTATTACTGTTTGGGATGACCACGAAACCTGCAATAATTCCTGGCGAGATGGGGCAGATAACCACCAACCCGCTACCGAGGGACTTTATACTGCCCGCAAAACAGCAGCTACATCTACTTATTTTAAATGGATGCCTATTCGTAAGCCCGACCCGGCCGATACTATTCGTATTTTCAGAAAACTAAGATATGGCCGGCTGTTGGACTTAATAATGCTTGATACTCGACTATACGATCGCGATGAGCCTGATTTGGGAGCTACTAACAATGCAAATCACAAATTATTGGGGCCTGTTGAAATGGCTTGGTTTCTACAGCAGTTAAATGACACTACAACACGTTGGAAGATAATAGGTAACCAGGTAATGTTTGCTCCGTTGCAGGTGTTTGGCATTGCGGTTAATTCTGATCAATGGGATGGTTATAACTACGAACGCGAGCAGATACAAAACAACATTCTTCAAAACAATGTAAAAGATGTAGTGGTACTTACGGGCGATATTCATACATCGTGGTGTAACGATGTGCCGGGTGTAAATTATGATGCATCAACAGGAGCAGGATCGGTATGTGTTGAGTTTGTTGGAACGAGCGTTACCTCTCAAAACTCTCCACTTCCGGTCGGAGTTAACCTGATCAAGAGCATGAATCCACACATGAAGTATATCAATTTGGATGATCACGGCTATTACACTTTAGACGTGCGTAAAGGCAGGGCACAGGCAGACTATACTTTTTTAAGTACTGATCAACCCACTTTCACAAATATTGAAGGGGTGAGTTACTACGTTAATCATAACGAGCGGCATCTCAATCAGGGAACCCCGGTTACTAATGTTCCGTCTAATACAATGCCTGCACCTTCAATTTGGCCTCAACAAGGCATACCGTTTAACAAGATTGACAACCATTACGAAGTAATAGAGGAAAATATACAGGTAACAGTTAGTGTTGTGCCTAATGTAGTGGCTTGTCCGGCAGTTTCTTTGAGCATAATGCAGGGGCAGCATGGAGGTGCACTTACATTAAATGGCCGCGATGTAACTTATGTGCCTCAAACTAATTACAATGGATTTGATACGGTGGGTTTAATTTTCTGCACTAATGAAGTCCCTGCTGTATGCGATACGGTTTACCTGTTTGTAGAAATCCTTGCGGTGCAGGATATTGATACCATTACGGTAGATGTTGATGCCGATAGCATTTACACCGGCTGCTTTATGTTCGATGATTTAGCGTATGCGCCTATTGCGGTAAGCAACACAACCCCTACACACGGTGGTATAACTTTAAATGACACCTGTTTTACTTTTGTGCCGGATACTAACTATCGCGGATTTGATTGGGTGATTTTTACTGCTTGCGATACAGCAGGCAATTGCGATACAGTGGTTTATAAATTCAAAATTGATCATCCTGTAGCCGCTTCATTGGTAGAGTTAACTTTAAACAAGAATACTAACATCACTTACTGTGCTGTGTTTGATGATTTGGTTTGCCAGCCCACATCGTTTACTGTTATTAAATCACCGGCACACGGAACTTATCAGGTAAGTGCGGGCTTGTGTCTTAAGTATTTCCCTTACTACAATTACGTGGGAGATGATACTATACGTATAGTAGGCTGCGATACATGTGGCTTGAGTTACTGCGATACTATAACGTTGGTGTATCATGTACAGGAACCTAATACTGTGCAGGAAGTAAATCACTTTATTGTATTCGGTATGTTCCCTAACCCTGTAAATGATAAGTTAGTAGTGCAGTATTATTTATACGAGCCTTCGCAGGTTGAGTTTAATGTGTTTGATGTTGCCGGCAAGCTTATCAGTAAAGATGAGGTGTTCCATCCCAATACCGGCTTGCAGTATGCACAGTTAAATACGTTGGCGCTTCCGGCAGGTAATTATGTGGTAGAAGTGAAAGCGGGTGGGCATACCTATCGTAAGAAAGTTATCAAAGAGTAAATAAACTAAAGTTGGTTCGCTTCAACATTCTGCAACTTTCGCGCAGGCGCATACTTCTGCTGCTTTTTACCGCAGCCATGTTTGCATTGGGTATTTGGATAATGAATGAAGTGTTGCCATACCGGGGCGTGTGGTACGGCTTTGATGCGGAGGCTACCATAGGCACTTATTTTTGCGAGAATACGCTGATGGACCGGATAGTCCGACAACCGATAAACACGTTTAGTAATTTCTTCTACTGGATGGCGGGCATTGCCATTGTACGCAGAGGATGGAAAGACCAGAGCAAACGCAATCGCTACAATATTATTTCTGCCAACCCTTTTTACAGCATTACTTACGGCATCATTCTTATTTACACATTTGTTGCCAGTACCATTTTTCATTCCTCGCTTATTCACTTTACCAGTAGGTTAGATTACTCGGCTGTTTATTCACTGGCACTATTTCCGCTCATGTATTTTACACACCGCTTTTGGCTTCATAGTATCGGCTTACCTTCTAATCAAAAGCATAGCAGAAGCACGTCCACGGTTATTACCGTGTTTAGTATTCTTTATGTGCTACTAACTTTCTTTTTACCAAAGGGGTGGGATCATACAGTAGTATTAACCGTAATAGGCCTGCTGATATTGCTGGGATATTTAATGGAGAAACGAGATCCGGGGAAAACCAATCATCGGTATTTGATTACCTGTATTGTAGCAATACTAATTGCCGTAGTGTGGTTTGCATTTGATGTTTACAAAATACTTTGCAACCCCGACAGTGTATTACAGCCACACAGTCTTTGGCATTTTTTTGCGAGTGTTTCAGCCTTCTATTTCTACATGTATATACGCAGCGAGAAGAATAAGATTTAGAAGCGCAAGTGCTTAACGGTTAACCCGTTGTTGATGAGTTGTTTTAGCGAGGCAATACCTATTTGTAAGTGCAGTTCAGCAAAGTTGCCGGTAACCTTCACATCGCTGGTTTCTGTTTTTACCCCCTGCGGGACCATCGGTTGGTCAGATACCAACAACAAAGCCCCCGCGGGAATTTCATTTTTGAATGCGGTAATGAAAACTGTAGCTGTTTCCATATCAATGGCCATAGCCCGTATTTCGCGTAAGTATTCCTTAAATTTTTCGTCCCACTCCCACACTCTGCGGTTAGTGGTGTAAACGGTTCCTGTCCAGTAGTCCTGGTTAAAATCGCGAATGGTGGTAGAAATAGCCTTCTGCAAAGCGAAAGAGGGTAGCGCAGGAACCTCAGAAGGAAAATAATCGTTGGAGGTTCCTTCGCCCCGAATGGCCGCTATGGGAAGAATAAAATCACCTACTTCATTCTTCTTCTTTAAGCCACCGCATTTACCTAAAAACAGAACCGCTTTGGGGTTAATGGCCGAAAGCAAATCCATCATGGTAGCAGCGTTGGGGCTTCCCATTCCAAAGTTGATAATGGTAATTCCTTCAGCACTGGCATTGCGCATCGGGCGGTCTTCGCCTACCACTTCTACTCCATGCATGTCGGCAAATTTTTGCACATAATTGTCAAAGTTGGTCAGCAGTATATACTCGGAAAATTTTTTGAGTTCACGGCCCGTGTAGCGCGGCAACCAGTTATTTACAATCTCTTCTTTTGTTTTCATCAACACTAAAATAGGAAAGTATTTACCTTGCATTTACATAGCAGGTATGACAGAAGTTGTTTTCAATCAATACAAGTTCAGAAGAGGAGAGCAGGAGGGGAGGCAGGTGATTTTTGACGAAGTGCGAAAAAAGCCTGTAGCGCTTACTCCCGAAGAGTGGGTGCGGCAGCATATTTTACACTATTTAATTTACGATAAGCAATATCCTAAAAGCCTGATAGCCGTTGAGCGCTCGTTAGATTTAAATGGTTTGCAAAAGCGGTTTGATGTAGTAGTGTTTGCCACCGATGGGCTTCCTAAAATGCTGATTGAATGTAAAGCTCCGGAGGAAACTTTGAATGAAAAGGTTTTTGAACAGATAGCCCGTTACAATATGAAGCTGCGGGTAAAGTATTTGTGGGTTACCAACGGGGCAAGTAACTTTTGTTGTAAGCTAGATGGCGGTTTGGTTTTGCTTGATAAAATTCCCGCTTATGCCGAATTGTAGCCGTATAGGTAGCCGCAAAAGGCCATTGGTTTTATAGAATAGTTTGATTTGGCAAAAACTACTTTACACGGAAAGTTTGAAAAATTAAAACCGCCATTATATTTGTGCTCCCAAAGGGGGATTAGCTCATCTGGCTAGAGCGCTTGCATGGCATGCAAGAGGTGACCGGTTCGACTCCGGTATCCTCCACACTTGAAAATGAGCGGTTTATGGAGAAATCTGTAAACCGTTTTTTATTGCGGTTTACACTTTGGTTTACACTTTTGGTTTTCGTTTAGGGAATTTTCAAAGTCTTTAAGGTGTGGAAAACTATTTTTTACAGCTGGAAGACGGCAAAACTATTGTGGTAACAAAGTCAAGTTTGGGACTAAAATCGTGGTAAAAGAGAAAAAGGCTTACAGGTGCCTGACTCCCCGTAAGCCCGAAACGGATTCGCCTGTCCACCAAGAAACAAGCTGTATAAAACTAGCAACTTTCGTTTATTGAATTTGATTTCGGGCAGTTGCTGTTTCAGCTGTTGCTCATGCGGTTTAAAGGTTCGGGCATTTGGACAATAGCATGGTGTTGTGTTATAGCTGCCAGTTAAGTTGATAATGCACACTGCGGCCTTCGCCTTCGGGCGTTAAAATGCCCAATGTTGTCAGGTGCTGCAAATCGCGGGTGGCAGTGGCTTTCGATACTTTGGTAATAGAAATATATTTGCGTGCGCTCATGCCTCCGGCAAAACCTTTCGCGCCTGCCTCCAGCATTTTTTTTATCACTTTTTGTTCGCGCTCGTTTAGTTTTTGTTTGTGTGCGTCAAAAAACTTTGCCCGCTGTAACGAAAACTGCACCGCCTTTACCGCTTCCTGCTGTGCCTCCGCTATTACCCCGGAAAAATATTCCAGCCAGTCATTCACATGCAGGGTGCCTTGCGCTTTCTTCAATGCTGCATAATATTGTTTGCGATTGCGCTCCAGCACGCCCGATAAGCTGAGCAACACGGGCCGCCCCAGCGCTTCCGAAAGACATTTTTCGGCAAGTGCCCGGCCTATTCGCCCGTTGCCGTCTTCAAAAGGGTGAATGCTTTCAAAATACAAATGCGCCAAGGCTGTTTTTACCATAGCCTGAGCTATATTGCCGTTTACGGGAAACTGGTTATACCACTCCACAAATTGTTTCATTTCAACAGCCACTCGCGCAGCGGGTGGAGCTTCAAAATGCACTACCTCTTTGCCCAAAGCGCCCGATACTACCTGCATGGGTGCTTTGCTGCTGCGCCATTTTCCCGGGTTAATGGTTGTAGAGTCGCTGAACAACAGTTGATGCCAGTGCTTAATCAAACGTTCTGAAAGTTTTTTGTGGTAATTATTTCGCACATCCAGCATCAGCGCGGCTATGGCTCTGGCCCTCTTGTCCTTAATATGTTTGGTTTGCTTATGCAGCCCCAGGTTATTTTCAATAGATGAGCGTACGTCCTCGCGGCTCAGCATTTCGCCCTCTATGGCCGATGTTTTCAGGGCTTCTTCCAGCATAAGTCTAACAAGCGCATCCATCTGCGCTTGTGTGCTTAAGCCCTGCACGGTGCCCGTCATTTCGCCTGTGGTGTGCGAAAATGCCATTGCCGTATCGTTGATAACGCTGATGTCGTAGCTAAACTTTGGCCAATATTTGTGTTGCCAGTTATACATAATTCGGGTTGCTGTGGGGTGCTTTTGGCTGAGCCATTTACCAAATTTAATCGGCTCAAATATACAATTATTATGAGCCGATTAATCTGCCTTATTGGCTCATGATTTCAAATGGGTTTCCCGGGATTCCGAGCGCAACCAAGCCTGCTAGTTGCTATTTTGTTCAAAGTTGCCCTTAGTAAATTGTTTTACTCCCACTGGTTCGATCGTCCTTCTCGTGCCAAATAAAGTATTCCAATCCAATACGGCCTAGGCACACCAAAGATATAAAGCTTGCGATGTACCAATGACCTGACCAATGCAAAGCGGCTCTTCCAATTAGGAAGGCTTTTCTTTTTTCTGTTTTACTTTCCATCTTTCAAATACTGTAGCATTAACCCGGCAGCTTTTGCCGAAGCACCTGCATTGCCTAATATTTGCCGAAGTTCGGTATAATCCGTAAGTATTCTTTGGCGGTTAGTTGGTTCCAATAGCTTCTGTAGTTCTGTCTTTAGCCGAGTTTCGTTCACATCGCCCTGTATCAACTCCTCGGCTATCCTTTTTCTTCCAATAAGGTTTACAATGCCTATAAACCCAATGCTTTTGTCAATTACCAAATGAGCAATGAAATAAGAAATCCAGCTGCCCTTATAACAAATTACTTCAGGTACATTGTGTAAGGCCGTTTCCAAAGTAGCTGTGCCGGAGGTAACCAAAGCTGCTTCGGCACTATGGAGCGTATCATACGTTTTATCCAATACTAAACGGCAACGGGCATTGCCAATAATTTGCCGGTAAAAATCTTCCCCTACATTGCTTAACCCGCTTACCACAAATTCATAACCGGGGAAG
>CAZLXD010000105.1:0-250 GCA_964563185.1 uncultured Chitinophaga sp.
ACATCCTTACCAGAAACATGTTTCACTGACGGCCAGTGAGTATTTTCAACCGGTGATAGATGGTTTGCTGATGGTGGTTGAAGAAGGAACTGCCAAGGCGGCCAGAGTAGAAGGTATTACTCTTTGCGGCAAAACAGGAACCGCACAAAACCCGCATGGCGATAACCATTCCATGTTTGCCGGTTTTGCACCAAAGGACAACCCGAAAATTACCATTGCCGTAGTGGTGTAAAACGGAGGATATGGCTCC
>CAZLXD010000105.1:260-10310 GCA_964563185.1 uncultured Chitinophaga sp.
ATGCAGCACCTATTGCCAGCTTAATGGTAGAGAAGTACCTGAACGATACCATTCAGGAAAAACGGTTGCCTTTAGAGAAGCGAATGATTGAAACGAACCTGTTGAGTAAGTATGGTGTTACCACCAACAAAAGTGCCGAAATGAGTAAACCCAACGAAGAGTAATAAATGGCAAGGCGCGAATCCATATCCGGGAAAATTGACTGGCTGACGGTACTGCTGTATGCGCTCTTGGTGCTCATAGGATGGTTGGCCATTTATTCAGCTGTATATGACGCGGAGGAAACAAATATTTTCAGTAGCTCTCTGAATAGCGGACGGCAGTTTCAGTGGATGGTGGCCTCTGCCATTATCGCTTTTGTTATACTCATTGTCGATTCGCGTTTTTACATCACCTTTTCTTATCCCATGTATGTATTCGTGTTGTTGTTTGTGGCATCGGTAATGGTGATAGGGACCGAAGTAAAAGGCCAACAAAACTGGATTCGCTTAGGAGGGCTTCAAATGCAGCCATCCGAGTTGGCAAAGTTTGCGGTATCGCTGGCCGTGGCTAAATATCTGTCGGGGCTGAATGTAGATATCCGTAAATGGAGAGATAAATGGAAAGCCTTTGCTATTGTAGGTATCCCGATGGTGATTGTGGCAGTGCAGGGCGATGCGGGTTCGGCTATTGTGTTTATGTCTTTTGCGCTGGTGCTGTTTCGCGATGGATTAGAATCCTATTTCCTAATTATTGGAGCAGCCGTAGCAGTAGTTTCAGTATTAAGCCTAGTTGTAGAAAAATTTCTTTTAATAGGTATTCTTTTCGCGATGGCATTGCTCATTATTTACTTTGCCAGGCGAAACAGAAAACTCATTATGGCTATCGCGGGTATTTGGTTGTTGACCTCCGCCTATACCTTTACGGTAGACTATGCTTTTAATAAAGTTTTGAAACCTCACCAACGCGACCGAATTAACGTACTGCTGGGTAAAGAAGTGGAGAAAGGCCGCGATTGGAACATCCGCCAGTCCATTATTGCTATTGGCTCGGGAGGTGTTATAGGCAAAGGGTATTTGCAGGGCACTCAAACCAAATTAAAGTTTGTACCCGAGCAAAGTACTGATTTCATTTTCAGCTCTATTGGCGAAGAGTTCGGGTTTGTGGGTAGCGTGGTCATTATAGGGTTGTTTGTAGCCTTATTTTTCCGGCTGTTATTTCTTGCAGAAAGGCAACGTTCTAAATACAGTCGTATTTACGGCTATTGTGTTACCTCTATTTTATTCTTTCATTTTCTGGTAAATGTAGGCATGGCTATAGGAGTGGCTCCGGTTATCGGTATTCCGTTGCCGTTTATCAGTTATGGCGGTTCATCGTTGCTCTCGTTTACAATCCTGCTTTTCATTTTTATCCGCCTCGATACACAGCGGTACGAAACCATGCGGTAACTATCTCCCGAAATGAAAAACCTCCGCGCACACATTTATCTTTTTATAGTGAATCTTTTTTACGGGGCAGGCTTTACGGTTTCTAAAATGGTGATGCCCGAGTTTATTAAACCTTTCGGCTTCATCTTTATTCGTGTTTCAATTACTACGGCACTTTTCTTTCTGCTTCACCGCTTTTGGATAAACGAAAAAGTAGAGAAGAAAGATTTTTTGTTGATGGCCGTTTGTGGCTTATTTGGTGTAGTGGTTAACCAGGAAATGTTTTTTATGGGCTTGAGCATTACCACTCCTATCAATGCAGCACTCATTATGATTATGACCCCCATTCTGGTGTTCGTCATCTCCTTTTTTCTGGCGCACGAAAAGGCTACCTGGCAAAAGATAGCAGGCATATTATTAGGAGCAGCAGGAGCCCTTATTATTATCAGCGGCAAGGGGTTTAGCTTTAGCGGGCAAACTGTTTTAGGCGATTTATTTATTCTTATCAACGCCACCTCTTATGCGGTTTATCTGGTCATTGTGCGGCCACTAATGAAAAAGTATCACCCGCTCACGGTTATTACATGGGTGTTTGCGTTTGGGCTTGTTCCCGTTACGGTATCTGGTTTTAACCAGTTTAATCAAATAGATTGGAGTTCGTTTACCACACAGGCATGGCTGGGCGTGGCCTTCATAGTTATATGCACCACCTTCTTTGCTTATCTGCTTAATATACTCGCTTTGCGCGAGGTGCATTCCAGCGTGGTGGGCGCTTATATTTATCTGCAACCTGTGCTGGCCACCATCATTTCCGTTTCACTGGGGAAAGACCAAATTACTTTCGAAAAAATTCTTTCTGCTCTCCTCATCTTTAGCGGAGTGTATATGGTGTCGTTTGCCGGAGGCATTAAGTTCTTCAACAAGCCTAAAACGGAACCCGATACCGATGATATGCTTATGGAGTAAGCATTTAACTCGTTTATGCAGTGTTAGCTAAGCGTACTTTGTTTAATGGGTGCTGGATCCTCTTACGGAATGGCTAGGCTGCGTTGGAGAAAGTATCATTGAAGAAGTGCTTCAATAATGCAATTGGGTTTTGAAGGCGCTTATGTTCTCTTCATTACCCAACCTCTCACCCCGCTGCTCTTCACCACCGTCTCATACACCGTTTCAAAGCCAATTTTTTGATAGATAGTGACGTTTTTAGGGTCTTCTGTTTTTAGCCAGAATTCATTCATGCCCAGTGCCCGCATGTCGGTGATAGCCTGTTCAATCAGCAGGCGGCTGTAGCCTTTGCCGCGTGCGCTGGCATTTACACCTACGCACCAAACATAGCCGTAGTTTTTACCGGCATGTTTGCCAATCCAACTATCTAACTCGTTATCGTGGTTCATTAAACGCAGGGTAGTTTTCATTCCCAACTGAAAAGGTATGGCGGCCATCCCCGAAATAATTTCGCGCATTAACCCAAGTGGAAAATGTTCACCCGGTAGCCATATTATGGCGCCTTGTTGATTAGGAGATACTATCACTCCGCCATACACGGATGCCGCTTTGGAACAATTTGTGTAAAGGCAGTGTACTCCTTTGCGCTTTTCTGCTTCGGTTTTCCCTTCAAAAGCATATTGTATTAATGGATATTGTAAAAATGCTTCGGCAAGTATTATGCCTGCTTGTTGGTATGGATGCATAAATACAAGTGTCGGCTAAAATACCGATAGCCTTATTATCTCGGCTTGCTGATTAAGCCTTTCAATAACTAAAAATATCCCTGCACGTAGTATTCGCCATTCGTAATGGTGATAGTGCTGCTGTTGGAAACATTTACTAAAGTGCCTGAAAAAATACCGTTGTACTGGTGCTGATTAGTATGCACGGTCTTGTGTGCGGTTAAACTGCCTGTGGTAGAATAATAATGGTCGGGGTGGTTATGAAACTCTACTATGCCTCCCAGCCCGTTACCAATAATAGTAGTATCGGTGCCGGCCAAGGGCGGAAACTGAATAACAAAGTACTGGTTAGTGCCGCCCAAATCGCCATGTAGGCGTACTAAGGGCTTAACACCGCTGGTGTTAAGCGAAGCCCCATGCGTACTGCCTACCCAGTTAGTTCCGTCAATGGCAACTTTAAAATAAAGGGAAAAGGTGCCATTGTCATCCTTTGTATCATTTAAATCGCACGAAGAAACAAAGAACAGTAGCACAGCCAAAAGGCAGGTATATCGGTTAACCATAAAGTATAGTGGATTTAAGAATAGTGAGAAATGGATGTAAGTTAGCTTAATCAAGCATATCTTCAATTTTTACCGTACTTGCTTTCTCCATTTTAGCATCCGTGTCAGACTACATGTTTTATGTAAGTTTCACGGAAGTGCAAACGTTTCTTCAGCTGATACAATATCGTATTCTTTCTTCCGGCAAGTAAACTATGGCCATGCTCCTTTCATTTCTAACTGGCGTAGTGTTATGGACACTCACCGAATACCTGATGCACCGTTTTTGGGGCATGAGCATAAAGGCAATATAACAGAACAAAACTTTACCAAATTTCTTTAGCTAACAGTTTACCTCCGTATGCTCCCGGGTCAACAATAGCAGCTCCCGAAGTGCCACTGTTTGTTTTTGCAAAAACAGTAATAGTGTGGGTACCTGCGGTTAAACCTGTAAACACCGACTTTAGGTGAACATATTCGGTGGTAGCTGTGGTAAGCATGTAGTGTTTAGAACCATTAAGGGTAGCATAGCCATCAACGTGTAATTCAAACATAACCCAGCTTGCACCTCCGGCAAATGAGCCTCCGTAAATGCGCGAGAATAACTCAACTTCCAAACTTGTTTCATCCTGTAGTTTCGTATAGGTAAAGGTCGTTCCGGTATTCATATCTAACCCGGTAGTATTAGCGGTTACGGTACCAATATTCAACGCCCCTTTATAGGCTACACCGGCTACCGATTTCCAACTGGCATTGCCGCTGGCATCGGAGGTAAGTACTTTGCCGGCTCCGGGAGTGCCGCTGCTTATTTTAAGGTCAGCATTAATATCTGCCTGGTTGCTGTTCAAATACAGGTCGAGCAAATTGTTTCCATTTCCCTGAAAGCGCAGCACATCGGTGGCATCTTTATAAATGATACCGTTGTTAGGGTAGGAGGGCGAATGGGAAAGAATTACTTTATCGGGGTTGGTAGTGCCCGAAGGATAAATGGTAATGGATTCGGCCTCCTTTGCCTGCAGGGCATACGGAACGCTGATAAGTTGTGTGGTGCCCATATCGGTATAATTGCTCCCACCTGCAGCGTCTATCTCTACTTGCAAAAACTTATCACCACTTATCCAGCTAATACCTGCAAGGTTACCCGATACAATGGTACCGCCTCCTATAACTGTAGTAAATAATCCCACTGCATTGGTAGTTGCATTGTGGGTTTCCTGATAAAGTGCGTTTCCGCTCACACTCTGGTCGCGAATAGTAAACCGCACGCTAATAGGTTGGTTGGCAATAACTGTTCCGGAACTGTTTCGTGCAACAGCCTGATAGTTAAACTTGGCAGGCGATTGAGCTTGCAACAAACAGCACGACAATAAAAAGCTAATTGCAATAAGTAGGTTGGTGCTTTTTTTCATGGGGTTGAGTTTAGATAATTGAAATTAAGAATTGTTTTTGTGCGGCAAATGATTTTGTAAGGACTGTATGCGGGTACAATTAAGAAAGCAAAACGAGGGACAAACTTCCTTGCATCAAGTATTCTAAAAAGCGAACAAAGCAGAAGCATGAAGAGTAATAATGCTCCTATTTTAAATACTCCGCAGGTATGCTATCGGGCAGGTTGTTGTGGTTGGTGTGCTTTACGCGCGTCCAGAAAGTTTCGCGCTTATTCAACGGAATAAAGTCCTTTACGTAAGCTGAACTCAAATCCACTTTGGGCAGCGGGATGTAATACTTCTTCAGCGAATCTACATCAATAGGGATAATGCCCATTTGCGGCACATTGGCCTGTATAAAGCCTTCTAAGAAGAAGGACTGATAAGGGTCTGATGCCAGTGCTACTTTTTTAAATCCGAGTTTTTGCGCCAACAACCAACCGAAGTACACATTCTCTTTGCTGTGTTCTGCTTTAGGTTCGGTAAAGCATCGCTCTTTGGGTATGCCCATTTCCATGGCAATCAGTTTCATTGCTTCCGCTTCTACATAAGGCGTGTAGCAGGCCGCGCCCGAAAAAATGATATTCTTTACAATACCGGCATCGTACAGCTTTTTTGCCCAAACAATGCGGGCATTAAAGCCCTTGGTTTGCTGGGTGGTGCTGTCGTACGGCATACCCGGAATAATCACCGCATCGTACGGAGCGTTGGGAATATGGGTGGCGTAAATCCTGCGGGCAATTTTGCGCACGTTGCAGCCGCTTACTACAACCAGCGTGGCAACTATAACAATAAAGGCAATTAGGTGACGGTGCATATACCTGCAATATAGCATTTGATTAAATATTTTGCTCAAACTCCTTAATGGCTTCGGCCAATGCCACACACCCGCTTTCGGGGAAAGCATTGTAAATAGAAGCGCGGAACCCGCCCACCGAGCGGTGCCCTTTAATGCCCACAATGTTTCGTTGCTTACAGAAGCTCACAAAGTTTTCTTCCTGTGAAGTATCGTGTAAGTGGAAGCATACATTCATTACCGAGCGGTCTTCCTTCGCCACCGTACCTTCAAAAATGGCAGAGGCATCAATGGCATCGTACAGGAGTTTTGCTTTTCGGGTGTTGCGCGCTTCAATGTTTTTCAGGCCTTCCTTCTTTATCCACTGCAAAGTGAGGTACGACACATACACCGCAAACACCGAGGGCGTATTGAGCATGCTTTCCTTTTTAATGTAAAGAGCGTAATCCATCATGCGCGGTATTTTGCGGCTTACCTTGCCCAGTATGTTTTTGTTCACCACTACAATGGTAACACCCGCAGCACCTACATTTTTCTGTGCAGCGGCATAAATCAAATCGAATTGGTTGTAATCTGTTTCGCGCGAAAGAATATCGCTGCTCATATCGGCTACTAAAGGGACGGATGACGGATGACCGATGACGGAGGCGAGATTCAGTTGTGTTCCATAAATAGTGTTGTTAGTAGTAACATGCAGATACTTAGAACCCGGAGCTATTGAAAACTCCTTTGGAATATAGCTGTAGTTTTTATCGGCTGAAGAGCAGGCGATGTGTACGCTACCAAACAACTTAGCTTCCTCCAAAGCACCATTTGCCCAGGTGCCGGTATCAAAGTAAGAGGCAGTTTCGCCCTCATTCAACAAGTTCATGGGCACTGTGTGGAATTGCGACAACCCTCCTCCGTGCATAAACAACACCTCGCGGTCATCGTTCAGTTGCATCAGTTCCTTTACCAAGGCGCGGGCATCATCCATCACTTTTACAAACTCCTTGCTGCGGTGCGAAATCTCCAGTATGCTCAATCCCGTTCCGGCAAAATCTTTAATGGCTTCCTGTGCTTGTTGCAAAACCTCTTCGGGTAAAATGGCAGGGCCTGCGTAAAAATTATAGGGTTTCATGGCGACAAACTTAAGTGATTATGCATTAGTTGAAGAAGAAGGACCGCTGAGCTCATTAAGTTCGCTAAGTGGACTTATTGCTCTCAATGCCCTTAGTGGTCAATTTCAAAGCATTTAATTTGCCGATTAAACACCTCTATGGATTTTGGAAGAGTAAATGATGTAAACGCGGTTGATTTTACTTTTCCTACCGATGCCCCCATCACAGCCGCAACGCTTGCCGCTGCTAAACAGAAAAACAAAAAGCCCGAAGTGTATATAGGCTGCGCCAAGTGGGGCCGCACCGATTGGGTTGGCAAGCTTTACCCCAAAGGAACCAAACAGGCCGATTTTTTGAAGCACTACGTTACCCACTTTAACTGTATTGAACTGAACGCCATGTTCTATCGCCTGTTCCCCAAATCAACGGTAGAAGGTTGGGCGGCTAATGCCGCTGACGATTTTCGCTTTTGCCCTAAGTTCACCAACATTATTACGCACATTAAAAGGCTTAAAAACTGCGAGCGCGAAACAGATGCCTTGCTGGATACCTATGCTGCTTTCGGGAATAAACTCGGCACATCATTTATTCAGTTAGACGACCGCTTTGGCACCAAACAGGTGGAGAGCATTCACGCTTACCTCAAAAGCCTTCCGCGCAATTTCGATGTGGCGCTGGAATTTCGCCACCCCGAATGGAGCGGGGACAGCGTGATAGTAAACGAAACCTACGAACTGATGCGCGAACTGGGCATAACCGGCATTATTACCGACACGGCCGGCCGCAGAGATGTAATGCATATGCGCCTGACCACTCCGAAAGCCTTTATTCGCTTTGTGGGCAACAGCCTGCACAAAAGCGACTTTGAACGCATTGACGATTGGGTGGAACGCATTGCACTTTGGTTAGATGGCGGTTTGCATACGCTCTACTTTTTCATTCACCAGCACGATGAACTCTACTCGCCCGAACTAAGCGCATACATGATTGACAAACTGAACAAACGCTGTAAACTGAAACTGAATCCGCCTAAATTGCTCAACGAATTTCAACCCTCCTTATTCTAAATTGATGGCTACCGAAACCGAACGCTTGAAGAAAATGCTCCGCAACAACTGGAACGGCCCCATGTGGTACGGCAGCAATTTGCAGGAAACCCTTAAAGACATTAGTTGGGAAAAAGCCTTTTATAAACCCGGCAACTTTACACACAACATTTACGAATATGTGATGCACCTGGTTTGCTGGCGCAGGTTTGTTACCGAACACCTGAACGGCAACTCCGATTACAAAACCGAGCTGAACAGCGAATTAGATTGGATAACCCAATACACCAAGGACGAAGTAACCTGGCTGAAAGCACTGGCCGAACTGGAAGCCGGCCAGACAGCCTTGCTAACGGCTGCCGAAAACCTTACTGAAGAAATGCTGGAGGAATTAGTGCCGGGCAAAAAGTTTAAGTGGTACGTAATGCTACACGGCCTTATACAGCATGATGTTTACCACTCGGCACAAATTGCGTTGTTGAAGAAGTAGAAGCAGAAAATTTGGTAACTAGGGTAAGTTTTTTAGATTAGAGGAGTTTAACTAAGCAGTTAAAAACTGATGCAGAAAACGCATTTAACTAACCGAGGGCATTAAAAGAGCAGAAAAGGATATTCTAAGATGAATAGAATTGTGAAACTTAATACTAAGAAAACGAAAATACTTATGCTTATCGTCATGCTGATAATAGTAAGTGTTTCAGTAAGAGCACAAAATTATACCCAAAAGTACAATCAGATTTTTGATAGAACAGAGTTTTTTGATAGCTATGGGCAAATGGTAGGATATGCGAAAGAAAATACAATTCTTAATCAATTAGAATACTATGACTCCTACGGACGAATAGTTAAAACGGTAAAACGCAACGAAGTATTAAAAAGAGATGAATCATATGATAAGCAGGGACAACAACAAGGATACTCACAGCACAATAGTGTAATGAACCAAAATGAATATTATGACAGAGATGGACAGCAACAATATACCAAGAAATGGAATTCGATTTTAAATCAATATGAGCTATATAATAATTATGGCAAACTAGTCGGCTATTTTAAATATAACAGCATACTACAGAAATGGGAATATTATCAGAACTAATTTTAAACAAATGGGCATGAAATGTTTTTTTGCTACACTTTTAATTACATATAATTTTTCCCTTTGTTATTCACAAGCACTCACAACGAGTAGTGCACAGTGGATATCTTCAGGTGTTTGCGTTGAAAGAAGTATTGACAATTTTATTGCAATAACTAATTTGAAAAAGAGTGATTTTGAAGCACAAATGAAATCACTAGGTGCAAGCATTTCTTACAATGAAGATTTTTGTGTAATTGCAGCAGAACAATTAGCCTCTGGTATTTCACTTGGTCATGAAGCTTTCATATTTATGAAATGTGATAATGCGGTTAAAGTTATTTGGTATGGAAGAGAAAGTGAATCGGGGTTCAAAATAATCATGGAATTGTTAGAGCCATACTATTTAGGTGCAAAAGAAGGCGTTCGTGGCTATGGTATAGTTCGAGGTAACGAACATTATCTGTTTACGATAGAAAGAAAAAGAGAAGGCACAGCAATGTTCGAAACAATGTATGTTGCAAGGATGAAATGACGCATTTCTTATTGACGGGTGTCGGCTTTTCTCAATTTTCGATTCGGTAGAGTGGACTTAACAAGAGTGGTCGATTGCTAGTTAGGCATGCTTGCCAATTGTTTGTAAGGGACTTCACGTATTCTCTTTAAACCAATCGTCTGTCCAGTCATCTGACCCCGTGTGCTCTACAAGTTTATATTCTGTGCGAGTCCCCCAAGCGAAAGTTCTAACTAAACGTTCAGTGTCTATTTCAATTGATTCGAGTTTACCTTTCCTCAGCTGTTGTTGCAAATAACTATCTAAATTTTCTTTAGCTATGGCTGGTGTGTCCCATATATTGGCAGGCCCCCAAGGTGTGAAATGAGAAGTCCCAGTGTCACTAATAATCTTATAGGTGTACCATTTCATTGGTGTCTTTTATTACTTCTTTAGTTAACAAAAAATAGGGGGGCATTTGCGTTCAAAACT
>CAZLXD010000106.1:0-3690 GCA_964563185.1 uncultured Chitinophaga sp.
GGGTGCTTATTTTTTACCGATGGCGATAAATCGGCAGTTAAGGTAAAAAGTGAAATAGTCGAAAAGCAAAGTATGCCTGCGTCAACTGTATTAGTGGTAAAGCCAACAACAGGAGTAAATAGTGAGAACGGAACGACAATAGAAGAACAAATTCCAGCAGCAAAGCAGGCAGAACCTGCTGCATGCCAATTGCAGGGAAATGTTACTCGTAAGCCAGAAACCGGTATTGCTACGATAAAGACTACTAACACTGCCTTCACCACGCTCACATCAAAATGATGCATAGTTCAAAGTTTATTCCATACAGCTAACAGCAGATAAAAATGAAATCAAGTGAACTCATTACCCCTATTATCGCTACCATACTTTTTAGTTTGGCCTCCGTTACTTTGCATGCGCAAACCGAAACACAAAACCTCACCGTGCCTTTCTGGAAAGTAAAAGGCAATGCAGGAACAGATACAGCATCAAATTTTGTGGGAACCGCAGATGCCAAAGACCTTACTTTTCGCACCAACAATGTTCGCAGGGTTACCATTACCCAAAGCGGCTATGTAGGGATAGGAACTATTGTACCGGTCCGCATGCTGGAACTTAGCGGGCTTACTAATGCTATCCGCATTGGCGGTTTGGCCACCGGAGGTGCATTCATTACTGCTCCTTCAGCTACTACCGATAAAATTGTTTTTGTTGATGACAATGGTGATTTACGGGCAATTGCAAACGGTAGCAGCGGCCAGGTGCTTACTATCAATGGTAGCGGGGTTCCGGCATGGTCAACTTCATCATCCAGCGCTTGGAATTTAACCGGCAATAGCGGCACAGTAGATGGAACCAACTTCATAGGAACTACTGATAATAGTCCGTTTACCGTGCGGGTTAACAACCTACAAAGCGGCAGAATTGACCACCTGCTGTCAAATACCTTTTTGGGGTATAAAGCCGGTTTGGCTACTACCGGAGCCTATAATACAGCTGTCGGGGCCGATGCGCTGGAAGCCAACACTACAGGCCGCAGCAATGTTGCCATTGGTAAAGATGCTCTTAGAAACAATACCAGTATAAGTAATTTGGTAGCTATTGGCGACTCAGCGTTGTTTAGCAATGACAACGGTTATGCCCTTACTGCCGTTGGCGATAAAGCCCTATACGCTAACACCACCGGTAGTAACAGCGTAGCTATAGGAGGCCAAGCCCTTAATGCTAATACCACCGGCAATAATAACGTAGCCGTGGGCCGTGCAGCGATGAACATGAATACCACGGGTGGCGATAACACAGCTCTTGGCAACTTTGCCTTGCAGAATATTACCGCATCTGCCAGAAATACGGCCGTGGGTTCTGGGGCTCTGCGCAATTCGACAGGGGGCACCGATAACATAGCTATTGGTTACTACACCATGTCTAACACCACCGGCAGTTACAACGTGGGCATAGGTATCGACAACATGACTTCTGTAACAGGACACTCCAATACATCGGTTGGGCATTCCGCCAACCCACTGTTGACTTCAGGTACACGCAATACTGCTTTAGGCGATAGTGCTGGGGTAACAATCAATTCATTAACCAATACAACTGCCATAGGTTGGAATGCTCGTGTAACACAAAGTAACAGCATGGTCTTAGGTAGTGTTCAGGGGAATAACGGAGCCACTGCTACACCCCGTGTAGGTATAGGTACCACCACCCCTGCACGTGCTCTGCATATTGGCAACGACACCTTGGGGCTGCGTTATGAAGGCGTTTCCACCGGTGGTTCTTTCATAACTGCCACATCAGCCACTACCGATAAAATTTTATATGGCGATGCCAATGGTGACATAAAAGCTATGACAGCCGGCTCCACTAACGATGTGCTGACCTATACAGCCAGTGGCCCTGCTTGGGCTGCAGGCGGCAGCAGTGGTTGGGCCTTAACTGGTAATGCCAGTACAACAGCCGGAACAAATTTTGTAGGAACTACTGATGGTGTAGATTTTGTAATAAAAACAAACAATACTGAGGCCATGCGGGCACTAAGCACCGGACAGATTTCCATCAATCAGTCAACCCCTGCAGCGGGTGATTTATTCTCTGTATACAGCACAAATTCCGATGATGCAGTAAATATTTTTGCAAACGGATCTGGCAGAGGTATGTTTGTTTCGGTTTCTTCGGCAAACAATTCAGGAGACGGTATAGAAGTATCAAAGGGTGGTGGCACCAATTCTTCAGGTGGTAGAGGGGTGGATATATATATGAATACAAATACAAATGGCGATATTGGACTAGCTGTATCGCACAGTGGAACAGGGCGAGCCGGCAATTTCCAGCAGGGAAACACAGCAAGCACCAGCGCAGCTGTGTTTGCATCTGTTGCGGGCAACGGTCGCGTCTTCAACGGACAAAATAGTTTAACTACATCAACCAACGCTGTCGGATTCTTCTCACAGGCTTCCCTCGGCACTACAATCCCTACTTACCAATTTGCCGCAGCAGTGTGGGGGCAAAGTGGAAGTGTACGGAGTGGAGTGTTTCTTTCCAATTCAGCAAACAGCAACACTACCGTATTGCAGGGAACATTCAATGGCACTGCCGGAAATGATGATGGAATAGGCGTACTGGGCAGCTATGTTGGCAATACTGGCACCCCCGGCTATGGGTACGGTGTAGTAGGAATTGGCAACAGATATGGAATATACGCCAATGGCGATGTAGGTGCTTCAGGCGCTAAACCCTTTCAAATTGACCACCCTTTAGACCCTTACAACAAGTATCTCAAACATTACTCCATGGAATCACCGGAAGTGTTAAATGTTTATCGTGGCAATGTGGTATTGAATGCTAACGGGGAAGCTGTTGTTATAATGCCCGATTATTTTGATTCCGTAACCACCAACTGTTCTTATTCTCTAACAGCCATTGGTATTCAGACAAATGTTTATATAAAGCAGGAAATACAAAACCGCCAGTTTGTAATTGCAGGGGGTGTTCCCGGGCAAAAGGTATGCTGGTTTGTATATGGCAACAGAAATGACCTTTACATTAGAAACAACCCGCAAAGCAGTGCTGTAGAAGTTCAAAAACGAGAACATGAAAAAGGTAAGCTAATGCGACCTGAGTTGTATGGCCAGCCTGAAAACTTAGGCGTATTCTACAACAACATAAACAAACAGTTTATGGCTCCTGATAGTAATGTTAAAGACGCGCCCAGGAAAATGAAGTAACTGCTTACTGCACTTTAATTTCGCGCCAGCGCTTTAATACAAAGTAAAGCACTACCGCTGCTTCTGCCAGCGGAAACACTACCATTACCGCAGGGTTTGCGGTAAAGTCAGGGTAAAAGGCAGCACCTATTCCCAAACCTGATTCATGTGCCAGCATGGGCAACAGCGCATATAGCACCAGCAGATAAACCATCCATGCCGAATCGGCACGCTTAGAACGGTTAGAAAAATTGAGCAGTAGCAGTATTCCCAAATCGCGGAGCAAAAAACCGTAAACGGCAAACAGTGCTATGAAACTCCTTCCCGCTCCCTCCAGTTTAAACTCGCGGTATACCTCTTCAATCAGCGAGCCTTTTGCTTCTACATTAAAAAATAACACTGCAATAAAACCCAGGCCAAAAGCAAACGGAAGTGTAGTTATCCAAAGCGGCAAATTCTGTAACAAAGTTTTACGGTCGCCCGCCTTATAGCTATTTTCAAG
>CAZLXD010000106.1:3700-5732 GCA_964563185.1 uncultured Chitinophaga sp.
CTTTGGTTCGCTAAGGGCAAGAAAATAAAGCAGGGCGCCAAACTCCACGCAGGTAATAGCGGCCGCAGCCGATATCCCTCCGGCAACTCCTATCTTCTCTATCCCCGCAAAATACCCGTAGTGCAACAGGAACGAAGAACCTATAAAACCCACCCACCACACGGGAGCATCAGAGAACTGTAACTCCGCCCGCATGGCACGGTAAAGGCCTGCAATAATCCAGGCACAGTAAAACACAGCATTCAGCGTCATTAGGTTCATATTGCCCGCTACTATACCATACCAGGTTATCTCCGTGTCGAAGCTATTGAGAAACCTAGAGGAGAAGATATTAATAAGGAAGGACATGAGGATGATACCGCTGATGAAGATGCGATTGCTTTTAATTTTAGCGCGCCCGTCACTTTTGCGAATAAGTTGCAGCGAAACCAAAATCATTAAACCGTGTACCGATACCATTCCTATAAGCATGAGCACACCGCTTTGTATTTCCTTCACTATATCGGTGTACCCAAAAGAGGTAACTATGTATATAACAAAACAAATACCCGCACCATACCAATTGTAGATAGTGCTGCCCAACAGCTTTCCCCATGCAAGTTTCCAAGGCCCGATTACGCTCATCCGCTGCCAGTCCCAGGTTTTTTCGTTGTATTCATCCAATATGGCATCGGCACTGGTTTTTATGCCCCATAAAAAGCCGAGCAAAGCAATGCCCGCCATAGCAGCTGTATGCAGCGTTTCATAGGAACCATCGCTGCCCGACATAATAATGAGTGCAGCTATTAAGCCAATTATAACCGGCATAACAATAATGCGCTGCGTAGAAAACTCTAACCAGATATTTTTAGTGAACTCGGGGTTCCATTTCAGTAATCCTTTCATAAAATTGGTTTTGGCGGGTTATAGAGTCTTTGATTTTTTGTATTCCGAAACTGTTTTAATGTATTCGTCCTGCAGGTTCACCTTGTGCTCGCTGAACTCAGATACCGGCAGGTTTAACTCTATCAGCTTTTTAAGAAGTTGATGTTTGGTAACAGTATCTTCCAATAACTGAAGCGTAATAATGCCTTCGCTTTCGGATACATTACTGACCCCGGTAATGCCAGAAAGTAGTTCTACCACATTTTCGGTTAGGTATTCCATACGTATAAACATGTTTTTGAAAGCTACAGTGGTGCTTGCCACACTGCTTTTGAGGGTACGGTGCTCTATCATTTTACCATCCTGTATCACCAGCATATCAGTGCTGTAATCTTCCAACTCTGCCAGAATGTGAGAAGACACAATAATGGTCATACCGCTGGCGCGCAGTTCCAGCAAAAGTTCTGAAAGAGAATGGCGCGCTTCCGGGTCGAGGCCGGAGGCCGGTTCATCTAACAACAACACTTTGGGCTGATGGATGATAGCCTGTGCAATACCTACGCGCTGCCTCATTCCGCGCGAGAGGGCGGCTATTTTTTTATCGGCAAAGCTGCTTACGCCCGAACGCTGAATGGCTTTCTGTATGGCACCATCGTAATCGGCTTCACCATCCAAACGGCTATATGCGGTAAATGCCAGCGACTGGGTAACGGTTAACTGGTCATATAAGCCAAAGAAATCGGACAGATAACCCACGCGCAGGTGTACTTCCCGCGGTTCATCAATAGCACTTTTGCCATCAATAAACACCGTGCCGCTGATGGGTCTACTAAGAGCTGCCAACGCGCGAAGCAGAGTGGTTTTACCCGCCCCGTTGGGGCCTACTAAAGCGGTAATGGAGCCTTCGGGTATGTGGAAGGACACATCTTCGAGCGCCCTTTTATCGGGGTATTCGTAGTTGAGGTGATTGACCTGTATCATGCGGTGGGTTGTGGTTGTTAGGGCAAAATAGGAATATTCCTTATTTATCGGTTTGCCGGTTTAGTTGCTTAACTGTACTGTTGTTTAGATGTTTAGTTGTTGGGATTGCATAAGAGACCAACAATAAAAAGGTAAACTGCTAAACGGTTTTACACTACACTTCTACCCTACCGCTTATAGCCTGCGC
>CAZLXD010000106.1:5742-10287 GCA_964563185.1 uncultured Chitinophaga sp.
GCGCGCGTAACTTGGCCGATAGCTCGGCACCGAGGAAGTTATCAATAACCCGATGCACGAAATAGATAACTGGGGTCATAAGCAAAGCGGCCCCGCATTTGTAAAGGTAGTTCACCATTCCCACTGCCAAAATCATATTAATGGACCAGCGGCCGGTTTCGCCCGTTTTCATTACATAAAAGGCAATAAACAACACTACAAAACTATCTATGAACTGCGAGACTAATGTAGAGCCGGTGGAACGCAGCCAAATGAACTTCTCCCCTGTTTGCTTCTTAATCCAATGAAACACGGTTACATCAATAAACTGGCCCAGTAAAAAGGCGGTAAGCGAACCCACTATAATATTGGCCCCCTGCCCGAAAACGGCATTGTATGCTTTGCCGAAGTCCAACGCTTCGCCATAGTTGGAGCTGTTTACCCACCAGCCCGCAGGCGTAGTTCCCATAGCCGCATAAAGCATAATGAAAGAGTAACTAATCATAATGGCGGCTATCCACGAAATAAAGCGCACACCTTTTACTCCAAAATATTCATTAATAATGTCGGTCATTACAAACACAAAGGGCCACAGCAACACCCCGCAGGTAAGGCTGATGCCATCGAAGTGTACCCCCAGTAAATCGAATACCGGTTTACCTATGCCGAAGGCGCCCTCTACCGAAAAAATTTTAACGCCCATAAACTCGGCCACCATAGCGTTGGCGACAAAGAAAGCGCTCATTACTATGTATAAGCGGTTTGTTTTGTCTTCGAAGTACTTCATGCTTTAAAACGGAGTCTCCTCATCATTATTAAAGCCACCGGGCTTGTGCTTGCGTTGGAAGCCTTCATTGCCACCCGCATCATCGTCTTCATTCATTTTTGAAGGAAGGCGCTTAAACTTCTGCCCCTTGCTAGCATCTCCCATTTCCATGTA
This sequence comes from uncultured Chitinophaga sp., assembly GCA_964563185.1. Classification (GTDB taxonomy): domain Bacteria; phylum Bacteroidota; class Bacteroidia; order Chitinophagales; family LD1; genus Bog-950. The sequence continues at coordinate 6,662 of CAZLXD010000106.1, forward strand.
AGAATTGTCGGCTCCAATTTCATCGAGGTTTTCGAACTTGGCAAAGCGGTTAATAAAGCGGGTACGCACCGTGGTAACGGGCCCGTTACGGTGCTTGGCAATAATTACTTCGGCAATGTCCTTGATGCTTTGCCCTGCCGTATCAGTATCAAGCCCGTAATATTCACCACGATAAAGGAAGATAACAATGTCGGCATCCTGCTCAATGGCACCCGATTCGCGCAAGTCGGAAAGGATAGGTTTTTTATCGCCCCCACGGGTTTCTACCGCTCGCGATAACTGCGAAAGGGCAATAACCGGTATTTCCAACTCCTTAGCCAAACCTTTCAGCGAGCGTGAAATCTGGCTGATTTCCTGCTCGCGGTTGCCACCGCCTTTGTTATCTACACTGCCGCTCATTAGCTGCAGGTAGTCAATTACCACCATTTGTATATCGTGCTGTTGCTTTAGCCTGCGGCATTTGCTGCGCAGTTCAAAAACGTTGATAGCCGGGGTGTCGTCAATAAAAATGGGGGCGTTTTTCAGGTTATCAATCTTAGAAGTAAGAATCTGATACTCGTATTGCTCCAGGCTTCCTCTGCGTATTTTTTCGGCAGGTATATGTGTCTCCATGGAAATTAAACGCTGTACCAACTGTGCCGATGACATTTCCAACGAGAATAAGGCCACGGGGCGTTTGTGGTCAACGGCTGCATTGCGGGCAAGCGCCAATGTAAAGGCAGTTTTACCCATAGCAGGGCGGGCGGCCAGAATTATCAAATCTGACTTTTGCCAGCCACCTGTAGCCCGGTCTAAATCAATAAAGCCGGTAGGAACACCGTTCAGGTGGTCTTCACTGTTGGCCATGCGCACATCAATTTCTTTCAGTTCTGTCATTAACAGCGAGGAGATATCTTCTGAGTTGCGTTTCAGGTTATTCTCGGCTATGCTGAACAGGTTTTTCTCTGCTTTATCTAACAACTCAAACACATCGGTAGTATCCTCATAAGCATCGGTAATAATTTCGGTGGAGGTGGTAATAAGTAGACGCTGAATGTGCTTTTCGGCAATTAAACGCGCATGGTATTCCACGTTGGCAGCCGAGCCTACTTTATTGGTAAGCTGGGCTATATAAAACGGACCGCCCACTGTTTCCAGATCTCCGTTCTTTTTCAGTTGTTCGGTTACCGTAAGCAAATCAATAGGCGCCTGGTTCTGGAACAGTAAACGGATAGCCCGCCAAATGCGTTGGTGGGCATCCACATAAAACGACTCATCTTTAAGAATATCCACTACTTCGTTAATGGCATTCTCTTCAATCATAACCGCTCCCAGTACAGCTTCTTCTAACTCCTTTGCCTGCGGGGGAAGTTTTCCAAAATCAACTGCATTCGACTCAGCACCCGATTTACGTACGAACGACTTTTTTGCTATATCTATAGGGTTGGCCATTGCTTAACTACTTCTTTTACTTTTACTAACGTTTACAAAATACCGGTGTTTTCGAAGGGGAACAAAAATTCTATTTTGAAAACATAATGCGAAGCAATATCGTTTTAATTTTTGCTCACGTTCCACCAACAGTTCCCCGCAACTTTTCCACAATTATTTCTTTAATGATTGTCCGTAAAGAAAAACCACGCAAATACAATGCGTAGTTTGCAATAAGGTTTACAGTGCAGAAACCATAAACTATCGTATATAATAAACGAAGAGCGCCCTGCCTACCGGCAGGGCGCTCTTCGTTTATTTAAAGGCAAAGGAGTTTAGGCCTCCTGCTGCACCTTAGGGGCAGCGTTCAGTATTTCCTCTTCGGCCTTATCGGCAAACTTTTTAAAGTTCTTGTTAAACTCGGCTGCCAGTTCGTTGGCTTTAGCATCGTATTCGGCAGCGTTCTTCCAGGTGTTGCGCGGGTTAAGCACCTCAGCCGGCACATTGGGGCAGGCAGTAGGCATACTAACACCAAACACCGGGTGTGCTTCATACTGCACCTTATCTAAATCGCCATTCAGGGCAGCGGTTATTAAAGCACGGGTATGCGGCAAACTCATGCGCTTACCCACCCCGTAAGGGCCACCGGTGTAGCCGGTATTCAGCAACCATACGCGTATGTTAGAGTTGCGCAGCTTTTCGCCCAGCAACGAAGCATACTTGGTAGGGTGCAGCGGTAAAAACGGAGCGCCAAAGCAGGTGCTGAAAGTGGTTTGCGGTTCTGTAACTCCGGCTTCGGTGCCGGCTACCTTCGAGGTAAAACCCGAAAGGAAGAAATACATAGCCTGCCCCACATTTAACTGAGAAATTGGAGGCAGCACACCAAAGGCATCGTAAGTAAGGAAGAAAACATTCTGCGGCTGTCCGGCCACTGATTTTTCCAGCGCATTATCAATAAAGTGAATGGGGTACGATACGCGGGTGTTTTCGGTTTTCTCCTTGTTGGTATAATCCACCGTGCGGGTGCCGGGGTAGTAGCCAATGTTTTCCAATATGGCACCGTGGCGTATGGCCTTGTAAATATCCGGCTCTTTTTCAGCCGAAAGGTCAATACACTTGGCATAGCAGCCGCCTTCAAAGTTAAACACACCGGTGTGTGTCCATCCGTGCTCATCATCGCCAATCAGGGGTCGGTTAGGGTCGGCACTCAGGGTGGTTTTACCCGTTCCGCTTAAGCCGAAGAAAAGCGCTACATCGCCTCCCTTCCCTACGTTAGCCGAGCAGTGCATCGAAAGCACATTCTTTTCGTGCGGCAACACATAGTTCAGCACGGTAAATATTCCCTTCTTTATTTCGCCTGTGTAGGCCGAACCGCCAATAATGGCAATCTTCTTTGTAAAATTCAGTATGGCAAAGTTGCCCTGGCGAACACCATCGGCAGCACCGGCACACTTAAAGCCCGGAGCCTGTATTACATGCCATTCGGGTTCAATGGTATTTACTTCTTCGGCAGTAGGGCGAAGAAACATGTTGTAAGCAAACATGTTAGCCCAGGGGTATTCGGTGATCACGCGAACATTCAAACGGAAGGCATCATCGGCACAGGCGCAGCAATCGCGCACAAATACATCTTTACCGCTCAGGTAGTTTACCACATCCTTGTAAATCTTATCAAACACGGCAGGCTCAACGGGCAGGTTAAATCCGCCCCAGTCCACCGAATCTTTGGTGTTATCGTCCTTTACTATGAATTTGTCTTTGGGGGCGCGGCCGGTAAACTCACCGGTATCTACCGCAAGGGCGCCTGTATCGTTCAGGTTTCCCTGATTTCTTCGGATGGTTTCTTCTACTAATTCTTCGGGAGTGAGATTCCAGTATTGCGTGGTGTTATTCTTAATACCCAGTGTTTCAAGGTTAGCCTTCGGGTTCTTCGGACCGACAACGTTCATGTGAACAACTTTTAGTTACAGTAAAGCACCTGCTTTTTTCAAACAGACTGCAAATGTAACCGAAGAATCGAATGATAAAAAGATGATTTTGCCCGCCTTTTTTTTGCCCAAAAAGTAACTTCCGCATTTCAACAGTTAAATTCTTAACCCTCAAACCTTCTATATTTATGGCAGTGAAAAACCTGCTGCTTGTTTACTTTTTACTTCCGCTTTTGGTTTTGGCACAAACCGGAACCATTACCGGAATCATAAGTGGCGATGAAGGGA
>CAZLXD010000107.1:0-10280 GCA_964563185.1 uncultured Chitinophaga sp.
ATTCATATCCCTTAAAGAACTAAGCGCCTAATCCTAAATAAATTTAAAATGAACACGTTAAAAGTTTTTTCCCGTGTAATTGTTCTTTTGTGCGGGTTGGCAATGATTCCCTCAAACTTTTTGCCTGTATGGCAAATACAACTGGAGGCTCCGCAGTACCCCGAGGGTCTTAAAATGGAAATATGGAGTAATAGGACTGCAGGTGATGTTGACAAAATTAATGGTCTTAACCACTACATAGGCATGGCACTTATTAAGGATGAGAATTTTCCCGAGTTTAAAATAATGCCGTGGCTTATTTGGGCTATGGTGGCGCTAGGTGTTTTGTCAGCAGCTATCGGCAGGCGTTTTATGTTGTGGATTTACTCAGGCTTTTTAGTGTTGTGTGGTGTATGGGGTGTTTACGACTTTTGGAAATGGGAATATGATTACGGACATAATTTGGATCCGCACGCTGCCATAAAAATTCCGGGAATGAGTTACCAACCCCCGCTGTTTGGGTGGAAAGTTTTACTAAATTTTACAGCAGGTTCTTTTCCTGATATTGGAGGCTGGTTAATTATTGGTCCGGCTGTGGTGGTAGCACTTTTGGTTTACGAGGAGTTCTTGTATTGCTTATACTTGTTGCCGGCTGCACCACTGATTTGCCTAAAATAGAATTTGGTAAAGATCAGTGCGCTTTGTGCCGCATGACTATTATGGACAAAAAGTTCGGAGCAATGTTGGTTAACTCGAAAGGGAAAGCACTTCGGTTTGATTCGGGAGAGTGTATGGTAAATTACCTGCGCAATGATAAAACATTTGAAGCCAGTAAGTTTTATGTTATTGATTACAACCAACCGGAAGTGTTGATAGAAGCTGACAAAGCTTTTTATTTAAAAGGCGGAGAGGTGAACAGCCCTATGGGAGGGCAATTGGCGGCTTTTAATACACAAGAAGAAGCCGCCAAAACACAGTTGTCTTTGCAGGGTGATATTATTCTGTGGGATAAACTACTCGGACTTAACTTTTAATGCGTTTAGCGGGAATCATATTTAGCTTGTTTCTGATTGCAGCGGAAACCTCGGGAAAAACAATTGTAGTTAGTCCTGAAGGAGAAATGCGCAACTTTATGAGGGCTGTTTTTATGGCTGCTCCGCACGATACAGTGATTGTTAAGAAGGGTACATATCCCTCTATTAATTCGATTATAACAAAGCCGCTCACTATAATAGGGGAAGATTTCCCGGTGATAGATGGAAGAAACCGGGATGAAGTAATATTGGTTTACTCTGATAGTGTGAACATTGTTGGGCTGGATGTGAGAAATAGCAACCGTGGCAGTATGAAGGATTATGCGGGAATACGTGTGTTCAAATCGAAGCTTGTAAATATTATTAACTGCCGTTTGGATAATGCCTTTTTCGGAATTTATCTGAGCGACTCGAAAAAGATTCTTGTAAAAGGATGTCATAGCAAAGGCGCTAATTATGGGAAGAGTGATACAGGCAATGGTATCCATCTTTGGAAATGTGATAGCGTAACCGTTCTAGATAATCACATGGAAGGTCACCGCGATGGGTTGTATTTTGAATTCGCGCGGCACTGTTACATTGAAAAAAATCTGGCTGAGAGAAACTATCGGTATGGTCTGCACTTTATGTTTTCTGATAACGATACATATGTCAATAACACCTTTAGGCAGAACGGAACCGGAGTGGCCGTGATGTACACCAAAGGAGTACATATGTTTAACAATACTTTCGAGAATAACTGGGGCGATGCTGCTTACGGCCTGCTGTTGAAAGATATTGGTAACAGCCTGATTGTTGGCAATACATTTCGCAACAATACCATTGGCGTTACCATGGAAGGTTCATCAAATATGCGATTTAAAAACAATGATTTTTTGCGCAACGGATACGGTCTTCGCATTTGGGCTAATTGCACCAAAGATACTTTCACTCATAACAACTTTTCGGGGAACACTTTTGATGCCTCTACGAATGGAGAGCTTCAGCAAAATATTTTTAATTACAACTATTGGGATAAATACACCGGTTATGATTTGAATCGCGATAAAATTGGTGATGTGCCTTACAAGCCGGTTAGTTTGTATTCCATGCTTATTGAGCAAATGCCTTTTGCTGTGATGTTGCTACGTAGTTTTATGGTTGATTTGTTGGATAAGGCAGAGAAGAACATCCCCTCCATTACACCGCAGGCTTTCGAAGATAAATTTCCCCTTACTACAATGGTCAAAAGATGATTCGCACAGAGAATTTGGAAAAGAGTTTTGGCAAACTTCATGTGCTAAAAGGAGTGAATACTTTTTTTGAGCCGGGGCAGGTAGTAAGTGTAATTGGTCCTAATGGTTCAGGTAAAACCACTTTGATAAAAAGCATATTGGGAATGGTGGTAGCCGACAAGGGCAAAATTTACTTTGAAGACAAAGATATTGCAGGCACTTACCATTATCGCCAGAACATTGGCTATATGCCGCAAATTGGCCGCTACCCCGAGAATATGAAAATGGGGCAATTGTTTTCAATGATGAAGGACCTGCGTAAAACTTCCACATTAATGGACGAGGAACTTTTGGAAGAATATGCATTGCAAAAAATGTTCGATAAGGCAATGCATACTTTGTCAGGCGGAACTACGCAGAAAGTAAGTGCATCGTTGGCATTTCTCTTTAATCCCAAAGTACTGATTCTGGATGAACCTACTGCCGGGCTCGATCCATTAGCTGCCGAAATTCTGAAGGCAAAAATTTTAAAGGCTAAGCAGGAGGGCAAGCTGGTCATTATAACTTCGCATATAATGAGTGAAGTGGAAGAAATGGCCGATAGGATTCTGTATTTGTATGAAGGCCGTATTAACTTCTACAAATCCATAAGCGAGTTAAAGGCCGAAACAGGAGAGGAGAAGCTTGGAAAAGCTATTGCTAAAATTATGAAGACCACAGCGCATGTTTAAAATTGCCAAATACGTTGTTTACGACATTTTACGCAGTAAGGTACTCATAGCTTATACACTTTTTTTATTGGTTATTTCCTTCAGCCTTTTTTCGTTAGAGGAAGATCCTTCAAAAAGTTTGGTGAGCCTTATGAGCGTGATAATGATTATTGTACCGCTGGTTAGCGTAGTGTTTTCTACTACCTACTTTTATAATGCTTATGAGTTTATTGAATTGCTGGTAGCACAACCGTTGAGCAGAACAACCATACTGTTGGGTGAGTTTACAGGAGTTGCATTTTCTATGCTTGCTGCGTTCTTTTTGGGTATAGGCGTTCCGGTTTTTATATACTCGCCTGATGCCACAGGTTTTGTTTTGTTGCTTTCCGGCTCTGCGCTTTCTTTATCTTTTATTTCTCTTGCGTTTTTTAGTTCGGTAGCCACGCGCGATAAAGCAAAAGGCATAGGACTTTCACTCATGCTTTGGTTCTATTTTTCAGTTATTTACGATGCCATTGTGTTAGGAGTTTTGTTTGCCTTTAGCGACTATCCCTTGGAAAAAGCAGTAATTGCGCTGGCTTCGCTTAATCCGGTTGACTTGGGTAGAATTATGATCTTATTAAAACTGGATATTTCTGCTTTAATGGGATTTACAGGGGCCGTTTATAAGCAGTTTTTCGGAGGTAATTTCGGGCTGCTTTATACCGGATTCATTATGCTTATATGGGTGGTGGTTCCCATGTTGGTGGCTCTAAGGATTTTTAAAAAGAAAAATCTGTAAGTTATTGTCCGTGTATCAGATCCTCATTTGTAAAATCTAGCAGCAGAGTATCGTTTGGTACAACCATACGCAAAGCAGGGCCTTTCAGTTTTACATTCGGAACAAGGTTTATTGTGTCAGAAGGAGCAATCCATCCTTTTTGCACCATTCTGCCGGATAGTATTCTGAAATAGTTGCTCAGGGAGTTTCTAAGTTGGCCCTGCTTATCAAACTGGTATTTAAAATATTTCGGTGCGGGAATTATCCCTGCCAGGAAAATACTCTCCTGTAAATTAAGGTCGGAAGGTTTTTTGTTGAAATAGAAGCGCGATGCTTCCCCGATGCCGTAAACGTTCGGGCCCCATTCAATTACGTTCAAATAAACTTCAAGCATTCTCTCCTTACTTACTAAACCAAGATTTTCTATCAGGTATACAATGAGTGCTTCTTCCATTTTGCGCGAAATGGTTTTGTTTCTGCTCAGGAAAACATTCTTCACCAACTGCATGCTAATAGTGCTGCCTCCCCGTGCAAATCTTTTCTCTTTGTAATTCTTGATAATTGACTCGCGGAAAGCTTCCGGTAAAAAGCCCTGGTGCTGCATAAACGAAGGGTCTTCGCTTTGCAAAACAGCATTTACTAAAACGGGGCTAATTCTGTTTAGCGGAGTGAATGTAGGATTAGCAGGAGAGACCTCTATTAGTCGAACGAGGTGATCTTTGTCGTATGCCTCGTAAGTAAAAGGACCGTTAACCCGCGCAAAACTTTCTACTCCAAATTGACGAATGGAGAAGTTCTTTCGGCTCAGTTTAGATTCAAAAACTACTGAATCGGGTTGTTGAAGTGGAAGGCAAAAGAATAAACTATAACTGAGCGAACCGGTGCAGGAAATGCCCTTTAATGTGCTGAATATTCCTTCGGGTAAGGATCGGAAAAAAGCATCTGCTGTTGTTTCGGGCATTTTTAAACTACAGGTAAATGCTGCAGAGGGGTCCGAAGTGAAATTGGCGAAAAGGTTGGCTTTAGTGTTTTTGATAAGAACATATGAAGCTGAATCAAGCTCAATAGAATTGGATGTGCATCGCAAAATGCCTTTTAAAGAAGTGGCGGGAAGCACAACATCTTCTTTTGCTAACCGCCAATGGTTTACTCCCAAGTTTTTTACAGTTACATCGGTGGCAACACTTACATGCTGCTTCGATTTTTCGAAGATAAGAGTGGCTGTAAGTGTATCAAAGCCGTATTTTAACCCCAACTCGCTGCCTGACAGGGGGAAATAATTTTTGTTGCCTGAGGGATGAATTACAATAAGTTGATATTCCCTGTTTTTTTTCAGGGCTTCTCCTTCAAACAGTATTGTGTCGCGGGTGTTTTTGTTTATCAGTTTACCGACAAGTAGCTCCGAGTTGTAACTAACCACTGGAATGTAAATATGGTCCGACAGCAGGCTGTCGGCATATAAGATGTTTAACTCCCGAAAATCGAAATTGGTATTAAACAAAAGCAACAACTGCCCCTGTATCCTTTCCGCTAAATCATAGAAATTCCTGCCTACGTCATTGCCGGATTTGCTTTCATGCATCCCGCTTTCCTTTGATGAAAAGCGGGAATTGTTTCGTTTGGAAGAATGGAAAATGGAAACGAAAATGCTGTCTCCTGCTATCTCGTTAAAGGCAACCTGCCCCTGTGCTAAGTCCAATATCGAGATATCGAAACGCATATTCTTGATGCTAAGAAGCGTGTCGGCATTTATGGGTTGTAAAGTAAGGTCATGTATGTGCACGTTATCAATGCCGGAGTAATAAATGTTAGTTGCACTTAACTGTAACCCATACTTTTCTAGTAAAGACACCTGCACCTTTCTAAAAGAGTAATGCAACAGGGGATTCCGCAGAAAGAAAAGCAGCAACAGTAACAAAGTTGCAAGCCCTGCTGCCCATACTAATCTTTTATGTAACACGCTGCTATAATAAGGATGTCATTACACAACCTAAAGAACTGATTAGTATCAGCCTTAAAAAAGTAAGATGTACGTCAATTTGGCTCCGTAAAAAGCAGGTTATGAAACAACGTACTTTGGCAGAACCATTCCGTATAAAAATGGTTGAGCCTTTACGGATTACCACTCCAGAATACCGACAACAGGTTTTAGAGAAGGCCGGATTTAATCCGTTTCTGATAAGAAGTGATGACGTATATATTGACTTACTAACCGATAGTGGAACATCGGCCATGAGCGACCAGCAATGGGGCGCTATAATGACAGGTGATGAAAGCTATGCGGGTGCCCGTAGTTGGGAACATCTGGAGGAAGTAGTAAAGGGTTTAACTGGAATGCCATACATACTACCGACCCACCAGGGACGTGCGGCTGAACGCATTCTGTATGGAATACTCGGGGGTAAGGGAAAGGTGTTTATCAGCAATACCCATTTTGACACTACACGGGCTAATATTGAGTTTGCAGGGGCAAAAGCTTTCGATTGTATGAGCGAGGAGAACTTGAACCCTGATGCCGAACTTCCTTTTAAAGGAAACATGGATATTCAACAGGCGGAGGAAATTATTCAACAATACGGAAGCGATAACGTTGGAGCAGTTATCCTTACTGTTACTAATAACTCATCGGGTGGGCAGCCCGTTAGCATGGAAAATGCATTGAATGCAAAAGCCCTTTGTCAAAAGTATGGGATACTGTTTGTTATAGATGGATGCCGCATAGCGGAAAACAGCTATTTCATAAAACACCGCGAAATAGGTTTTGAGAAAAAGACTTACAGGGAAATAGTGTGTGAAATGTTGCGTTTAGCTGATGCTTTCATAATGAGTGCCAAAAAAGATGCGTTAGTTAATATGGGCGGGTTGCTTACCCTAAAGGATGCCCAACTGGCGGAGCGCTGCACCAATCTGCTTATTATTTCAGAAGGTTTTGCAACCTACGGGGGGCTAACCGGAAGAGATATGGAAGCAATGGCAGTAGGGCTTAATGAAGTTTTTGACCCCGACTACCTTCATTATCGTATTAAAAGCACCGAGTATCTGGGTAAACACCTTCATGAAAAGGGCATTCCGGTGGTTCGTCCATTTGGCGGGCATGCTATTTATATTGATGCCAAGAAATTTTACAGCCATATTCCTGTCCATGAGTTCCCGGGTCAGGCGCTTGTATGCGATTTGTATGTGCAGGGCGGAATACGATGTGTGGAAGTGGGTTCTGTTATGTTTGGTAAGTATGATAAGCATGGAAACCATGTGGCGCCTAAAAGTGAACTTGTGCGGCTGGCAATTCCTCGAAGAGTTTACACACAAAGCCACATTGATTATGTGTTAGATGTTTTTGACGACATACTGTCTGCGAAGATAAGTTCGAGTGGTTTGAAAATTACCTACGAACCTCCCTTTTTAAGGCACTTTACCGCTCGTTTTGAACGGATACGTAGTTAACGTTTATTCTAACTAAATGATTCTTAATCCTTAAAACATTTTCAAAAACTGATCGTTTAAACATTATACGCTTCTAGAATTTTTCTTTTATTTTAGAACGTGAACCGAATTCTTTAACCCTAAAAAATGTTCTTTATGAATGTGGTAATTCATCCGGTGCATTTCGATGCATCATCGCAGCTTGTTTCTTTTATCAATACCAAGCTTCAGAAACTTGAAACATTTTTCGACCGTATTGTTGAAACAGAAGTTTTTCTGAAACTAGGAACCAAACAGAATATAAAAGACAAAACGGTAGAAATTAAGGTGCATGTGCCTGGAAAAACATTGTTTGTAAGCAAAACAGCCAAAACCTTTGAAGAAAGTACGGACTTAGCTATGCACACCATAGCCGGACAGCTTAAAAAGCAAAAGGCGAAAGTAAAATCACATTAATTCACTAAAGAAAACAGGGCTCACAAGCCCTGTTTTTGTGTACGAAAGCCCCATCCCGTTTTTTCCCCGCCTAAATAATTTTTCCTTCTTTTTGAAAATTCAATTAAGTATTTACATTTGCGTCCCGTTTTTACGGGGGTAAGTTCATTGATAGGTTTTTCATTTAGGCAAATGCTGTTTAGAGGGCATTTCGGAGTCATGCCAGCGTAGCTCAGTTGGCCAGAGCTACTGATTTGTAATCAGTGGGTCGGGGGTTCGAATCCCTCCGCTGGCTCAAAAGACCTTTAAATGAGGTAGTGTAGTAGTAAAACGGGCAAGTAGCCAAGTGGCCAACGGCAACAGACTGTAAATCTGTCCTCTTCGGAGTTCGGTGGTTCGAATCCATCCTTGCCCACATAACGTTCTTTATCCTTTTGGGATATTTTTTTGCGGGAGTAGCTCAGTTGGTAGAGCGACAGCCTTCCAAGCTGTAGGTCGCGGGTTCGAGCCTCGTCTCCCGCTCAACTAAATGTAAGGGAAGGGAACTTCCTTAACAAGCCGTTGTAGCTCAGTGGTAGAGCACTTCCTTGGTAAGGAAGAGGTCGCGAGTTCGATTCTCATCAACGGCTCAGGTGATAGTAAACTTTTTCAATAAACATTAACAATCAATTATTAAAAACAATAACAATGGCTAAAGAAAAATTCGTAAAGGACAAGCCGCACGTTAACATCGGAACAATCGGACACGTTGACCACGGCAAAACCACTTTAACGGCTGCTATCACCACTGTTCTTTCAAAGAAAGGACTGGCAGAAGTAAGAGATTACTCTTCAATTGACAACGCTCCTGAAGAGAAAGAAAGAGGTATCACTATCAACACGGCACACGTGGAATACCAAACTGGTAACCGCCACTATGCGCACGTTGACTGCCCCGGCCACGCTGACTACATCAAGAACATGGTTACCGGTGCCGCTCAGATGGACGGTGCTATCCTTGTAGTTGCGGCTACTGACGGACCTATGCCTCAAACTCGTGAGCACATCCTTCTTGCACGTCAGGTAGGTGTTCCTCAGATTGTTGTATTTATGAACAAAGTTGACTTGGTAGAAGACCCTGAATTCCTTGAACTGGGAGAAATGGAAATCCGCGATTTGTTGACTTTCTACAAATTCGATGGCGCTAACATCCCGGTAATTCAGGGATCTGCTCTTGGTGCATTGAATGGCGAACCAAAGTGGGTTGCTAAAATTGACGAACTTATGGATGCGGTGGATAGCTGGATTCCGGTTCCTCCACGTGCTACTGAACTTCCGTTCCTAATGCCGGTAGAAGACGTATTCTCTATCACAGGTCGTGGAACAGTTGCAACCGGTCGTATCGAAAGAGGTGTAATCAACTCTAACGACCCTGTTGAAATCATCGGTTTACAGAAAGAAGGAGAGAAAGCTCTTACCTCGACTGTAACAGGTGTTGAAATGTTCCGCAAAATTCTTGACAGAGGTGAAGCTGGTGATAACGTAGGTCTTCTTCTCCGTGGTATTGAGAAAGAACAAATTAAGCGTGGAATGGTGGTTGTTAAACCAGGTTCAGTAACTCCACACACTGAGTTTAAGTGCGAAGTTTACGTACTTAGCAAGGAAGAAGGTGGACGTCACACTCCATTTTTTAACCAATACCGTCCTCAGTTCTACTTCCGTACTACTGACGTAACTGGGGAAATCACTCTTCCTGCAGGAGTTGAAATGGTTATGCCTGGTGATAACGTAACACTTTCTGTAAAACTTATCTATCCTATCGCGATGGAAAAAGGTCTTCGCTTCGCCATCCGTGAAGGTGGTAGAACAGTAGGTGCCGGTCAGGTAACTGAAATCACTAAGTAATTCTGAAATTTCAGAGAAGAAAAGGCGGTCGAGAGACCGCCTTTTCTTTTGTTTTACGTTAGAAAGGATCTATAAGGATTTCACAGGACATTGACTCTATAAATTACGGAATCTCTTAGTGCTTTTACAGAATAATTTACCTCGTTTGCAGAACTATTAGTGAGGATTTGGCGCATGATTACTAAGAGAGAAAAAAACAGGGAAAACACACTCCATTCTTATTTGAAATTGTGGCCCGTTCTTCTATTTTTGCCGCGCTTTTCAAAATAACAACTAAACAACTATAACAATGGCAGATGTAAAACCGGATGAGATTTCCGCGATTTTGCGTGAACAACTCTCTAATTTTAAGAGCACGGCTGAACTGGAGGAAGTAGGTACCGTATTGCAGGTGGGTGACGGTATTGCTCGCGTGTACGGATTAACCAACGCCCGTGCCGGTGAACTGATAGAGTTCCAAAACGGAATAAAGGCAATTGTACTTAACCTTGAAGAAGATAACGTAGGGGTAGTATTGATGGGGCCTTCTGATAAGATTAAAGAAGGAGATACCGTAAAGCGCACCGGAGTTATCGCTTCTATTAAAGTAGGTGAAGGCATGGTGGGCCGCGTAATCAATACGCTAGGTGAAGCTATTGATGGCAAAGGCCCTATCAGCGGGCAGTTGTACGAAATGCCATTAGAAAGAAAAGCTCCCGGGGTGATTTACCGCCAGCCGGTAAACGAGCCGCTGCAAACCGGTATTAAGGCGATTGACGCCATGATTCCTATTGGTCGCGGACAACGCGAATTGATTATCGGTGACCGTCAGGTAGGTAAAACAGCTGTGGCTATTGATACC
>CAZLXD010000108.1:0-5635 GCA_964563185.1 uncultured Chitinophaga sp.
GCCTGTTCTGCTGTTTGAGATAGCGCAGCACTTACAGGTGCAATAATGCCGAGAAATGCCGCGGCAATATTTTTTAGGTTACTTTTAATATGATTGACCATAGAGTTAAGTTTTACAGATGATTAAAGCGTTTCCGAATCTTTAAATGGAATCTGTTCCAGTTCATGGATGTATTGCTTGTCGGCCTTTAGCGCAAACCATATCATACCGGCAAACACCACTAAGAATATTGCAAGTGCCACATTGGGGTATACGTCTATCCCAGATATTGACTCAGCATATTTTTTCATAAAACTGAACATGTCTTTTTGTTTTTAGTGTTTGTAAATTATTTCAGGGTTACGGGCTCAGTAGAAGCTTTAATGTCGACTCCCATGCGCTGCAGGTAAGCTATCATGGCAATGATTTCTTTCTTATCGCTTACTTGTATTCCATCTTTTTTCAAATTAGCCTGAATCTTCTTTGACTGTTTTTCCAAGTCATTATTGGCTATCTTTTCATAACCGGCAGGATAAGGAACACCCAAGGTGCGCATGACATTAATATTTTTCTCGGTAGTGGAAATGTCCAAATCGCGATCGAGCATATGCGGATATGGTGGCATAATAGACCCCGGACTCATGGTGCGTGGATCGTCCATATGGTTATAATGCCAACTATCCGGATACTTACCGCCTTCGCGGGCTAAGTCAGGTCCTGTTCTCTTAGAACCCCACTGGAATGGATGGTCGTAAACAAATTCCCCGGCTTTGCTGTATTCCCCGTAACGTTCAGTTTCGGCACGGAACGGACGAATCATTTGCGAGTGACATACATAGCAACCTTCGCGTACATAAAGATCGCGACCATGTAACTCCAATGGAGTGTAGGGTTTTACACTTTCAATTGTTGGTATGTTCGACTTAATTAAAAATGTTGGAATAAACTCTATAATGCCACCAATGGCCACTACTACAAAGGTTAATACCAGCATCTGTACCGGTTTGCGCTCAATCCAACGATGCCAGTGTTCACTGCTGTGAGCATGATGATCATTTGTAAGCGGTGCCGCTTCGGCAACTTCTTCTGCCTGAAATGACCCCTGCCCTATAGTTTTTACAAGGTTGTATACTCCCACACAGGTACCAAGTAAATAAAGAGTACCACCAAATGCACGCATATAATGCATTGGCATAATTGCGTTCACTGTTTCCAAAAAGTTAGGGTAGCGCAGTACGCCTTCGGGTTTAAAATCAGTCAGCATCTGGAACTGATTCCAACCGCTCCAATACATAGGAATGGCGTAAAAAAGAATGCCAAGTGTAGCTACCCAAAAGTGAACATTGGCGAGTTTTTTTGAGTAAAGTTCCGTTCTGTATAAGATAGGAATTAACCAAAAAAGCACTCCGAATGTCATAAACCCGTTCCAACCTAAGGCCCCAACGTGAACGTGAGCAATAGTCCAATCGGTGTAATGGGAAATGGCGTTTACACTCTTAATGGAAAGCAGTGGTCCCTCAAAAGTGGCCATACCGTAAGCTGTTACCGCTACCACAAAAAACTTAAGAACTACGTTGTCGCGAACTCTATCCCATGCACCGCGCAGGGTTAACAATCCGTTTATCATACCTCCCCAACTTGGTGCAATGAGCATTACAGAGAATACTGTTCCCAGCGATTGTGCCCAATCAGGAAGAGCGGTAAATAGCAAGTGGTGAGGCCCTGCCCATATATACAGGAATATGAGCGCCCAAAAGTGAATAATTGAAAGCCGGTAAGAATATACCGGACGGTTTACAGCCTTAGGTAAGAAGTAATACATCAATCCCAGGTAAGGCGTGGTAAGGAAGAATGCTACCGCGTTGTGTCCATACCACCATTGTACCAGTGCATCCTGCACTCCGGCATAAATTGAGTAACTTTTAAAAAGTGAGATTGGTAGCGCCAGTGAATTTACAATGTGCAGCAAGGCAACGGTAATCCAGGTAGCTATATAAAACCAAATAGCTACGTACAAGTGGCGTTCTCTGCGGGTAAAAATGGTACCAAACATATTCACACCAAATACTACCCACACTAATGTAATCAGGATGTCTATCGGCCATTCTAATTCGGCATATTCTTTACTGGTGGTAATGCCTAAAACCAGTGTAATAGCTGCCAAAAGAATGATTAGCTGCCACCCCCAAAAGTGAATATTGCTTAGCGTATCATTCCACATGCGCGTTTTACATAAGCGCTGAAGGGAGTAATAAACGCCCATAAAAATTCCGTTACCGACAAATGCAAAAATCACAGCATTTGTATGCAACGGTCGGAGCCTGCCAAATGTGGCATATTCGATGAAGTTTAGTTGGGGGAAGATGAGTTGTAATGCCACAACCAATCCTACTAACATTCCCACTATGCCCCACACAAAGGAGGCAATGGCAAAGTTTCGGACTGCACGGTTGTCATAACTGAATTTTTCTACTTCCATACTACGGTTTATTTTTAAGTGAACTAGATTTGGGTTGATCATCAAAAAGAATCCTGACGGACGGAGTATAGTCATCATCGTACTGGCCACTTTTTACACTGAGTATGAAAGCAATAAGAAAACCAATAGCCAGTAAAAGGCTTGCGCCTACCAAAATAAATAACGCGCCCATACAGAATTATTTTAAGGCCTAAAAGTAGAGGGAGAGGGCAGGAGGCTGTATGACATTAAACAGCCTTTATACATGACTTTTGTCAGTTATAACATGCAAACTATTTAAAAATAGGTGGATAGGGGTTAAACGAAGAAAAATCCGCCCAAAGCGGATTTGTTGTGCCCGAAGTGAGATTCGAACTCACACACCCTTACGGGCGCTACCACCTCAAAGTAGTGCGTCTACCAGTTTCGCCATCCGGGCTTTGAGGCTGCAAATATAATTTTAGAAGTGAAAACAGAAATGCTAAAGCACTTTTAGGCTCAGCCTTTTTTTAGAGTAAAACCAAAGGTAGTGCCTATGCCCGGAGTGCTACGCACATTCAGTGTGCCGCGATGTGTTTCTACCAGGTGTTTTACAATAGCCAGACCTAATCCTGTTCCACCTGCTTCGCGTGAACGGTGCTTGTCAACCCGGAAAAAACGTTCGAACAAACGAGGCAGGTGCTGTTCGGAAATGCCAATGCCATTGTCGCTTACTTCGGTAAGTATATTTTCATCCATATCGTAAAAGCCAACCACTGTTTCACCACCTTCGCGGCCGTATTTTACCGAGTTATCTATCAGGTTAGTGAGTACCTGTCGTATACGTTCTTTATCGGCAAATACATAAAAGGAATGGTCGCAGCCTTTCTTAATGGAAAGTTGTATGTTCTTTTTCTGTGCTTTTATTTCAATAGCATCAAATACTTCCTTCACCAGTTTATTGATATCAAAGGAGTCGGGAACTAAGGATACATCTCCCTTCTCTACCATTGAAATTTCATCTAAATCATCTACCAAACCGGTAAGGCGTTCTAAACTGTTGGCGGCCTTCTCCAAAAATTTTTTGTTTACATCAGGGTCATCAATGGCACCTTCCAGTAGAGTGTGTATGTAGCCCTGTAGGGTAAACAACGGAGTTTTTAATTCATGCGACACATTGGCCAAAAATTCTCTGCGGAATTTTTCCATTTCGCGAAGGCTTTCAATTTCCCTTCTTTTGGCTTTAGCCCAGTCATCTACTTCCTTCTCTACATCTTCCACCGGATTGTCGCTCATGTGGTCGCCAAATACTTTTCCATCATCGCGGCCCAGTTTCAGACTATGTATAGACTTATAAATGAGTTTTATTTTTCGGTAAATAAAAATTTGAAGTGAGTTGTATATAAGCAGGTAGGATACGGCAAACGTAACCGCAAACAGTGCGAGGGCGTGCCATATATCGGTGCTGAAAATGTAATTGATCACTGTAGCCGAAGACGCAATTATCAGCGAAAGAAAAAGAGTAACCGTAGTGGGCTTTAAATTTTTCACCCGGCTAAGTTACTTCAAAACATTACTAAGAATAAGGTAAGTAATTCCGCCAATAGCAGCCGATACGGGTATGGTAAGTATCCATGCCCATAACAGATTTATGGTTACTCCCCACTTAACAGCCGATACCCTTTTGGTTAATCCTACCCCGATAATGGAACCTGTAATAGTATGGGTGGTGCTAACCGGTATGTGCAACCATTCAGCTAAATACAGCGTAAGTGCTCCCGATGTTTCAGCACTTACCCCTTCAAGCGGAGTAACTTTTGTAATGCGGGTTCCCATTGTTTTAACAATGCGCCAACCACCACTGAGCGTTCCTAAGCCTATGGCCATAAAGCAGGCCAAGGGTACCCAATCGGGCACATGCTTTAGGTCAGGAATAATACCTTCTGCTATCAATGCCACACCAATAATGCCCATTACCTTCTGTGCATCGTTTCCACCGTGGCCTAAACTAAAGGCTGCCGATGAAACCAATTGTAGCTTACGGAATACATTGTCAGCCTTGCTTGGGGTAGCGTTTCTGGATAGATTAATGATGATGATGTTAATAATTGAGCCCAGGGTCATACCAACAAAAGGTGCCAGAAAAATGAAGGCGGCTATTTTGCCTACTATGGCAAAGTTAACAGCACCAAATCCACCAAAAGCGATGGCAGCACCTCCAAACCCGCCTATAAGTGTGTGTGATGAACTGGAAGGAATACCATACCACCAAGTAAGAAGATTCCATGTTATAGCCGCTATAAGGCCCGACAGAATAACAGTGAGGTTGATATAATCCTGAAAAACAGTTTTTGCCACTGTGTTGCCAATTCCAAATTCTCCTATGATATACTTAGAAATGAAGTAAGCTCCAAAATTGAACACTGCAGCCCACGCTACTGCCTGAAATGGGGTGAGCACTTTCGTGGATACAATTGTGGCTATGGAATTAGCAGCATCATGAAAGCCGTTTATATAATCAAAAACCAGAGCCAGGATAACAATGAGGACTAAGAGTGTCATGCATTAAAAGGGTTACGCGTATTTAATAATGATACTCTCAATTACATTGGCTACATCTTCACATTTATCGGTAGCTGTTTCAACGTTTGAAAGTATTTCCTTCACTTTAATAAGTTGTATGGCATCTTTCTCAACGGTAAACATTTGTCCGATAGCGGTATCAAAAGCTTCATCAGCAGTATTTTCCAGACTATTAATTCGTACAATAGCTTCGCGTATTCGTATAATGTTACGCATGTCTCTCAATAAACCAATGGCCACCTCTATTTCGGTTGTTTGCTTTAGTAAAGCATCTGATATTTTCTGTAGAGCCGTATTACTATCGTGGTAGTTATACAACAGTATTTGCTGCGATGAGCCGTGTATATAATCCACAATGTCATCAAGCGAAGTAGTGAGGTAATGAATATCTTCCCTGTCGAAAGGGGTGATAAAGTTGCGTCCGAGTTCTTTAAAAATATTATGGGTTATCTCGTCTCCTTTGTGCTCTAACTGACTTACTTTGTGTATCAGTTCTTTGCGCTTCACCATATCAGAGGTATAAGCCAGTTCGCTGAAAACGGTAGCCGCAGCCACTACATTGGCAGCGTTTTCTTCAAAAAGGCGGTAAAAAACTTTGTCCTTGGGAACAAACATGGAGAAGATGTTGTCGAGTGT
>CAZLXD010000108.1:5645-10050 GCA_964563185.1 uncultured Chitinophaga sp.
GCTATTGTATTATGAATATTTAGCGCAAATGTAAAAGTGGCGTATTAAGGGAATGTTAACATTTTGGGTTTCTATCTCTCATTTCTATAACTTATGTGTTTGCCTCTGTGTAAAGAATTTTTCCAAAATAAAATAAGAATGCCATCCCTTTTGAGGATGGCACTGCTTTTTATCGTTCAAAGAATCTGTAAGTTACTTTCCGGTATTCTGAATGTCTCCAGGGCTTTTGTATTCGGCAGGTACTTTAAAATCGGCTTCGGAGAGGTCAACTTCAGTGGCTGATACAAACTGATAAGCGCTGATAACTTTTCCGGTAAGGTCTTTTGTAGTACATTCAATAGGAAAGCCTTTAATGTTTTCTTCGGCTAAACCGGTTAAAGCGGTATGGTCTTTAAAGAAAGGGGAAAACTTATAAAAAGCAGGAGTGAACTTTTGAGTAACCCATACTTCTGTTTCTGATTTGTTGGTTTTAATGAGGTACTTTTCGCAGTTGAGCCCACCTATGTTTTTTGTTTCGCCCGCCTTTTGTATGCTAATGCGCGAAACTTCGTTGGATTGTTGCACTCTTACTTTATCAACGGGTAGTTTGTAATAGGCTTTTTGTACGCCTGCCGGAACTGCTCCTTCGTTATACGATAATAACTGCCCGCCCGCCATATCGGGGATAAACCATGATGTGCTGTTGAGTTGTGCATTCCCGAAAATCATTTTCATCTTACAATTTTCATCGGTTACATACCAGCTAACGGTTACATTGGCATTGGATACTCCGATATACTTTTGGGTAAACACATATCCTTTAGCCGCAAAAACTACTATTGCTGCCATAATAAGGATGCTACTTGCAAATACTTTTTTCATACGTTCTTATTCTGAATTTCTATTGTTCTGTATATGGTTGCTGTTTTACGGACCAACAATTCCCTTTACCTGTGCACTGCTGTAATTGCCGTCAGGCAGACCGTTTAGCTGTTTGTTATTGCGTTTAATAGCCCATCCGGGAGCACCGCTGCTGGGTCCGTAAAACGGAAGGATACCACCGGGAATTGGAATGGGAATGCAAATGTTACCTATAATAGGGATATTTACGCAAACTTCCAAATCAACGTCTAAGTAACCGGCAGTTCCGTATTGCCCGAAAATACCCCCGTTTCCACCGTAAATATTTGGTGTAATGTTAATGCTGGCAATACTTATAGGTATTGTAATAGGATAAGTGCCTGAATGCCCTGCCCCGGGTATAGACGTAGCACAGCAGGTAGCACTGTCGCCCGGTTCAAACAAACCAATGGTAATACCACCTTGTTGGTTAACTGCGCCTCCCTGACCCAACTCTGAGCCACCGCCACCGCAGTAGCCAAAGCCTATGGCTATGGAACCTATTATTGGAATACTGGGTGTTCCGATAGCTAAGCCCACGGAACCTCCACCACTGCCTCCGCCATAAATTGCTCCATTGTTAATAAGGTAAGTGCGGGTAGTAAGGTTAAGTGCATTACCTCCGGGGAAACCGGGCATGCCACCGGCAATAAAAAGGCTTCCGTTAAAAGTAAATGAACCTCCATCGCCTCCGCGGCCCAGTATATCCCCAGCATTTACTATACATACCACCGAATTAACATCGAGGTTGCCGCTGGTGAATGCCGGAGTGGAGGTATTGGCTGAACGAATAGTTACGGCATTGCTAACATTCAGCAATACAAACTGTGCGGGGTTTGAAGGCAGGTTGTTCATTGCCTGTAAGTCGTAATTGTATTGGTCGGTAGGTACGGTTATTTGTACCGGAGGGCGTATGTAAATGTTGTAGGAAAGGAACTTCACTTTGTCATCGCAAAAGGCCTGAATGATAATGGGGTAGTTGCCTCCAACAGCAGAGCACATATCTACCTTCACTACAATATCAATGCTTCCGGCAGAATCAATAGTCGGGTTGCCGTTAAAGTGAACCGAAACGCCCTGAGGCAAGGTAGCCAGATATATCAGGTTAATATCCTGATTGCCGTGTGTTTGCTGAATAGTAATAGTTGAAAAAGCAGAGTCGGAAATTACTCTGTCAATAGTATCGGTAGGGTCATCAATACTCATGGTAAAGTCGCACTCATAACAGTTGCGTTCATAGGCTTTCAGCCAGCACTCTCCGTTCCAGTATTCAATTAAGCTATCCTGTGTATTGAAAATGGTAAGCCCTTTCAGGGGGCTTACAATAGCATCGCGTTGCGGAGTGGTAAGGCGGGGCAACCCAAGCCCTTTTTTGTTCGATTCCAATTGCAACACAGCACTGCTGTCGGGTATCAGTATATTGATACCTACCTGTGCTTTGGCACAAAAGGCAACAAAAAGAAAGGCGACAACTAAAGCGGAAATTTTATTCATACCGAAACAGCTTTTTCAAGGGCACCAAAAATAGAATTTTCATATTACAACACTGTCGGCATTTTCAATGAGTATTTTTTCTTCGGAATTCAGTTCTAATTCAAACGCAAACTTTTCGGCAGTAGGCCTTAAAATAATAAACAAAAGTACATATACCACCGAAATAACAACGAACAAATTACTGCCGGTTAAAAAGTAAGCCACCAGCGAAAACATGGAAGCACCTTCCCATACGGCAAAGCGGATAATCATTATTGCCCGGTAGCCGTTCAGTTTTTCAGAAAGTGAGGGGAGTGATTTTAAAGCAGTAATCCGTGTGCGGTAAACAAACGAACCAGCTGAAAAGGCCAGTAATGCCACCGCAGGAACCAGATACATTAATAGTGTGGCAAACAGGGCATCGGCTGAGGTTGCCATACCGCTGGTGTGCAGGTAAACCAACAACATTAGGAATATTACCTGCCCATGGTTAATGCAGCATGTAAAATACTGAGCGATTGAAAGTATTGTTTTGAAGTCATGGCCTATTTGAATATTAAAACTCCTGCAAAGGTGGCCAGCCCCCCCAATAACATACTGGAAACAACATAAGCCGCAGCATACAGGTTTTGCCCATCGCGCAGCAGGTTAATAGTTTCCAGCCCAAAGGCTGAAAAGGTGGTAAAGCCCCCGCAAATGCCGGTCATTATAAACAGGCGCCACTCGGCAGGGATATGCATTTTTTCTCCCAACCCGAACACTGAACCGATAACAAAGCAACCAATAATGTTTACCAGTAATGTTCCTGCCGGAAAGGGTTGAGCCATTTTTGCCTGAACAACCTGCGATAACAGAAAACGGCCTATACCGCCTATAAAACTTCCGGTGCCAATAAGTAACAGTATGCGCATGGTTTCAAACGTAAGTATTTTTGAAACAACCCATTGCCAAGGATATAATTTATCTTGCCCTTGTTGCCTGATTTTCTACTTTTAACGCCCAATGAAAAAGGCGCTGGCTTTTCTTTTTGTTATTGCCGCTTTACCAGGTTTTGCCCAAATAGGTTTTTGGAGTAACAACGGCTTGGTTTCTGTAAAAGATGGTGCTTACATTTCTATTATTGGCGATGCCTACAACCAGAACGCGGGTATTTACAACAACACCGATACCATTTTTGTAACGGGCGATTGGACGCACGATGCCCCTAACCGGTGCTTTGATTCGATAGGCACGGGTTGGGTGTATTTGTGGGATGCTGACCAGCACATTAAAGGAAGCGTGGAAACCCACTTTCATAATTTGATACTGAGAAACCAAGGTGTGAAGTATGGCGACTTAGATGTTTACATTGACGGCACACTGGACCTTACCGACCGCGAATTCAGTATGGATGTTAATACTGCCTGGTGCTTAAACTCTTCTTCGGTATCTGCGGTGAAACGCACTTCGGGCTACGTTTCCAGTTTACAAGATGGTGGTTTGCTGCGCAGAACCAATTCTACCGATGCTTACCTGTTTCCCGTAGGTTCTAATTTGGGAACCTTCCGCTACCGCCCTATAGAATTTGAACCGAAAGCCGCCAGCGAAAACCACTACAAAGCACGCTTTGCCAATGTGGACCCTACCAACGAAGGATTTGACCGCAACGACCGGTTTCATTTGGTGTGCGAAATAAACCCCGATTGGTATCACCGCTTGTATCATGTAACCGGTGGCGATTCAGCCGACATTACTATTTTTTACGACCCTGCTGCCGATGGCAATCAGTGGAACGATATAGTGCACTGGCAGGTGGTGCCCGAGTGGCAGAGCATACACCGCGATACCATTGTGCCCGGTTCGCCTTTCCAGCGCATCAGCAAGTTTACCTGGGATAACTACGTGTATTCTCCCTTTGCTTTAGCGCTTACTTCCGAGTCGTTTGCCGTGGCCGGAGCAGACACCATGATATGGAGAACCGATACCATACAACTGAATGCCTTTGGCGGACAAACCTATGACTGGACTCCTGCTTACAACATGGATTGCCCCAACTGCCAAACTCCGCAGGTAT
>CAZLXD010000109.1:0-9902 GCA_964563185.1 uncultured Chitinophaga sp.
GAGAGTATCAGGTATTTGAGGAAATTTTTAAGCAGAATAACAAGGCTGAAAGTGCCGGTGTTTTGCTGATGCCCGGTGTAGGTTTTGATGTGGTCCCATCCGATTGCTTGGCCATGTATTTAAAACAACAACTACCAACGGCTGATACGTTGGAATTGGCCCTCTTTCAAAAAGGGGGAAGGTTGTCGCACGGAACAGCTATTACCATTGCCGAAAATCTTGGCGAAAGTTGCATGATACGCAAGGAAGGAGTCCTTACTCCGGTTCCCAATGGCGAGTTAACTCGTAAAGTAGTCTTCGAAACTCAGCCGGTTGTAACTGTTGCTATAGCATGGGGCGACATTGCATCGGCTTTTCGGTCTACCCAAATACCCAACATAACCGTTTACAATGCGGTGCCGCCTAAATTGATTGAAAAGATGAAGCAGAGTAACCGCTGGGGCTTTATACTTCGATGGAGGTGGGTAAAAAATCTAATGATACGAGGCATAAAAAAGCGGCCGGCCGGCCCCAATGAACAGGAACGCGAAAACGCTCTAACATATATTTGGGGAAGTGTAAAAAACTCGCAAGGCCTCCATCAGTCAGCACTAATCAAACTTCCTGAAGGATATAAGCTTACATATTTAACTGCCGTGCGGATTGCTCAACTGGTGTTGGAAGGAAATATTCCGGTTGGAGCTAAAACACCCTCGCAAGCCTTTGGAGCAGATTTTATACTCCAGTTTGAAGGAGTTAAAAGAAAGAATATGGAATAGTTTTCTACCTTAACAAAATAAAGCCTGATTTGCCTTGACCTTAGCTACTTGCAGTGATATATTAAACGTGTTTATAAATTGCTGAGCGCAGCGTTAAGGAACTGATATTTTTGGAACAGACACAAAGCATGTCGAGTGATTTAATCAAAATAACCGATGCCAACGGGTTAACGGCTACCATCCCTTTCAGGAATGTGGTAGAGTTAATCAATGAAGGCATTTTTTGTGTTAACGCAGACGGCATTTTGGTATATGTGAACCGGCAGTTTTGCAAAAACCTTGGCTACACTGAGGCGGAAGTTCTTGGCAAATCCATCTTTAGCTTCTTCTATGACGAAAAGCAGGCCAACCTTTCTCGCGAAAAACTTGAGCTGAGAAAGAAAGGCGTAAGCGATGTGTATGACATTCGCATGAAAAAGAAAACAGGTGAAGGGGTTTGGATTAGGGTAAATGGGAAGCCGGTTTTTAACGAAAAAGGAGAATTTGCCGGTTCCATCGCCATTCAAATTGATATCACTTCTCAAAAAGCAATGGAGGAGGAATTGATTTTTGCCAAAGAAGACCTCGAATCAAAAATTATTACCCGCACCCGCCAACTATCAGAAGTAAACCAAAAACTACAACAGGAAATAAAGGAGAGGAAATTAGCTGAGATATCACTGAAGAGCAGCGAAAGGCGTTTCCGCGAGTTATTCTTCAGTTCACCTGATGCTATTTATGTAGAGAGTTATGATGGCGAAATTCTGGATGTAAACGATGCCACCTGCAAACTACACGAAGCCGAACGAGATTTCCTAATAGGCAAGACTATTTTTGAGATTACACCCCCACATTTACAATCGGAAGTTGCTCAGCGGCAGTCGAAAATTGTATCGGGTGCTGTTAAGAAATTTGAGACCGAATGCGTTACTAAAAGCGGAAGGAATGTCCCGATAGAAGTAAGTGCCGCGCGTATTGTGTTTCGCGACAAACCGGCTTTGTTAATGCACGTGCGCGACATTACCGACCGCAGAGAGCACCAAAAGCTTTTGCAACAACACAATTCGGAACTGGAAGAAAAAGTTAAAGCCCGTACTACAGAACTGGAACAACAAATTGCAGAAAAGGAAAAGTTCCAGAGTGAGTTAGAACTTCAAAAAAACTATCTCCGCCTGATTATTGACTCTACCCCCAGCATGATATTTGTGAAAGATGCCGAAGGGAAGTTCCTTCTGGCAAATGAAGCAGCTGCCCAGTTTTACAACCTATCACCGGAGGAAATGGAAGGGCACTTTGACAATGAAGAGCAGTTTACCAAAGACATACTGGATTATTTCCTTTGGCAGGACAAGCAGGTAATTGGTAATAAACAGTCAATACGCTTTCCTGAAACCAAACTCACCAACCTATACACGGGCGAAACACTTTGGATTCAAACTATAAAAAAACCTATACCGGCAGAAGATGGTGTAAGCTGGAATATACTTGGTGTAGCTACCGATGTAACTGAAATAAAGGAAGCTAAGGAACAACTTCGGGCATCAGAGCAGCTGTATCGCGAAATTGCCCGTAACCTGCCTAAAGCAGCCATGTTCATATTTGACAAGGAAATGAAATATATTCTTGCTGAAGGCCCCTTAGTGGGAATTATCAGCAAGCCAAAAAGCGAAATTGAAGGTCGTGCTATTCGAGAAACCATCCGCGAAACAGAGCGGGAAAGAGTGGAAAGTATCTACCGGAAAATCTTAGAAGGAGAAAGCAGCGAAACAGAGCAGTCATTTTTCGGGAGAGCGCTCAAAGTATACCACATTCCCATTCGTAATGACGAAGACGAAATTATTTATGGGATGGTGATGATACTTGACATTAGCGACTTAAAAGAGACTCAAAGTGAGTTGGAAAAGCGCGCTCATGAATTGCAGCGTTCCAATGATGAACTGGAGCGTTTCGCTTATGTAGCCTCGCACGATTTACAAAGCCCGTTAAGAACCATAGCCAGTTACCTGCAATTGCTCGAAATGCGCTACAAGGATAAAGAAGCAATGGAGTTTATTGACTTTTCGGTAGGCGGAGCCAAGCGCATGCAAACCGTTATCAGCGAATTACTCAACTACTCCAAAATTTCTTCAACGCACAAGCCATTCACCGTCACCAACATTCGTGAAATAGTAGTGGAGGTGGTAAAGAATCTGGATGGTAACATACGCGCATCTGAAGCAACGGTAAATATTTCTGACTTACCTACTCTTGCTTGTGTGCCCGGGCAGATGTATCAGTTATTCCAGAACCTAATTGATAACGGAATGAAGTTTGTAAAAGACCGAAAACCTGTAATTAATGTGTCGGCTACAGAACACGAGAACGAATGGGAGTTTACGGTAAGCGATAATGGCATAGGCATAAAAGAAGAATTCAGAGAAAAAGTATTTCAAATATTTCAGCGGTTACATACACAAACCGAATACCCCGGAACGGGTGTAGGGCTAGCCATTTGTAAAAAGATTGTAGAAATACACGGAGGAAAGATTTGGGTAAATTCAAAAATCGGAGAGGGTACCACCTTTCATTTCACCGTCAGCAAACATCTCGATAATACCAAGCGGCCCACCACTCCGGAAAGTTAAGCGGCAACTTCTTGGCGGTAGCATTCTGTTGCGCATATTTACACCATGCAACTTTTTATACAATGGAACCCCGACCAGAATGCTTTCAGTTTGGGATTTTTAACCATACAATGGTATGGCATTGCATGGGGGCTTGGTTTGTTATCTACTTTCTTTATCGGAACTTATGTGCTGCGGCAATTAAAGCGGGATGAAGAAAAACTCACCGTTTTAATTCAATACATGTTTGTTGGCGGATTAATTGGAGCCCGCCTGGCGCAGGTGTTATTTTATGAATTTGATTATTTCCTTGCTCATCCTGCCAAAATTATTGCCGTATGGGAAGGCGGCTTAGCCAGCCACGGTGGAGTATTGGGTGCACTGGTTGGTATTCTTCTCTTCTGCTATCGAAACAAAGATTACCCGTTATTCTGGACCATTGACCATGCCGCCATTACGGTGGTTCTTTTGGCTTCTCTTATTAGGATTGGTAACCTGATGAATTCAGAAATAGTAGGAAAGCCTACCGATGTCCCCTGGGCATTTGTTTTTGAACAATTAGATAATGTTCCGCGTCACCCGGTCGTTTTGTATGAAAGTATAGCTTACTTTCTTATTCAAATACTAATGTTGCAACTGTTTGTTAGATACAAGGACACGAAGCCAGGGCTTTACTTAGTTACTTTTTGTTTACTGGTATTTACCACCCGCTTTTTGCTGGAGTTTTTAAAAGTTCCTGAAGGCAGTTTAATACTTGGCTTAATCAGCAAAACGCAATTACTAAACGTGCCCTTTATACTTACAGGAATTGTATTTTTTGTATTGTATTCAAAAAACAAATTAAGCTACAACCTTCCTGCTCATGGCTAAGTATGAAAAATGGCTGGGAGCCGGTTTGGGTTGGGTGGTAGGCGGGCCGTTAGGAAGCCTTCTGGGCTTTATTGCCGGTAATCTGATTAAAAAGGATACTAACTCCGATACCTCATCTATAACAAAAGGGCTGACTGAATTTGAGGTTAACCTGATTGTGCTGGCTTCTCACCTTGTAAAAGTTGATGGCAAAGTATCTCTATCCGAAGTTTCTTTCTTAGATAACTTTCTCAATCAACATTTTAATGAAACGCCATCGGCTGCACGCACCCAGGTTATCAACCATTGTATGCAAAAGGAATATGACCTAAGTGCCGCCTGCGATCAAATACGAATCAACACTCCACACCAAACCCGGCAACAGGTAGTTCACTTTTTGTTTGATTTAGCTATGTGCGATGGTGACTTAACAGAGCGCGAAAACTATTTCATTTTTCGCATTGCGGGTTACCTCAACGTAAACGATGTGGATTTCAGAAGAATTAAGAAGGAACACAATGAACGCCCCAAAACATTGTTTGAAATACTCGGAGTAAGCAGTTCAGCAAGCATGAGCGAGATTAGGACTGCTTACAGGCGGCTGGTTTTAAAATATCATCCCGACCGCAACAAGAATGCAAGCGAAGCAGAAAGAAAAAAACTCGCTGCCAAATTTCAGCAAATACAGGAGGCTTATGAAAAGTTTAAAAACGAAAAATGAATAGCATTAAATAGTGCGTTAACAATTAGATCTTAAAAAACTAACTACTCTCCTACACCTCTCACACACCTAAAACCCACATTCAACAACGAAGTAGCCGGAGTTGTTTTGTTGCGGGCCGAAACCCGGTAACCCGTGCAGTAACTTTTATTGCACAAGAAAGAGCCTCCGCGTATTACACGCAATTCCTCGTACCTGTTTTCCGGAGTATAGCTGCGGGTCGGCCCCTGAAGATTGGCTGTCAGGTTATTTTCTTTACAATAAGCATAATACGAAGAATGAAACTTATCAGCACACCACTCCCACACATTCCCGCTCATATCGTACACGCCATAAGCATTAGGGGCAAATGATTGAACCGGGGCTGTATAAGCAAAGCCGTCCTTTATCTCATTCTTATCAGGGAACCGTCCCTGATAAACATTTGCCACCGATACATCTTCGGGGCCTGTATCACCCCAAGGGTAAAGTCCACCTGTCTTACCTGAACGGGCTGCATACTCCCATTCCGCCTCGGTTGGCAGGCGCTTACCAACCCAGGAGGCATAAGCCATTGCATCAAACCATGAAACATGAACTACAGGGTAGTTATCCATAGTATCAATATTACTATCCGGCCCAAACGGGTGTTGCCAATCGGTTTGCTCAGTAAATTCCCACCAATACAACTCCTTATCGGCCTTACTGTCAGGAACAAAAACCAACGAACCGGCAGGCATGGCACGCTCGGCTGTAGTTTTATAACCGGTTGCTTTTACAAAGGCTCTAAACTGCGCATTGGTAACTTCGGTGGCATCTACCCAAAAAGAATCAACCTGCACTTGGTGAGCAGGGAACTCTTCCTCCCTTGCAAACGAGTCTCCTTCCACAGCGCCCATCGTAAACTCCCCACCCGGAATCAATTGCATACCATCATTTCCGCTATTGGCAGCATCGGGTAAAAACAACTTTAGTGTATCGGTGAAAGCTATCTCAGGCAAAGCGCTGCTACAATCGGAATGTTGGTGGTGATTGCATTTCGAAAACAGGAAAAAACTTACCAGTGCAATAACGAACAAATGGCTATACGGCAAAGTAGTAGGTTTTGCCATCTATCACCACTTTATAGTTCAATATCCAGGGCCAGGCAGGAGGCATCATGTCCTTGTTCCATTCTTCAATGTCCTTACGTAATTGCAGTAGCAAAGCAGGATGGTCGTGCATCACGTTATTCGCCTCCCCCACATCTTTTGCGAGGTTGTATAACTCTATGGTTTGATGTTCGTCATCAATCAGCACCTTCCAGTTTTGGTAGCGTGCAGCGTAGGTGTAAGCGTTGCGCCAAAACAACTCGCGGTGGGGCTTATCCAACCTCAACCCTTTTACATAAGGCATCAGGTTTACGCCATCCAAAGTAAGGCCATCAGTATTAATGTGGGCAATATCGCAAACGGTGGCAAAAACATCCAGCAGGCTTACCATCATATCCATGTTCTTGTGCTTGGGAATAGTTCCTTTCCACTGCATCATAAACGGCACGTTCACCCCACCTTCAAAATACATCATCTTCCCTCCCTTTAGCGGGGCATTGGTGACTGCATGGGTATATGTGGCAGCTCCATTATCGCTGGAGAAAATAATCAGGGTGTTCTCTTCCAGCCCCTGCTTCCGAAGTTCATTTACAATACTCCCAACGGCATCATCCAAAGCAGCAATCATAGCATAGTAAATGCGCTTATTATCGTCCTTAATGTGTGCCAGTTTATCGTAGTAACTTTTAGGTGCTTGAAAAGGCTCATGCGGGGCGCTAAAGGGCACATACATAAAAAAGGGTTTCTCCTTATTGGCAGCAATAAAGCGGTTTGCTTCGCGGGCAATAGCAAAGGTGAGGTATTCCTTTTCGTTTATAATACTGTCGTTCAGGCGAATCCTGCTTTCGGCTTTATCGCCTTTGCGCCACATCCAGCGGTCTTTAAAATCATCCCAGTGCTTGTAGTTTACAATATTTTTGTCCAAACGGTTAGCATACAATGCAAATGCTTCATAAAAGCCATATTGCACATCAATACCGCGGTTGTTGGGTTTCGATGAATCGGCTGTACCCAAGTGCCACTTACCAAAAATTCCTGTGCGGTAACCGTTCTTCTTCATTATTTCAGCCAGAGTGGGCACTTCCCTGGTAAGCCCCTGTTTACGGCTGAATTTGTTGCGAGGGGCCTCCTCATTTTGCTGCATAATCCATTCTTCCCGGTTAATCATAGCACGTAAAAAGGCTTTCTCAAAAACGC
Source organism: uncultured Chitinophaga sp. (assembly GCA_964563185.1). GTDB lineage: Bacteria > Bacteroidota > Bacteroidia > Chitinophagales > LD1 > Bog-950. The sequence continues at coordinate 7,178 of CAZLXD010000109.1, forward strand.
TGTTGGGATAGTTGCGGTGAGGTTGAAACTCAAAACCGAAACGCTGCTGATACTGCCCGGTAAGAAACCCTGCCCGCGAAGGAGCACAAATAGCAGCCGAAGAATATCCATAATCAAAAGTAACTCCGTTAAGGCCTATAGAATCAATATTTGGTGTAGGTATATTGAGCCCCCCGTAAAGGGATAAATCATACTTACCCAAATCATCGGCCAGAATAACGATGACATTGGGTTGTGCGGCTGTTGCGGGATGTAGATGGATAAGCGGATTACCCAACTGCCCTGAGTTGCTGCATCCTACAAGAACTACAAGCGAGAAGACTATAAGAGGGGCAAATATTCTTGTGCAGGAGTACTTCATAACTGCAATCTATAAAACAATACAGTGGATACAAACCGGTTAAAAATTGGGCGAAGGCAATGGCTTCAGCAAAAAATACGTTGCTCTTATTTTACTAACCGTAAAAAAACACTAGCCCCTTTGCTCATCTCCAACTCGTACAAGGTTCCATTTCTGTAGCGGTAAACATTATTTACCCCATTTGCCAGCTTACATTCATAAACTCCTTCACCGGTTTTCACAAAAGTACAATAGTCGCCTATGCGTTCCGAAAAAATGGACGTGCGGCCCTTTGGCTCAGTAAAGTAGAGGTGGATGGAGGAGAAATCAATGGGATTGTTGACATGCAGCATTTCGGAGCCTTTCTTTATAAGGTACTGCGTTCCCTGCCAAATTATATTAGAAACCTGAGTAACGCCATCCTTAATATCCTTTGTATAAGCAGAAAACAATTGTCCGTTGAGGTATGTAATATCAAAAACCGTTTCGGAAGTTTTTTTGGTGAATATTACCTGAGCTTCAGACTTGCTGCGCAGGGTGTAATTCACTTTACCGTTTCCTTCATCTTTACGCTCCACTACCGTTTGCCCTATTTTATTCCCGAACAGAATAACATCGTATACATTCCGCTGTGCATGAAGCAACATACAGCTTATAAGCAAAAAGGGGAGAAACAGTGTTTTCATAGTAACGAATCCTTGCCCCTAAAATAGCGCTAAATCCTGTTTAGTTAAAGCCCTGTTATTAAACTGAAGACTATTAGCATCCTTTTAACATTTCAGTTTATCTACAGTAAATCAGTCGCGCATTAAAACCTGCACTGTAGTACGCGAAAGTTGGCGAACCAGTATATCCTTATCCTTCGTCATTTTATCAATAATACCCTGATTGTAATGACGAATGGTAAGCAGTGAAAGGTTGTCATTGCGGGTAATACTGAAGTCGTTACTTAGTTGCTCTATAATGTTTTCAATCTTCTCTTTCTTAAAGTCAACGGCAATCGAAAAACTAATAGCCGCATTTTGCATCAGGTTAATCCGCAAACGATTTTCAGCAAAGGTGGCAAACACCTTACTTAAATGCTCTTCGGCTATAAACGAGAAATCTTTTGCCGAAAACGAAAGCAACACCTGCCCGCGCTTATGAATAATAATAGGAGGAAGAAAGTTAGTATTAGCATTAGCGCTGATAACCGAACCGCGCTTGCGGGAATTCACAAATGAGCGCACCTCTAAAGGGATGTTCTTATTCTGTATGGGTTTAATGGTTTTAGGGTGAATAACGCTGGCACCGTAGTAGGTCATTTCAATAGCCTCGTGGTAAGTTATCTCACTCAGGAACTGTGCATCAGGAAACTCTTTGGGGTCGGCATTCATAATTCCCTCCACATCTTTCCATACCGTCATGCGCTCGGCATTCAGGGAGTAAGCAAATATTGATGCTGTGTAATCGGAACCTTCTCTGCCGAGTGTGGTGGCAAAACCTTCGGGCGTGCAGCCTACAAACCCTTGCGTAATCACAAAACCGCTCTTTACCAGTTCGGTTACTTTATTCAGTATAGAAGTTTCTGTTTTCTTGAAATCTACCTTTCCTTCGGTGTAAGCATTATCGGTAAACAGCACCTGCTTTACATCCAGCAGCGTGTTCTTCAGCCCAATAGAGTTGGCGTAATCGCTTACTATGGTGGTAGAAATATACTCACCAATAGAAACCACCTGGTCGTAGATATAGTTGTAGTTACGCGAGGTATTCTCCAATAAAAATTTCCGAACCCCTTCAATCAGCACCTTTATATCTTCCACCGCTTTATCGAATGCCCCGTTGTTGTAAAGTGCCTGCATAACAGCAAGGTGTTTATCAAATACAGCATCCAGCGTTTTTTGCCAGTCGGCATTATCAGCATAATACTGATTGACTACACTTTCCAACTCATTAGTAGTTTTCCCCATAGCAGAAATAACCACTACCTTTTCGTTGAAATCGTTATCCTTTAAAATGGAAGTAACGTTTCTTACTGCATCTGCATCTTTTACCGATGCTCCTCCGAATTTGTAAACCTGCATAGTATAGTTAATGGTTAATTAGTATGTAGTTGATTAGTTAATAGTTACTGTTTTTAAATAGTCGGCAATTTCCTGCTTGCTCATTTTGCAGGTAATCCATTCGCGGTCCAGTTCAGCCCTCAGTGATTCGTAAAACTTAATGGCCGGAGTGTTCCAATCCAACACCTGCCAGCGAACTTGATTTACGCCTAGTTCTTTCGCCTCGTTCAAAAAAGCATTTATCAGTTTTCGGCCAATGCCATATCTGCGATACTTTTCTGTAACCACCAAATCATCCAGAAAAAGCATTTTCCCTTTCCAGGTAGAGTAGGCGGTGTAATAC
>CAZLXD010000110.1:0-9849 GCA_964563185.1 uncultured Chitinophaga sp.
CAGTTAAACTGGAAGCCAAACATGGCTTTTGGAACAACTATCTGTATATATTTTATCTTTTCAATACTTGTCGAACAGCCCTGATATATAACTGTCAGTTTAATGTCATAATATCCTGTATCAGAATACTCATGCGTAGGGTTGGTCAGGTTGCTGGTTGTTCCATCGCCAAACTCCCAAAAGTAAACTGCTCCGGACGGTGCTCCGGCTGTTTGGTTAAAAAATGAAACAGTTTGGTTAACACACTGTACAAGTGGTATAGCTAAAAAGTCGGGGTTACCGGCACCTCCTACATTGATTACACTACCAAGAGTTGTGTCCTTACAACCATCGGCATTAGTAATAATTAAAATAGGTTGAAACTGCCCACCAGTGTTATATGTATGAGTTGGATTTACTTGAGTAGAACCAGTGCCATCTCCAAAATACCATTGATAGCCCGTTATAGCTGCGTTAGAAGTACTACTGTTTGTAAAATGCACCGTTAGTGGTGTGCATCCATTATCAGAATCAACAGCAAAAACAGCATTAATAACATGAACGTTAATGTAGTTATTGTAAGCTTTCGTATTAACACATCCACTTGAGTTAGTTACCGAAAGCGATACAGTAAAGGAGCCTTCATCGGTATAAGTATGTGTTGGATTAGCCTGAGTGGAAGTAGTTGAATCGCCAAAGTTCCATGCATAAGAGGTAGCTCCGCTGGTAGTATTGCTTGTAAAATTAACAGTAAAGGGAGCATAACAATCCGATGAATCATCGGCACTAAAGGTAAATTGCACAGGATCGGTTACTGTAATATATGATGTTTTGGTTTCCGTATCCACACATCCGTTTATAGAAACTGTAAGTTTAACGGTGTATGTTCCATTAGCCGTGTATGTGTGTAGCGGGTTTTGCTGATTGGACGTAGTACCATCACCAAACTCCCAAAACCAGGTAGTAGCAAAGTTACTGGTATCAGTAAATTGTATGGGAACATTCCTACACACATTAGTATTTGCCACAGTAAATCCTGCATTTACACTCGTAATCTCCACATGGGTAAATGCGGTATCCTGACAACCTAAAGCATCTGATACCACCAGAATCGGATCATAAATACCATTAAAAAATACCTGAGAAGGATTTTGCAGAACCGAGTTTCCGCCATTTCCAAAAAACCACTGATAGCTAACGCCCCCATTGGGAGAAGTGCCACTCCCTGTAAAATTGATAAGGGTAGGCGAAATGCACGACTGTGTAGGAGATGCGGTAGCAGTAGCACTTGGGTTGTTACCTATGTTTACAAAGTTATTAACCCCTTTACTTATCTGGCAAGTGTTACTATCGCGTACTACCAATGTTACGTTAAACGTACCCGTTTGATTGTAACAATGTGTGGTGTTAGATAGTGGAGGAAGGACAGAAACAGGCAACGTTCCATCACCAAAGTCCCAAACATACTCTAGAATAGGGCTTTCGCCCGGTGTGGACAGGTTGATGAGGCTAACATTATGGCAAGGAAAAATACAGCCGGTAGGGTTAGGAGAAGTGAAGTTTACCGTAGGAGGAATGAACACCTTAATTTGCACAAAGCACGAATCGGTAGTAGTGCCGTTTGAAACAACATGCTTTACATTGTAAGTTCCCGAATTAACAAAGGTGAAAGTTGGGTTGGCTATGGTAGAGTTGCCTATTCCACCATTATCAAAATCCCAAAAATGGGAAGTTGGAGAGCCCGAAGAAGCATCCTGAAAGTTAACTACCAAAGGGGGGCAACCATAGAGTGCCGATGCCGAAAAAGAGCATTGTACCTGTTGTGCAGCAAGCCTTGCCTGCCAAGCTATAAACAACAGTATTATTAGCGTAAATTTCCTTCTCACCTAGTTGTTCTTTAATTAGCAGATGCTTCAAGTAGATTCAGGTGTTGCATCGGCTGTAAATTAATAATCATAATACCTGACTACTTAAACTGATTTTACGGGGTAAAAGTTTCATATACCGCCCTTGTCAGTTTAAGCCCTTTAGCACAAATTTTCACTCTTCTGCCCGATATATTACTATAAGGCTCCTATTACTTTTCAACACAAATGAAGTGTATTTGATACAGCTACTTAAACGCCCTTACCGGATACAATTACCCTTTCAATCATGCTACTACCAAAAGAGTAAGGCAAATAAGCCAGTGAGGGGACTGGTTTAGTAATAAGCACATTTGCCTTTTTACCTATAGAAACAGAACCCATTTCACCATCCATTGCCATAGCATAAGCCCCATTTAGTGTAGCTGCATTAATCGCTTCTTCAGGGGTTAACTGCATATTGATACATGCCAGGCTTATTACCAAATTCATATTGCCACTTGGGCAACTACCCGGATTGTAATCAGAAGCCAGCGCCAAAGGCAAACCTTCGTTGATTATTTTACGGGCTGGCGTATACGGTATGCGCAGAAACAATGAACATCCCGGTAAAGCCACCGGCATAGTATCAGAGTTTTTCAGGGCAGCAATATCGTTTTCATCAATAAGTTCCAAGTGGTCAACACTTAAAGCATTGTGTTTTACACTGGCTTTTACTCCATCAATGATATTAAACTGATTAACATGTACCTTCGGCCGCAACCCATACCGGGCACCTGCTGCAAGAATCTCTTCAGTATCATTTACAGTGAAGTAATCTTTCTCACAAAACACATCAATAAAATCAGCTAAGCCCTCATTTGCTATTTGGGGCAGTAATTCATTAATCAATAGATTGATGTAACCTCTCCTGTTCTCTTTATACTCCGATGGAAAAGCATGTGCCCCAAGAAAAGTGGACTTTATAGTTAAATCCGATTTCTCTTTCAGCTTACGTATTACCCGCAGCATTTTCATCTCCCCCTCAAAACTTAATCCGTAACCGCTCTTTATTTCAATAGCGCCTGTACCCAAATGTTCCACTTCCTGCAGTCGCTGCCAGGCACCATCAAACAACTCTTCCTCATCGGTTTGGTTTAGCAAAGCTGCGGAATTAAGGATCCCTCCACCGCGTTGGGCAATTTCTTCGTAGGTAAGTCCGTTTATTTTTCCAACAAACTCCGCCTCGCGCGAGCCGGCATAAACAATATGGGTATGAGAATCGCACCAGGCCGGCAGAACCAACTTTCCTGTGGCATCTATTACTTCGTCCGCTCTTTCAGGGGCACTTTCATTTTTCCCATAAGACAGTATGCTCCCATTTTCTATCAACAGAAAAGCATCTGCTATTTCAGGAAGGACCTTCATAGCTTCGCCCTTAACAAGGCGTTCTTCGTTTCTACGGATTCCGTAAAGCGATTTAATATTGCGGATAAGCAGAGAGTGCATATACGCAAACCTAAGTATTTCGCGGAAGTATCACTTGGGGCCTACATCCTCTTTAGGTAACTCCGGCTGTTTGCGCGGATTGCCGAATAGCGGAACGGGCACAGGAGGATTATCGTTTTCATTAATGGCAAAAGTGAAAACCTTTTCCACCCAGTTCCACCGGTTGTTGCCCCACTTAAAACCTTCGTAAGTACCATCGGGAACATAAGTAAAGGTGGCTCCTTTCGCTTTATCGGTTGGTGGAGTAACATGATCAAACACAATCATCTCCAGTTGCGGGTCGTAGTTGAGAATGGTGGAAGCGTTGTATTTGTATTCAATAAAGAAGCGTGTAAAGGTATCCTTACGGGCATAGTGAAAGGTATCTTCCAACTGGTTGAAGTAAAAAAGCGGAGCCCCGAATTTTGGTTTACCGGTTTCATCAAAGGTGAGTACGTCTACTATTTTCCTTCGGGTGAGAATATCCCCCGCCTCATAGCCAAACAGCGTGTAAATAGTTTTTTTATCCGCCTGTTTTTGAATAATGTTATAGTAAAGGCAGCCATACCATGCTTCGTTGGTGTTTACACGTTGCGAGTGATAGGTCATAGTGTCGCTGTGGTCGAATAACGGATACATTTTCAGTTTTGTGCTCTTCATTTGAATAACTCCGTAGTACCGGAATTTTCCTTTTGGCAAAACCAATTGCCAGGTAAATATTCTGAAGGAACTATCGGGCGGATAAATTTTAGCGATGGTCTCAAACGAATCGAAGGGGTAGTAAAACGAGTTATCAAGCTTTAACGCCTCCACCAGTTTAGGAATAAAGGCATAGCAGGCCTTCTGCCGCACATCCAAAAAAGAGTCGTAGGTTAAGGTATTAGATAGAAAATGAAGCGTATCCTCCAGTAATCTAACTTTCTCCAGATCGCGCTTGGCAATATTACGATTTTCATTTACAGCAGGCGTCTTAGCCGGTTTGTTCATGCGCTGTGCCCGAGATAATACAAACGATAGGCAGAGAAGGATTAGAAGCAGATGTTTCATTGTAGTTATAACGGCTGAAAGTATTCAAATATTATGGCGCTAATGTAGGATGGTTTTACTCCAAATAACAAAACAGCCGCCATTCCGAGGCGGCTGTTTTATTACTTGTAATTTATTAACAGCGGTAGTTGTTATTTGCTTTTAATAGTAAAGTTCAGATTAAAGATGCTGCCATTTTGGTTGGTGTTTACTGTACCTGTTGCTCCACGGGTACTTATTGCATCACCATCCGATTCTGCAAATACTTTTGCCATATTGTTTAATGCACCTCCCACACCACGGCTGGCTCTATCGTCCCGCTTCGTTAAAATATCTTCCAAATCCAGCTTGTCCTTCGATAGAAAAACCTTGAATATCTCCTCTCCTTCCGGCAAGCCGATGGTAATCTTATAATCCTTTAATAAAACCGTATCGTGTCCGGCAATTTCGCAATCATCAGGAAAAATATCTTCCGACTTTTTAGGTAAAATGGGGTTTATCTTTCCGTCAGGTTGTATATCCACTATGTTGATGAACAATTTCTTACCGCCTTTATTGATAATTTTAAGATGGACCACATCTCCGTCAATCAACTCCAACCTTCCGTTTACAGTTCTTGAGTTTATTTTTGCATTATCTATCTGGCCATCCGCTTTCAAAAACACCAGCGATACCTCTGCCTCTAACCCTTCCTCGGTAAAATCCAATCCTTGCAGGTATCGGTAACGGGCAAAGCGCTTCAGGGCATTTTTAATATCGTCTGTTTTTTCTAATGTAAATCCTCCATCGAATACCGCAGCCGTAGTGGGGTATTTAAGCGCCCAATTACGGGTGCTGCCAAGTGTATCTAAGTATATGTCGCAGGCTTTGCTGAATTCTACTAAGCCAAAGTCTTTAAATGCGTCCTGTATTTTTTTCTGCGAGTCGTTAATATTCCTTACATCCACCTTTAGCTTATCGCCATAATTCATTTCTGTTACAAACACCCAAGGGCTTACCTTATAAAGGGTGTCATCGCGGTCCAGCTTTACAACCGATTCAAAATTACTTACAGACTGAACTATACCCTTGTTGAGGGCAACTTTACCTGCAGGGTCGGCTGTTCCAGCCGGGTATACACTAAGCACAGAACCTTTTGTAATGCCCGAAACGCTACCGGCATCCAAAACAAATTCGCCATCGTTCCGCCACTTCTTTATGGTAAAGTAGTGCTTCTGGCTAATGAAGTCGCCTCCAAATAAACTACGGTCAATGCCATCACCTTCTAGAACAGGTTTTTGGCGCGGAGCTTTGTCACGCATTACGTTTTCAATTTGAGCGAACAAACCGCGATAACTGGTTTTGTCTTTTAACTGAGCAACAGTTTTACTAAAGGCATACGAAAGGGAGCCGACAGGATTGCCGTTATCATCATAACACTCATAGTTAAACTCCTTAGCCTGTGCGCCTGATATAACTACATATGTAGCCGCATCATTCGATAACTTTACTTTACTTTTTTCACCACCATCTTTAAACACTCCGTTTACATCGGCAACGGGTGTAATACTCAAGTCAAAATTATCGCTCACCATCGGCTCCTTAGCACCTCTGGGTATTAGCTCTGAAACACCACGAGTTCCTGTGCCGCTGTGGCAGGCATCCAGCAAAACCAATAAATCGCCTTTGCCGGTCAGCTTATTTCTTAGCAGGGTTACTTTTTCACCAAACTCATCATCGCGAAAATAGCCCGGGGCGTATTCTTTAAACTTTGATTTATCGTAAGTATACACTGCCCCGTAAGGAACAATACTTTCGTCCAAGTTATCCGTTTCGTCTTTATTGTCATCCTCAATTTGCTCACCGTGGCTACTAAAGTGCACCACTACAATGTCACCTGCATTTACCTTTGAAATCAGCTTATCAAAAGCGTTTTTGATTCCATCTTTTGTAGCGGCAGAATCCTGCAAAGTGAGGATATTGTCTGTTTTAAACCCTTGCTTTTCCAAAGCTGTTTTTATTAAAGGAAGGTCGTTGGCCGAAGAGATTTTGCCCCAACCGTTTTTACCGGGGTCAGGATAATCTCCAATGGCAACAATCAACGCATACTTTTCAGCCGATAAACTAAAAGCCATTAACAGCAATACTGAGAGGACAGGGAAGATTTTTTTCATGGGGAATGTTTATACTAAGATTAGTTGAAACGGAAAATTCACAAATTCTTTCCAATAAAAAAACGCGCCCCTGTTTTTGAAGCGCGTTTTTTCGTTATGTAAGGGCATCTACTAATAGAAGTAGTAGTCGCGGCTGCCATAGCAGCTTGCACCGCTAAACTTCCATTCTCTGGTGCGGCCTACTGACCATCCATACATAGTGGTATAGCCTGAGCCGGTAGAAACATAAGCATCATCATAAGCGCCCAGTGTTCCTTCCCAATAACCATCTACATATATATCAATACTGTAGCTGGTATAGTTGTGCAGGTAAACGTAACATGTTTCAGAACCGCTTCCTCTTGGTGCAGCAGCGTCTGATGAAGGACGATCAGCTTTTACTTCGGGGTTAGCGCCTCTAGTTGTTACATCCTGGCCCTTTAACTCAACTTTGTTTCTGCCTCCGCCCTGAGCGTTAGCGTTAAAATTCAGTGCCGTTACAAATAACGCCACTAAAGCAATTAATACTGTTTTTTTCATGGTGCTGTTTTTTTAGTTAAACAATGTACGCAAATTAAAAGAAAAAAATATTCAAATGATTTTATTCCAAAATCATTTTTTTGTCATCTCAAATCAAAAACCGGTTTTATGAAAAAGATTACGACAATATGGATGATGCTTTTTACAGTTTCCATAAACTATGCACAACAAAGTGCAGAAAATATGCTGGATAATGCTTTATCGGCAGTGGTTTCGGTAGGGGTTTATAAAATAGAGGGCACTAAACAGGAACTCGGTTTTAGAGGGCGAAGCGATGTGGCTTACGATAAGGCCCTTGATTTATCGGATGCCTACAGCAAAGGTTCGGGGTATGTGATTGAGGTAAATGGTAAAAAATATGTATGCACCAATGCCCACGTAATTGAAAAGGCAAAGAACGAAAGCGGAGCCCTTTATGTATTCAGCATAAACAGGAACAAGTACGAGGTAAGAATTAAAGGAGGCGATTCCTTTTACGATTATGCTTTACTGGAGTTTGTTACTCCTCCGGGCAGTGAAGTTACCACCCTTAAATACTCCGATGTGGAGCCACGTATCGGCCAAAGAGTATATGCTATCGGAAATCCCTTGGCAGAGTACCCTTATACTGTTACAGACGGCATTGTTAGCGCTAAAAACCGTGTTCGTGACGGATTAGTTGGCAAGTACGGTTTTATTCAATCAACCGCAACAGTTATTTGGGGAAACAGCGGTGGCCCGCTGGTGAATGAAACAGGCGAAGTAATTGGAATGAACTCGCAAATAGCTTTTGGCCCTGAAGACAAAGGCAACCTGTGGCAGCCGCAGATAAACTTTGCCCTTGAAGCCAAAATATGCAAGCGCTTAACCGATGATATTCTTTACAACAACGGAAGAATAAGAAGAGCTTTTATTGGTGTAGAGCTTTCGCAGAACTGGGATGCCACATACGATTACTACACAAAGAAAACCGTGTGGACCAAGCGCGATGCTCAACCCATTATTACCAACGTGTTTGCCAATTCGCCAGCCGAAAAAGCTTTAACCGGCAAAATAGGCTACACGGTGTATAAGATAAACGGAAGCGATGTAAAAAACATGGAAGAAGTGTTGAGCCACTTTGAATCATTAAAGCCTAACACATCCCTTACGTTTACGGTAGGCAAAGACGGCACCAAAGAAACCATTACTGTAGCCTCCAAAGAATTTGACCCTACACAAATGGAAGGGTTGGCAAAAAGCATGGTAGAAAATGAACCTAATTATACGGTTACCTCTACCACCGGTGAAGTGTTTATCAGTTACAAGCAAACATCGCAATATTACCGCGAGCAACGCAACAACGAGCGCTGGCAGCCAACCAACGAATACAAGGTGATTGGCGTAGGCTCGGTAACGGATAACGGAACAGATGTTTGGCGGGTGGAAAGCCTGGCCGACCTTGGAGTAGGTATCCGCTTTTACGGCCTGGCCGGTTTTTACGATTTAATAACTACCGATAAGTTTAACACCCAGGCCAAGCCGCAAAGCACCCGCATTTATTTTTCGGGCGACCAGAATGTACTTAAGCGCACCCTTTGGTATTAATAAAGCACTTGCTTTAAAAGCAAAAAGGGTTGGCAATTTTGCCATAAATGTTCGGAAGAGTTTATCACTATCTGAATTAGAGTAATTTTTATTGCTGCAAACGGAGTTTTGGTTGCTGTAAGGGCTGATTTGATTGCGGCAAGTGGTGTTCCTGTTTTACGGCATAACACAATACCCCTCGTTTTTATGGTTTTTGAAGCAAAATCCACCCAAAAACAGTAAAAAAACGCCCTTGATAGGCGAAAAAACCGGCTTTTAACAGTAAAAGCAGGCTTTTAGGCGTTATTACAGCGGCAGTTTCAGAATAATCGGGAGCCGGGGTTCTTTCTCATTTTTCTTCCATTCCTATTCCCTTATTTTCGCCTGCCTTAAAAAAACGAAAGAACAGAGGAATACATGCACTCCCGGCTGCTCGCACTTTTACTTATACTAATTACTGCCTGCAGCTACGCGCAGCAGTTTACCACCACTGTTAGGGGGCGCGTAACTGATAAGGACAGCCGGCAGCCGCTGTGGGGGGTAAATGTTTTTGTGGTGAACTCTACCCCTGCTTTGGGAACCACCACCAACGAAGATGGCCGGTTTAAAATAGAAAACGTGCCCGTGGGCCGCCACACCCTGCGTTTTACCTATGTGGGTTATGCCGATGCCACCCTTAGCGAGGTGTTGCTGACTTCGGGCAAAGAAACTTTTCTAACGGTGGAAATGCAGGAAACGGTCACCAACCTGCAGGAGGTGCTTATTACCAACCAACGCGATAAAACTAAAGCCAACAACGACTTTGCCACAGTAAGCGTGCGTTCTTTTTCGGCTGAAGAAATGAACCGCTATGCAGGCACCCTGAACGACCCTGCCCGCCTTGCCCAGTCCTTTGCCGGGGTAATGACCAGCAACGATGAAAACAACCAGATAGTGGTGCGCGGCAACTCGCCCCGCGGCTTACTGTGGCGTATGGAGGGGGTGGAAATACCCAACCCCAACCACTTTGCCGGCTCCGAAGGCAGCACCGGTGGCGGGGTAAGCATACTTAGCTCAAACATGCTCACTAATACCGATTTTCTTTCGGGGGCTTTCCCTGCCGAATACGGCAATGCGCTAAGCGGTGTGTTCGATTTGAATTTGCGGAAGGGGAATACCGAAAAATGGGAGTTTGCCGCACAGGCGGGAATACTTGGTTTAGAGGCAGCACTCGAAGGGCCCTTCAGCAAAAAATATACAGGCTCCTACCTGATTAACTACCGCTACAGCACCTTAGATGTTCTTTCGCTGATGGG
>CAZLXD010000111.1:0-9704 GCA_964563185.1 uncultured Chitinophaga sp.
TTTTTTGTTGATAAAAACGCTGTAAACAAAACTGATGTTCTTCCAAAATCGGAAGTAGAGCAACAACAAATGAAGAATGGCTTTAATGGCAATTTACCTCAGCAAAATCAGGGTATGGGAGGCAATAATCAGCAGCCTTCAGAACAGCCTGCACAAGCTCCTGCCGGGCAGTAGTTTTCATACGTTTAATCAATATATTTACGGTCGGCTCTTTAAAGCCGACCGTTTTTATTTTCACCACCTAAATTCTGATACATGAAAGTGGATAACAGTAACTGGAGCTATAATGAATTTTTGGCATTTCTGATGGTATATGCTGCTGAACTGAATGCGGAGTTGGCAAATGAAGAGTTGACGTTTATACAAAGCAGAACAGGAATTGAGGATATATCGAAGATTAAGAGCGTGGTAGACAGGGTTTCTGACGTGGAGGCCATTGACATCATTGAAGACTACCGTAAGTTGTATCTCGATACTCCCGAAAAAGAAGAAAAGGTCCGCCATGATTTGGAGGACCTTCTAAGAAACCAGAATAAGCACACACAGTTGGAAAATGTGTTAGTGCATATTCTTGAGAGGATAATCTAATTTATTCTGTAAACCAGTTACGTGTTTCAATAGCTACTATTCCACCAGTAGTATCGCCATACTTTGCAGGAATAAAGTTGACGTAAGTGCGGAAAATTTGCACCCCTGAAACCGGAATGTTAGGGTCTCCCATTATTTTACAACCGTCAATGTACCAGGCTAAGCCCCCCTCTCGCGAACCACGCACGTAATAACTGCCATCTACCTCCTGCAGATTCATAAGTGAAGGAATCTGCTTTACGTTCAGTATAGGCGCATCTTCCAAATCTTTTTTATCTAAAGTTTGTGCAGTAGGGTCAAAAACGTTCAATAAGGGTTTTTCGCTCTTTTTTCCTACATAAGTTATTCCTCCCAAGTCAATGGAACTGCCCATGGCAATATCAATCTCGCGGGTTTCATCACTCCCTATACTTACAGGAGGTAATTGAACAGTTTTACCAATGTAAGATGCGGTAATGGTATACGTGCCTGCGGGAATATTACTGGCATAGTAATCTCCCTTTGCATCGGTTATATATACTTTTTCTACTCCCTGGCAGTTCAATACCACCGTAGCAAATTCAATAGGTTCCTTGGTTTCGGGATCGGTTACCTGCCCCATAATGCTTGCTCCACCAAACGAAGCTACTGCATAACTAAAGCTGAAAATAGCTGCCAGCAGGCTTATTAAACGAAATGTTCTAACTGCTTTCATACGTTTTACATTTATGGTTAACGAATAATTACGCTGTTGTTGCGCTCTTTACCAATAGCGCTGAAATGTTGGCTGCCCCATTAGCGGAGTGCCATCAATAAAAAAACGAACTTCACCGCTTCCTTTTACATACAATTTTCCTTCGCGCACGTCCATTCCGGGTTGCTGGCTTAGTACTTCCGTTACACTTCGGGTAGGTTGATTGGTGCTATTGTATCCTAAAATAATATCGGTAGGAGAGATACTACTGGTTAGTTTTTGTTGTTGTTCAACTATTACAACTTCAGGAAGTTTATTGTTTTTGCTAACTAGGAAATCTATTTCGGATGCATAACCGTCATAAACCCTCACATTTTTCATTACAAAGTTGCGGCCATTAAACACTACTGTGACATTGTATTTGCCTGTGGGCAGATGGTCGCCATAATAAATGCCGTTCTCGTTACTTTTTAGCACAATCTTGTCCATGCTGTTTTCGAAAACTATCTCGGTGTTGCTCAAAATATTTTTTGTTTCCGTTTCGAAAATTTTGCCGGTAACTTGTCCGGTAGTGGCCGCTTGTAGCAGAGCCGCAGAAAGAATAAAGAGCCCCGAAAGGAGTAGTGATGTTGTTTTCATAACCCAACCTTTATACCTATAAATTTAAAGAACTTTTTTCTTGTCATGGATTTTACTTTTTTAGAATGACGATGAGTTATACTGAATTAAACAACTATCGGACTCAGATGTTATTGGTACCATGACCAAGTTTCTTCCCATATTCCCTTTGGATATACTGGTTTACCCGGGCCAGGAGCTAAACCTGCATGTGTTTGAACCCAGATATAAACAGTTGATTGCGGAATGTGTGGCTGCGGGGAAAACATTTGGAATACCTACCCTTAATCGAGATACGCTGAATGAGTTTGGAACTGAAGTTGAGATAATTGAAGTAACTAAAACATACGAGGGCGGAGAAATGGATATAAAAACAAGGGGTGTTAAGATTTTTCGCATTTTGGAAGTTTTGAAACAGGTTCCAGATAAATTGTATCCGGCCGCGGTGGTATTTGAAGTAAAACATTTGCCCTTTGATACAGCGGTATTAAATCCCACTTTGATTGATTTGATGGAAAAGCTACAAAGGCTGATGGATACAGACTTTAATGTGTTTGAAAAATTCAAGAGTCCTATGTCGTTTGAGCTGGCAAATTATACTGCTCTTACCCCCGAAGATCAGTACAGAATACTTAGTGCAAGTTCAGAAAAAGCTCGCCAGTGGTTCCTTATTCAGCATTTGTTAAAACTTATACCATCGCTGGAGGAAACGGAAAAATTGAAGCAGAAGATTAGAATGAACGGGCATTTTAGAAAAGAAATACCTCCCAAATTTTGAATCATTTTAACGTGCAAATACGTTATTATTGTAATCTGCGCATATGCCCGGGTGAAGAATAATGGAAAAACTAATCTCCTCAATTGCCGTTTTTTTTGGCTCTATCATTAAATTCTCAATGTTTACACTAACTGCAATAGCTGCCGATTTAGGCTTGGGCGGTTCGTTAGCTAATGTAATTGGAGGCATTATTGGTATTGTGCTGTTTACTTATTTGGGTACAGTGATTCAGGATTATCTGGCAATAAAATTTCCGCGCCAGTTTGGACGAAAGTTTACCTCAACTACTCGTTTTTTAGTAAAGGTGAAACAGCGATTTGGTTTAGGAGGAGTAGCCGCGCTTACTCCAATTATACTTTCAATACCGGTAGGGGTAATGTTTGCATTGGCACTCACTCACGACAAAAAGAAAATAATGGTGTCCATGATAACCTCTATACTTTTTTGGGCTACCATACTGTTTTTACCCTACTATGTTTTAGATATAAACATTGTAGTATGGATTAAGAATGTATTCGGATAGTTTAGTAGCGCAGTACAAAGTTTTCTTTTGCCAGCTTTTCCTTTCTAAAGAAACATATTCCTACTTTGTATAAATCAATAGTAATAGTTACTGACGGATGTTTTTTTATCTCTTCCCATGCTTCGCACATCCCCGGGCTCCAATAGATATCATCGAATATGATAATGGAATCTTGGTGGATAGCCGGCAGGCATAGTTCAAAGTATTTTAGTGTAGCCTCTTTGGTGTGATTGCCATCAAAGTAAATAAGGTCAAACTTTTTTGTTTTAGATAAGGCAACCGGAATGGATTTACTGAATTCGCCTTCTGTTACTTCAATATTGCCGATGTTCAGGTCTGTATGTGCCTGCCTTGCTATTTGCGCTATATTGTGAGAGCCTTCGAGCGATATGACTTTAGAACATGGGTTGCCTAAAGCCATGTAGGAAGAGCTAAGCCCTATTGATGTGCCTACCTCTAAAATGGTTTCCGGCCTAAAGTGCTTTACCACAGAATAAAGCAGTGCGCCATATTTATGTGGAACTGCTACCTGGCGCTCTAACTGTGAAAGCGCCACACTGCGGGATGTACCTGTTCCAAAATCAGTGATATCAATACTTGTATAACTGCTACGGAGCTTCTTTCTGTAATTTAAAACAGAAGATAGTTCTATTGTTGGCTTGTTCAACAGCACATCTAAGTAAAAACGGTATGTAAAGGGGGAATGGAGGTAGTATTGCGTTTTAGCTACCCATTGATATTCTACAAACTTCCTGAGCCGGAAAAAAAGCGACATGAAATGTTCAGATAACTTTTTTGATTTTTACCCGCACAAATAAAGATTAAAATATGAAGCGTGTTTTGGTTTTGATGATTGTCCTTTTTACAACTTCCGTTTGTTATTCACAGAAAGGGTTTCATGTAGGTGTTTCGGGAACTTTCAGCAGCACATGGATACTCAACCAAAACAATTACGGCACGCTGGCTCCCTTTAAGCAGCCTTACGTAAAACAGAGCGAGATGGATTATTTAGCCACATGGGGCGGAAATGGCGGCATTAGTTTCGGATATCAGTTTACTAAAAACTTGGGGTTGAAGGCAGAATTGCAATACAACGTAACCGGGCAGAAATACGAAGATAACTTTGAAGGGCCGGCTACTGTTCCCGTTGGTGCAGATTCTGTTACCATGGGAAGTGCTTCTGAGCGGGTAAATGTGAAGCGCAATATCAAACTGCAGTATTTTCAAATTCCCATTCTGTTTAAGGTGCTTGCCGGAAAAAGCGAGAAGGCAAAATTTCTTTTTTGCATAGGGCCACAAATCGGGTTCAGAACCTTTGCCTCGGAAGAAGTAAAAGTGGGTGACATTCCGTACAGCAACCAGGCTTTTACACCTGCGCAGAAGTTTAAACCGGTAGATGTTGGCTTGGCTCTGCAAACAGGCGTAGAGATTTATGCAACAGAATATCTGTTTATTGATATTGCCCTGAGTGCTTACGGAGGGCTGAATGATTTAAACGGTAAAGTGATGAAGGAACTGGAATGGTACAGCAAAAACGATGTAGATTACCAAAAGAGCTACAACTTCCGTGCAGGATTACTGGTAGGAGTGCATTATGTTTTTATAAAACGCAGGGATAAAGACCGGCTACAGTTTTAAGCAAACTAAATGGGGTCGAGAGGAATTCCTCTTCGCTCCATTCTTCGGGCACGAATAAGTTCCTGACGTATGTACCATGCCCGTTTGTAGAACGGGAAGTGGTTCAGTTCTTCCTCGGTAAAATCGGGAGGAATGGCATCGTGCGGTATTTTCCTTTCTTCTTTGGGTTTAAGAAGTTGCTGCGCCAGTATGTCGAATTTGGTTTGTAAGGCAGCTAAACTCCACTCGCCAAAAACGGTGTGGCCTCCTTCGTATATCTGTGCCTGATACTCTTCGCAGGTGGTAATGTAACCGGAGTAACCATTGGCGTAAGGTGAAAGGATAACTTTCTTTATGCCTCGGGCGGCAAGCGTTTCTTCCAAAGAAGTTCTCAATCGCTTTCCGGCAATGGTGGTAATCTCAAACGGAAAAGCCGCCAGTGCTACATCACCTATGATAAATAGCTGAATGGGGAGGATTTTAGGAGTCCAGGGCTTTTTTATGTCGCCTACCTTTTGGTGAAAATACTTAAACGTGGCAATGGCAGGGTCAACCCAGGCCGGTACAGGAATGCGGTTGATGTGTTTGGTACCTAACACCCTACGGGTATTAGATTCTACCATAATGCTTTTGGGACCCTGTGCGCGGTATTTTCTTTCTATAATTTTTTTGTAATCATCGGTGCCAAAACGCGCTTTAAACTTTTCCCAAAACTTAATAAAGGCAGCAATCCCCTGCAAGGCCTTGCCTGCAATGGGGTGCATGCCGGGGCCGTCAATGGTAGTTCCGGTAAAGAAGGCTACCCCCATAGCTGCATGGCCGGTTTGTGCATCGGTTTTTCCGTTGGCAAACTTAGGGTTGGCGGTTACATCGCTAAAGTTTACAAACATGAGTTCGTAGTCTATTTCGCCTGTTATTGGAGTTTGGCTTTCCGCTTCGGCAATATCTTTTGCTTTTTCAAATTGAAGGTTGCCGTTGTATTTGGCGCTTTCTATATCATTAGGGAATTTGCCTTCCCACTGGCCACGCTGAAAGGGGTAAACCGGATGGTATACCATGCGCGGGGTAACATCGCCTGCAGTGCCTTGTGCAAACACCGCGGTGTAGTCGTTGTTGGCTTTTTTTCGGAAGTATTCTTCCATGTAAGCGGAAGCATACCCTTTATTGTCGTAGCAAACGCGGTGGTTGGTGTTGGGTAAACTGGTAGTATGTACGCCAAACCAGTTAATGGAGCCTAACTCTTCGCCACTATCGGCAGTAATTTTCAGCAAGGTCATTTCGCGGTCTAAGGCCAGGTGGCGCTTTTCAAAGGGTATTTTTTCCTTTACTTCGGGGTTTAGGTTGTAAGCATCAATGGAGCGCTGAAAGGCCACTTCTTTCTCCGGCTCAAATACACCGGTGTTCCACGAAAGTTTTCCGGGCTTCATGTTTTTTTCGGCAGCTATGATGGCTTCTACCACGCCTTCCACAATCTTCTTGTATATCTCCATTACAAAGCCCGGCACACTGAGGTTGTAAAGGCCGTAATAGGAATACCCACCGGGGCCACTGTGGGTGTGCTGTGCCGTTAGCATCAGGTTGTCCTCATCATAACCGAATTCGGGGTGCTTGCGCTCGAGTGTTTTAAGCACTCCTTTTTTAATGGCGATGGTAATAAAGGCAAGTTCGCAGTTTACGTAGCAAAACTTTCTTCCCGACTTGGAATCGGCAAAAACAAAGGCACGGGCGGTAAGCGGGGTTTCTACCGCTTCCATGGTATTGTAGTGTATGCCGTATCCCAACATTCCTACTCCTTTTACAAATGCGGTAATATCTCCGCGTCCTGTGCCTGTTAAATACATTTTAGAACAACTTTTTAACTGCGAAATGAAATTAGATGTAAAGCGGACGGCAAATGCCCTTGATTATTGTAAGTTGTTGAAAAATAGGCGGCTTTCATAGCTGAATGTGAATGTAATGTTGGTTACAGGATAGTATTGTTGGGAGAGATTTGTTGGTTTTCAAAACTCCCCAACTCTTCTTTCCTTCGCGCACATAAATTTTGTGCGTGAAAAAATCCGATTCCTCCGTTAGCCTTAATAAATACATTAGTGATACCGGCCTTTGCTCGCGCAGGGAAGCCGACCAAATGATTGAGGAATGCCGTGTGAACCTGAACGGAAAAGATGCCGTGAAAGGTAACCGCGTGTACCCGGGCGATGTGGTAAAAGTGGACGGACGGGTAATTAAGCCCAAGCGCAAAGAGCGTATTTATATAGCCTGTTATAAACCTGTACGCGTAACCGTAACTTCTGAGGAGCATGTGGCCGGAAACATTATCAGCTACATTAACCATCCGCAGCGCATATTTCCTATTGGAAGGTTAGATAAACTTTCGGAGGGGCTGATACTGCTGACCAACGATGGCGATATAGTGAACAAGATACTGCGGGCAGGCAACGAGCACGAAAAGGAATACATTGTTACGGTTGATAAACCTATTAGCCCGCAGTTTGTGGAGCGCATGAGCAAGGGAGTGCCTATACTGGGCACTTACACCAAAAAATGTAAGGTAGAGCAAATTGGCCCTTCGGCCTTTCGCATAGTGCTGGTGCAGGGGCTTAACCGCCAAATACGCAGAATGTGCGAATACCTGGGCTACGATGTGGTAAAGCTAAAGCGCATAAGGGTAATGCACATTACCCTGAAAGATTTAAAGCCCGGTGCCTGGCGTTACCTTAACCCTAGTGAAATAGAGGAGCTGAATGAACTGCTCAAATACTCTTCGAAAACGGAGGAGGCGGGCAAGCGGCCGCCTAAGCACCTGTAAATTTTCCCCAAAACGTTGTTTTAACAAAAAAATAGGCTGTTTTTGCCAAAATTCCTTCGGGTGAAGTCATTGTAAATCCTGATAGTGCCAATGTTTAACCAACTCGCGCCCATGTAAATTCTATTCGCGCCAGTGTGTTTTTTTCTCCTGTCTACTATTTATTGTCAGGTAACATATTCATTTCAAACAGCGTATAAGTTTCTATGAACCGTTGCCAAAAAGGAGTCCAGCATTCTTTTCTGATTGTTTTACTTTTTAACGTGGGTTTTGCACAAAACCCCATCGATGGCGTTTCAGAAGTATTCAAAGCAGGCTACAATGCCTATACCCTTAGCAAATACAGCGATGCCATTGAGCAGTATAACAAAGCAGTTAACATCGACCCCAACCGTCATTACATTTATTATAACAGGGGGCTTGCATACAAGGCATTAGGCCATACCGGAGCCGCTCTAAATGATTTTTACCGTTCCCTTTCATTAAAACAAACTGCTGAGGCGCATTACCAGGCCGGACTGATTAAATATGAAAGACAGGAGTTTACTGCTGCCAAACCCGACTTGGAGAACGCTAAAATGATGAAAGAGGACTTTGATCGCCTCAATTTCTGCCTTGGCATAATTTACTACCGCGAGTCAGATTTTGAAGAAGCGCTGAAATGCTTTCAATTGTACACCGTTCAGGAAAAAAATCAGCCCGAAGCGTATTACTTTAGGGGAATGTGTGAAGCCAAACTTAATATGTATGAAGCGGCTATTCACAGTTTTAAGTTTGCACTGCGCTACCGCGATAATGATTGGACTTATTATTTCAAAATGTATGAGTTTTACATGGCTCTCAACGATAAGCCCAATGCCCTAAATAGTATCAGTATGGTAATTGAAACAGGAGAGAAGAAGGTAGAGCATTTTGAAAAGCGCGCTGAACTTTACAAGGAATTGGGGCCTTCTTTTAAATATGAAGAGGATATAGCTGCCATAAAAAAATGGGGCGAAGGGAAACATCTTCGATACAGTAAACAAAAAGAGCAACAGGCTTTTATCCCCTAGCCAAACTACATTAGGCTTTCGCTGGCTAAGTTTTTCTGAATATTCACATCAGGATTATGCTATCTGAGGCAGCAGATTTGTCACAGAATTGTCATTTTTTTGTTAAAGTGTTTTTAATGTAGATGCAAATTTGGGTGTGTAACCCAGAAGTCTACATTTGCCTTTAACCCATTGTTGATTCACAAAAGTGAGTATTTGCCCCTATGCTGGAGAAAGATTGTGAAACCTGCGAATGCCGTGAAAAATGCCTTTACCATTACCTTAAAAAGGAAGATAAAGTTGTTTTAAATAGAAAAAAAATTTTCAAGCACCGTAAGCGGGGAACTTCCCTGTACGAGGAGGGATTAAATGCTTCAGCCCTTTTCATGATAAATTCTGGCGTGGTAAAACTTACCTGCGATACCAAAGATGGAGACCGTGTTACCATTAACATGGCACAATGCTGCTCTATGGTTGGCTTGGAGAGTTTGCAAACCAATGCCTTATATAAAAATTCAGCGTTAGCAGTTACCGATGTTTGGGTTTGTATAATTCCCCGCGAACAGAATGTTAATCTGCTAAAGGATAACTACAAGGCACGCGAGTGGTTTGTGGCGCAGTACTACGATCGTATGGAAACCATGAGCGCCCGTATTCGCGACTTTGCCACAGGCGATGTGCGGATTCGTGTTTCAGGTGCAGTTTACTTGCTCTACCGTTATTACAATTCTGTAAACAAGTGTATTGAAATTACCCGCGAGGAACTGGCGGATATAGCCACTACTACCCGCGAAACAGTTTCACGAACTCTATCGGAATTGAAAAACAAAAAGCTGTTGCAGGTAGAGGGTAAGTGTATTAAAGTAATTAAACCCGATGCCATTAAAAAAATGGCAGGTGTAAAATAGAGGTTGTGATAGATGTCACATTAATGTATGATTTTCCACTTTTTTATTTTTGTAACAATGGTTAAATTGCAGCCGAATTCAGCTAAACAACGTTCCTTTTTTAAAATAAAAAGGATTAGGCGCATAAATCTTGAACGCAGATAGGTTGCGCAGTGTGCAGCT
>CAZLXD010000112.1:0-9668 GCA_964563185.1 uncultured Chitinophaga sp.
GACAATAACAGGTAGTTGCAAAAATGAAACACAATGTCCAACAGAGAGATGGAAGGAATTTACCTGTATGTAGGTTCGAAGGTTCTTGCCCCATAAACTCTAAAAGGATTCAGCGGAAAGGAAGCATTTTTAAAATAAACTTCTGGTGAAGCACAACTTGGAGGAGCAGACAGAAAACTGTGCGAAATACTGTGCGTTGAAAAGAGAAGCCCGCTGTAATTTATTGATTACAACGGGCTTATTGTTTTTTCTCGTGGTTTGGGAGGGATTTGAACCCCCGACACAAGGATTTTCAGTCCTTTGCTCTACCAACTGAGCTACCAAACCATACCCTCTTTTGCTAAGGGACGCCAAAAATAAATATTCCCTCTACATTACCAAAAGCAGCACTAGTTACGCAGCATAATTTTTACCTGATACTTTCTTTTCTCCTTGTTGGGCAGCGAAGCATCGCGCAGCCAAGGGTTCAGTATTTTGATGTGTTTGTATTTTAAACCAAAGCCTTCAGCAAAGGCTGCTATGCTGTTTACGGGGGTGTCTACTTCTAATGTTTTATAGCTATAAGGCTGGTATAGCTCCTCCGTTTTCACATGGAAACCGGCATGCTTTGGCGAAGAGAAAATGATTTTCATCGCCAGCATACGAAACAGATAACGAGAGGTTTCCTGATTGAAATACATTTCGTAGTAGTTGTTTGTGCGTTGGTCGTTTACACGCTGCTTCATACCAGGTATGCCAAGGTTGTACGAAGCAGCAGCTAAAGTCCAGTTACCAAGCCCACTTTTAGCTTCCAATAAGTACTTACAAGCCGCCACGGTCGATTTTTCTACATGGTAGCGCTCATCTACAAACTCGTTTACTTCCAATCCGTATGCTTTAGCCGTTGGCTTTACAAACTGCCAAAAACCGGTAGCACCTGCCGGTGATGTTTCATTTTTAAAACCGCTTTCAACTAGAGCAAGGTATTTAAAGTCGGAAGGCACACCTTTTTCTGCCAGTATCTTTTCTATATCATCAAAGTAACGGTTGGCCAACTTCATGGCCTGTAATGTGCTGGAGTGCCAATAAGCGTTTATCTGTATTTCACGTTCTAAACGTTCACGCACATCAGGGTCTTCCAACGGAACCCGTTCACCGGCAAACTCCAGTTCCCCTTCTATGCTAACAGGAAAGACCATCTGAGTAGAGTCAATCGGATTTACCCACCGAATGTTCGGGCACTCATTCTTAGTTTTTTCAAAAAAATTTAACTGCTCCTGCGCAAAGTAGTTGTAATGCTCCATTACTTTAGCTGAAACAAAACCGATAGCTATACAGACAACTGCTATAAGCAGAACAAAATACTTTTTCTGAAACTCCATCAATCAACCGATTTTTTAAAAACAGGCACCGAGGAACAAGCCTCGCCATACATTATTGAACGTGCTACCTGCGAAAGTTGTTGTGTTATTTGCACATAAGCCGCTTCAGGAATCTGGCGTTCGCCACAGCCTTTTACTACCATGCGTTTGCCTTCAAACTCCGTTTTGTTGAGCGCGGCTATATTTCTGTAAAGGAAAATTTCGGTAGCGTGGGTGGGATGTGTACAGGCAATATCTTTGGCGTAAGCACTCAATTCAGCACTTAACACCATGTAAGCCCACATAGGGATAATAGCATTGTTGGAGCAGTAAAGAACCACATACTTACTTCTGTATTGGCTCCAATCAGTATTTTTTACTGTTTCACGAAAGTCCGCCTCTTTAAGAACCAATTCTTTAAACAGGTAATCTTTAAGGTCAATAACCATTAATTCTTCCTGCTTTGGAAACAGTTCCTCCAGATCAATAGTAACGAGGGCTTTTTGCGCCACTTTGTTTACAATAGGTTTAGGCGTTTCCATAGTTACTTTTTTCGTAAACTGTTTGGGTGGGGTATGCAAAATCAATGCCTGCTGTTTTAAAGCGCGAAAGTATCTGTTTGTTTATATCGGTTTGGGTGGTATGTATATCGCTCCCTTTCTTAATAAAGTAAGTGAAATTGATGTCAATGGAAGACTGGCTGAATTTTTCCAGAAATATGGTTGACTCGTAGGCATTTACATCATTACTGGTTTCCACTATTGAGCGGAGAATTGTTATGGCTTCATCAATTTTCTCAACAGGAGTTTCGTATGTCAATGAAAGATAGGTAACCACTCTTTTCGATGGCTCCATAGTAACATTCTCAATGGCATTGTCGGAAAACTGTGCGTTGGGAATGGTAACAAGTCTTCCTGATCCCGTTCTAATACGTGTGCTGCGAATTCCTGTATAAGTAACCGTTCCTTCAATTTCTTTTATTCTGATAACATCGCCCAAATGAAAGGGCTTATCAATAAAAATAACTAACCCTCCAATAATGTTTTTTACCGTATCCTGTGCTGCAAGGGCCAATGCCAAACCTCCAATGCCTAGCCCTGCAATCAGCGCCCCCACATCGAATCCCGCATTGTTTAACCCTGCAACTATTCCAAGAGACCATAAGGTGATAACCGATGCCCTTGTAGCCAGCATCATCATTTGCTGGTCTAACTTACCTATGCTTACATCGTTATTCTGCTTAAAATAGAATTCAATCCCCGCGCGGACTATTCTGGTAAGCAACCAGGTAACTGCAATAGCGCTCATAAAAACAAAGCCTCGTTGGAGGTAATTTTCAATAGGCCGCGAGAAAGTAAGTTGCTCTACCGCTAATCTAAAGCCAACTATTACTACCCCAAGCGCCACAGGTGTGTCAATGCGCTTTAATATCATATCGTCCAACTCAGTGGCTGTCCGCCTGGTGAATTGATGAATTAACCAACTTATAAGAAGGTAGAACAACCGGGCAAGTATTACCGATAGGGTAAGTATAGCCAGGGCTATCATCCAGTTCATAACACTGTTATGATACACTTCGTGTTGTAAAAACCCAAACGCTGATTTCATGAGGCAATAATACTAAGCATTACCGTGTCATTAAGCTTAAAAAAGCCTAATGACTTTTTGAAGGCCGGCAATGTTTCAGTAACCCAAATTCGGCCTAAGCCACTTTTCCATTTCAGCCACCGAAAGCCCCTTTGCCTTTGCCAATTCTTCCACTTGGTCTTTCTGTATTTTGCCCACACCAAAATACTTGGCTTGGGAGGCAGCAAAATAGAAACCGCTTACGGAAGCAGTCGGATACATAGCATAACTTTCTGTTAGCGTAATGCCTGTATTCTTCTCTACATCCAACAATTGCCAAATCTGAGGTTTCAGCGTGTGGTCGGGGCAGGCGGGATAGCCGGGAGCAGGACGAACGCCCTGATAGGTTTCCTTGATTAAATCTTCGTTGCTGAATCTTTCGTTTGCAGCATAACCCCAAAATTCTTTACGAACCCTCTCATGCATTCTTTCTGCAAATGCTTCAGCTAGTCTATCGGCAAGAGCTTTTAGCATGATAGAATTGTAATCATCATGCTGCTTTTCAAATTCTGCCACCTTTTTCTCAATGTTTAATCCGGCAGTAACGGCAAATGCTCCGAAGTAATCTCCGTTGGGTGAAACAAAATCGCTCAGACAAAGATTAGGTTGTCCGCTCTTCTTGGTTTGCTGACGCATGAAAGCAAGACGGATGTCTGATGACGGATTTTGGATGTTGATTGTTTCGTCTTTTGAGTGAGCTTCGAAAATTCCAATCACGCCTTTGGCCACAATCCATTTTTCGGCAATTGCTTTTTTAAGCAGTGCCTGTGCATCATCAAACAACTTCTTTGCTTCCGTACCGTATTTCTCGCTTTCAAAAATGCGTGGGTAAGTACCGCTCATTTGCCAGGTAGAAAAGAATGGCGACCAGTCAATATAATTGGAGAGTTCTTCTAAATTATAATCATCAAACACCTTAATGCCCAGCAAACTGGGTTTTGTAATTGGTTCCTTGTTCCAGTCAATTTGCAGTTTGTTAGCCCGCGCTTCTTCCAGTGTAATGTATTCAATATCGCTTTTTCTCCGAGAGTGAACCTCACGCATTAACTCATACTCTGCTTTTATATCAGCTGAAAACTTCGCCCTTTGATCTACACTTAAAAGCGAACTTGCCACGGTTACACTCTTAGATGCATCCAATACATGCACTACATCGCCTGAGTAAACCGGAGCTACTTTTACAGCAGTATGAATTTTTGAAGTGGTGGCGCCTCCAATCAACAATGGTTGCTTGAAACCAAGTCGTTCCATCTCACTGGCCACATGCACCATCTCATCCAGCGAAGGTGTAATCAGTCCGCTCAAACCAATAATATCGGCATTTTCTGCTTTGGCTCTTTCCAGAATTTTATCGGCAGGAACCATCACGCCCATGTCAATGATTTCGTAGTTGTTACAGGCCAACACAACACCTACTATATTTTTTCCGATGTCGTGCACATCGCCTTTTACAGTAGCAAGCAAGATTTTTCCTGCATTTGAAGCCGCAGATGCATTTAGCTTTTTTTCTTCTTCTAAAAAAGGTTGAAGGTAGGCTACTGCCTTCTTCATTACTCTTGCGCTCTTAACCACTTGCGGCAAAAACATCTTTCCATTACCGAACAAATCACCCACCACGTTCATTCCCGCCATCAAAGGACCTTCAATGACGTGTAACGGTCGTCCGTATTTTTGTCGTGCTTCTTCGGTGTCTTGTTCAATAAAATCAGTAATGCCTTTTACCAATGAGTGCGACAAACGTTCTTCTATGGTTCCATTTCTCCAAAGCAACTCATCGCCTCCTTCTTTCTTTCCTTTTTGTTTTACGGTTTCTGCAAAAGCCAATAAACGTTCTGTTGCATCTTCTCTTCGGTCCAGCAACACATCTTCTACATGCTCCAGTAAATCTTTCGGTATGTCGTCATATACTTCCAGCATAGATGGGTTCACGATGCCCATGTCCATACCATGCTTTATTCCGTGATACAGAAAAGCCGAGTGCATAGCCTCGCGCACAGTGTTGTTGCCACGGAACGAAAACGATACATTGCTCACTCCACCACTCACATGCGCATGTGGCAGATTTTCTTTTATCCATTTGGTAGCCCGGAAAAAGTCAAGCGCATTTTTGCGGTGCTCTTCCATGCCCGTGCCTACTGGGAAAATGTTTGGGTCGAAGATGATGTCCTCCGGTGGAAATCCTACTTGCTTGGTAAGTATATTGTAAGCGCGCTCACAAATTTCAATTCTGCGTTTGTAATTATCGGCCTGCCCTACTTCGTCAAATGCCATTACAATAACAGCCGCACCGTATTCTTTTACCAAGTTAGCCTGACGAATAAATTCTTCTTCGCCACCTTTTAGCGAAATGGAATTCACAATACCTTTCCCCTGAATGCACTTCAAGCCCGCCTCAATAATTTCCCATTTGCTGCTGTCAATCATTACCGGCACACGGGCAATGTCGGGTTCGCTGGCAATCAGATGCAGGAACTTCACCATCGCATCTTTGCCGTCAATCATGCCCTCGTCCATGTTTACGTCAATCACCTGCGCGCCACCTTCCACCTGCTCACGGGCAACACTCAGTGCTTCTTCAAATTTTTCTTCTTTAATAAGTTTTAGAAATGCTTTAGAACCGGTTACATTAGTGCGTTCGCCTATGTTCACAAAGTTTGAATCAGGTCGAATTTCTACAGGTTCTAAACCACTCAATCTTGTAAAATGAAATGCCTTCGGAATTTTGCGTGGAGGAAATTTCTTTGCCACTTCAGCAAACACACGGATATGGTCGGGTGTGGTGCCACAGCATCCCCCTATAATATTCACGAAGCCGCTTTTTACAAAGTCGGCTAATGCTTCGCCCATCATTTCGGGAGTTTCATCATATCCGCCAAAAGCATTTGGTAAACCGGCATTCGGATAAGCACTTGTAAAGCAGATAGCAGTTTTTGATATTGCTTCCATGTGTGGGCGCATATCTTTTGCGCCAAGTGCGCAGTTCAATCCCACACTAAAAGGTTTTACATGCGCTACCGAAGTATAAAATGCCTCGGGCGTTTGACCGCTTAAAGTTCTTCCGCTGGCATCGGTAATAGTGCCCGAAATCATTATTGGCAAATCAGTTCCTTTTTCTTTCTGCACTAAATCAATTGCAAACAGTGCTGCTTTTGCATTCAATGTATCAAAGATGGTTTCTACCAACAGAATATCTACTCCGCCATCAATCAATCCGCGAGTTTGTTCCGTATAGGCACCTACCAATTCATCGAAACTTATTGCACGGAATCCGGGGCGGTTTACATCGGGGGAAAGAGAGGCTGTACGGTTAGTGGGGCCGAAAGCACCTGCAACAAATTTCAGATTTCGGATTCCGGATTTTTGATTGTAAGCATCAACCGCTTTTTTAGCTAAGCGTGCACCCTCGTAATTTATTTTGTATACCTCTTTTTCTAGTTTGTAATCAGCCTGTGCAATCCAAGTGCCGCTGAAGGTATTGGTTTCAATAATATCTGCACCGGCTTGCAAGTATTCTAAGTGAATTGCTTCAATAATATCGGGGCGGGTAATGTTTAGCAAATCGTTATTTCCCTTTAAATCGTGGCTATGGTTTTTGAAATCATTTCCACGAAAATCGTCCTCCGTTAATTTATAGCGTTGAATCATGGTGCCCATAGCACCATCCAGCACCAGAATACGTTCGTTGCAGAGTTGAGTGAGTTGTTCTTTTATAGCAGCCATTAGCTTTCAGTAATTAGAAATTACGCAATACAATTTGCCGTTGAAGATTGTTTACAAGAAAGTTGAAGGAAGAAGAATGGTCGTTCTTATCTTTCAGGAGTTGGCACCTTTTCTCGCTTTTAGCGGATGGTTGTCAAGACTTCACAGGGCCTGTCCCTCGGTCTTTCTTGATAAGCAGTTCTTCAAAGAGCGGGGCAAATATAACGGAACGGATAAAAGTTGCAAAGCTTACCAGCGAGGGCGAAGCAGGTTGAGGCGGAAGTCCAGATTAAGGCCGATGGAATGAATAAAACCCCTGTCGGTGTTATTCGCTTTTGCCTCAAATATGTTCAGTGTATAATTAGGGCCAATCAGGAATGAAAATCTGCGCTTGGTTATTTCAAAATTAAGACCGGCTGCAAGGGTTATCCGGTTTTTCCATTGGTCTTTATATTTGGTTTTTACGCCATTGTCACGGTTAAATGTATATCCCTTAAACCCTCCTACCCCTAAGCAAGGTGTAATGGCAAAGGGAACTTTCTTTGTTTTTACCCGGGCTGCATACTCCATCAAAAAAATATGAGAGAATACATTCCTACGGTAATCTACAACTGCTGTATTGTCTGTGCCTGCGGAATTGTCGGTGTAATCGGTAACAAACTGTTTTACAAAAGCATGTTTGTAATCGAACTGATAACCAAATCTAAACCCCTTATAGCCAAAAAGCACCTCGGCTTTTGCCGGCACAGCAATACTTTGGCTTTTAACCGTGAATTTTGGATTATAGCCCTGATAGCTATAAAACATACCGCCTACCCCACTCTGTATTCCAATGAGCAATTCATAGCGGTTGAGCGCATGAGTGGTTTGCATAAGGCTTATAAGTGAAATAATAAAGAGGCTCTTTTTCATTATTCAGGGTTTAGCTATGAAGATAATTTCGATGTAAACGCATTAGCCATTACATTAGCGCACTCAAAAAGCGCCAAGTGAAGGTAACCGAACATTTAGAAAGAGCCAAAGGCAGTACCCTTTTTTCCATTGAAGTGCTCCCACCGCAAAAGGGAAAAACCATTGATGATTTATTGAAAGTAATTGAGCCCTTAATGGAGTTTAAGCCTCCGTTTATTGATGTTACTTACCACCGCGAGGAAATTATTTACAAAAAGCGCCCTGATGGGTTAGTGGAAGAAGTTCCATTAAGAAAGAGGCCGGGAACTGTTGGTATTTGTGCTGCGATCAAAGGAAGATTTAATGTAGATACCGTTCCACATTTGGTATGCGGAGGTTTTACCCCCGAAGAGACAGAGGATGCTTTATTTACCCTTTATTATCTCGGTATAAACAACGTATTACTGTTGCAGGGCGATGCCGACAAAAACCCGAAAGCTTCTAACCTAAAGTCGAATCAACATAGATATGCCTCTGATTTGGTAGCTCAGGTTTCTGAAATGAATTTTGGCAGGTTTTTGCATGAAGAAACAGAGAATGAAATGAAAACCAATTTTTGTATTGGTGTGGCGGCTTACCCCGAAAAACATTTTGAAGCACCCAACCTGACTACCGACTTAAAATGGCTGAAGCACAAAGTGGATTGTGGAGCAGACTACATTGTTACGCAGATGTTCTTCGACAATAAAAAGTATTTTGATTTTGTTGCCAAATGCCGCGAGATGGGGATCAATGTGCCCATTATTCCCGGTTTGAAACCTTTAGCAACTAAAGGGCAGTTAAATGCATTGCCAAAACTTTTTCACATAGACATTCCCGAAGAACTCGCTAGTGAAGTAGAGAAGTGCCAGGATGAAAAGGCTGTTAAGCGCGTTGGTATAGAGTGGTGCATTGCACAATCGAAAGAGCTTAAGCAGGCCGGAGTGCCTTGCCTGCACTACTACACTATGAGTAGAAGTGAAGCTACCGTAGAAATTGCGAGAGCAGTTTTCTAATTGAGGTACTTGGTGCCTTCCCGTACGCTTAGCTTAGCCAGTTTATTTCCGGCTATAAACTTCCTTACACTTTCCGGATTTGTTTTTGAGTACTCGCGCAATGCCCATCCAATTGTCTTTTGAATAAAGAACTCGGGACGCTCGCCAGATGAGGAAATAGCTTTAAGCTATTTTACTTGCCGGACGTAGGCACAGCCTACGCCCAGTTGGGGTGGGTGGCTGCCGTGGTTGTGTCGCCCGACCAACCGCTATTGGCGTGGGGCTGGCGGTCAGGCGACCGCAGCGGCTAACCCCGCCTATATGCACCGAAGCCACCCCTTTAAGGGATGGCTTCGGTTGTTTTTGTAGCCCATAGAGGCTATTCGGGATGTTAGCATAGCGCCCGCCTGAACGGACGGGCAGGCATCCCGAAGTTTAGATATAAAGGATTAAAATCCTGTTTTATCTATTGTTCGACATGCCCTGCGGAACATGTCGAACAGCCGGTTTATCTTTTCTTCTACCAATGAATCAATTTAGCCGGTATGAATTCACAAATGGTAATTTCTTTTTCTGTTTCAATAAACACAAGCGTATATTTTTTAAACGTAAGACATTTCATTCCCATCGAATTTCTATCCGGCTCTCTGCATAAAGGATGAACAACCATATCATGTGCAAGTGCTTCGATGACATCATAAACAGCATCAGAAAATTTTTCAGCAGTGGCAACTAACCCCTTCGATTCTATAAACCACGCTGCTTCTGCTATACTTTCGGCCACAGATTGGCGGATTGTTATTTTGCGCCTGCCCATTTTCTAATCAGCTTTTTGGAATAAGCTCTTGCCCCTTGCAGCGTTAAGGTTTTTTCGGGCTTTGTTTTTAAAGCAGCCTGCCGTTGAAGAACGCGGTAATCCTTTTCGGGAATTAAAAAGTATTTCTTCTTGTCAATTACAATTTGTGTCATGGCATCTTTTTGTAGCGTAACGAAGTTAAATAAAAAGCGCGAAGGGTTCTCCTTCGCGCTTTCTGTTTTATCTATTGTTCGACATGCCCTGCGGAACATGTCGAACAGC
>CAZLXD010000113.1:0-318 GCA_964563185.1 uncultured Chitinophaga sp.
CAGGCACCGGCAGCAGTTCAAAGTTCCGTTAATCCACTTTGGTGGCTGATTATCTCAGTAATGGCAATACTCCTATTGGCAATACTCATACTCAGCAATATGCTGTTAAATATTGCCCGGGTAATAGTGGAGAAAAGCAAAGGAGCCAAGGGGGCTGCTACAATTCTGTTGCTATTAGTAAGCTTAGCAACTTTTGCACAAGATGCCGGTACAACTACTGCGCCCAAAGGTGAGAGGGATTGTGGTGATGGGACCTTCGTAGTGGCAACGGGGGGACTTGTTTTGGACGGTGGCAGAGGGGGAGTCGGGGGAGTCGGC
>CAZLXD010000113.1:328-7712 GCA_964563185.1 uncultured Chitinophaga sp.
ACTACTGCGCCCAAAGTTGAAAGTGATTTTGGTGATTGGAACTTAGTATTGGCAACTTTGGTAATTATTATTGAATTATTCATAGTAGGAGTCTTAATAATACGCATACGCGCAATGCTGAAAGACCTATCCGATAAAAAAGAAGCAGTAGAGCCGATTACAATCCATTTGCCCAGATTTTTCGATAACATAAATGCTTCAGTAGCCGTTGAAAATGAAAAGGACGTGTTGCTAGACCATAATTACGATGGCATACAGGAGTTGGATA
Source organism: uncultured Chitinophaga sp. (assembly GCA_964563185.1). GTDB lineage: Bacteria > Bacteroidota > Bacteroidia > Chitinophagales > LD1 > Bog-950. The sequence goes on from CAZLXD010000113.1 coordinate 597, forward strand.
ATAATTTACCTCCTTGGTGGAAGTATGGCTTTTATGCCACTATTGTATATGCCTGCGCTTATCTGTTTTATTTCCACGTTGCAGGCGGACCTTCCAGCCATGACGAATACAATAAAGAAGTAGAAGACGCTAAAGCAGCCGTTGCCGTTTACATGGCTAAAAATGCCATGAATGTGGACGAAAACAGCGTTACTCTTGCTGATGCGACCGGTGTTACAGAAGGGAAAGCTACCTATGCCGCTAATTGCGCACCATGCCACGGGGCAAACGGAGAAGGTACTGTAGGTCCCAACCTTACAGATGATTACTGGATACATGGTGGTTCTATAAATGAAGTGTTTAAAAGTATAAAGTACGGATGGCCGGCTAAGGGTATGAAAGCATGGCAAACAGACTTAACTCCTGTGCAGATAAAAAACGTTGCAAGCTACATCAAATCGCTGCTCGGCACTAACCCTGCCAATGCTAAAGCCCCTGATGGAGTATTGTATCAGGAAGGAGGTGCTACAGCCACTGTTGACAGCACAACAAGCGTTGTTTCAGACTCAACAGCATCCGCATCTGAATAACCAGGCAATGGAAACTAAGAGATAATGAGCGTAAGGGACGACACTTTCAGAGATTCGATTGGTACCATTACCGAAACTGGTAAGCGCAACTGGATTTTTGCAAAGCGGCCGCATGGAAAGCTGTACAATGCCCGTACGGCTGTAAGCATCGTTTACCTCATTATCTTTTTTGCACTCCCCTGGATTAAGTTTCATGAAGAGCCTTTATTTCTGTTCAATCTTTTCGATCGGAAATTCATTCTATTCGGAATGATTTTCTGGCCACAGGATTTCTTCCTGTTTGTGATTGCCACGCTAACGTTTATTGTTTTCATAGTACTTTTTACGGTGGTATTCGGCCGTATTTTTTGTGGTTGGGTTTGCCCGCAAACCATTTTTATGGAAATGGTATTTCGAAAAATTGAGTACATGATTGATGGGGACATAGAAAAACAGAAGCGCCTGGCAGACATGCCGTGGAATGCTGAAAAAATTATAAAGCGCAGTGTAAAGTTTATTCTCTTTTTCGGCCTATCATTTGTAATAGCTAATTACTTTTTGGCATACCTTATTGGTATGGATAACGTGTTGCTTTATGTTAAAGAGGGTATTGCAGCACATATTGGCACCTTTATTCCTTTGGTAGCTTTTACCGGAGTGTTCTTCTTTGTGTATTGGTGGTTTCGCGAGCAGGCCTGCATTATAGTTTGTCCGTATGGTAGATTACAGGGAGTAATGCTTGACCCAAACTCTATTGTAGTAGCTTATGACTATGTAAGAGGTGAACCGAGAGGCAAAATAAAGAAAGAAGAACCCAACAAACTGGGAGATTGCATTGATTGTGCCGCCTGCGTTAAGGTTTGCCCCACGGGTATTGACATTCGTAACGGCACTCAGCTAGAGTGTGTAAACTGTACCGCGTGTATTGATGCCTGCGATGATATTATGTCGAAGGTTCACCGCCCTACCGGTTTAATTCGCTTGGCATCAGAGAACAATATTGCTAAAAATGAAAAGTTGAAAGTTACCACTCGCTCGGTGGCCTACTCCGTGGTACTGGCAGTGTTGGTTACCGTACTTGCCGTTCTGTTATTCACCCGGAAAGATATACAAACCACCATTATGCGTGCACAGGGCATGCTTTATCAGGAGCAGCCAAACAACAAGATAAGCAACCTGTACAACATCAAACTCATTAACAAAACCCGAAATGAAATTCCTGTTACACTTAAGGTTGAAAAAGAAAATGGTATAAGCGGGGAGATAAAAATGGTAGGTAAAGACTTACTGGTAAAGAAAGAATCGGTGGGAGACGGTGTTTTCTTTCTATTGATTGACAAACACAAAATAAACCACCGAAAAACAAAAATCGAAATAGGGATATACTCAGGCGACCGCAAGATTGACAAAGTGAAAACAAACTTCATGGGTCCCGGAGGCAACTAAAACACTGCTATGAAAAAGTTTAACTGGGGTTGGGGTATTGCGCTGTTCTACACATCATTTGCTGTGTTTATCCTGTTTCTGGTTTACAAAACCACCACGTTGAATATTGATTTAGTTACTCCCGACTATTACAAAAAAGAACTGGCCCATCAAGAGCAGATAGATAAAGTAAACAGGGCCAACTCGCTGGCTGAGCCCTTGCAATGGACAGTAACTAACAGCGAAATAGTTATCTACTTCCCTAAGGAAGTAGCAACAAAAAATGTAAAGGCTTCAGTTCTATTCTACCGCCCCAGCGATAGTGCCAAAGACTTAAAAATGGAAGTAGTGCCGGATACTTCAGGCAGTTGTGCTATCAACTCTGACAAGTTATCAAAGGGAGTTTACAGAATGCAGGTGGACTGGAGTGCCGACAACATTGCCTACTATAATGAGGGAGTTGTAAATATTAACTAAGATGGAATTTCTGCTGGCAGCACTTTCTTTGGGTTTTGTAGGTAGCTTTCACTGCATAGGTATGTGCGGACCTATAGCTCTCGCGCTGCCATTGCATAATGAAAGCCGGCTAAAACAAACAATCGGTAGTGTCACCTACAATCTGGGAAGGATAGTTACTTACGGAATCTTCGGATTGCTGTTTGGATTGCTGGGCAAAGGATTTGTAGTAGCGGGCTATCAACAGGCGTTATCAATAACATTAGGCGTATTGCTTTTAGCGCTTATACTTTTTCCACAGAGGTATGCCACAAAATTCACATTGACAAAAGTCATCTATTCAGCGATTTCAAAAATCAAATCTTCGCTTGGGAACTTATTAAAACAAAAAAGCCTTATGGCCTTGTTTTCGATTGGTTTTTTGAACGGTTTTTTGCCATGTGGTCTAGTTTACTTAGGTGTAGCAGGTGCCATTGCAACTGGTGATAGTGTTAACGGAAGTTTGTTTATGATGGCATTCGGGGCAGGTACATTACCGGCTATGTTGTTTGTATCTATGGCATCTCGGTTCATAAGTATTGACTTCAGGAACAAGGTAAGGAAAGCAGTTCCTGTGTTTGTAGTGTTAATGGCTATGGTACTGATTATGCGCGGAATGAGTTTAGGCATACCATATCTGAGCCCGGAAATGAGTAAAACAGACTGCACCAGGCACAGTTGTTGCCATAAAAAATGAATTGTAAACCTATGCAAGCAGTTATGAATATTGATATAAAAGATTCCCGCTTACTGAATGAAATTCAAAAAGAGTTCAACAAAGAATTCCCCTATTTGAAAATTGAGTTCTTCGAATCGCCACATAAGCGAAAGGAAGCTTTGCCCAAATCAAAGATGTATTCCTCCAACCGGCAAATAGGCACCTGTCGCAGAATACACGATGAGGGGCCCATTACAATTGAAGGTCACGATACCGTTGCCAAATTTGAGCAGGCTATGTGGGATAACTTCGGCCTGTCGGTACAGGTTTTTCGCAGGTCGGGTAATTTATGGATTGAAACCAGCCTGACCGATTCATGGACGCTAGAACGACAAAACAAAGAAGGTTTGGAGTTAAGTGTGCATCGTAATCCTTACAAAGACGCAGAGGAGAATGACTTTACTGACCGCGACAAATGGGAATAAACCATCAGCTAAAAAACCTGCTTAATTCAGCAGGTTTTTTAGCTTGGTCTCATCGAGTATCGAAATCTTACCCTCTTTAATTTCTATCAGTTTTTCATTCTTAAAATCGCTGAGTGTTCGTATCAGTGATTCAGTGGCTGTTCCTACCACCTGCGCCAAATCCTCGCGCGACATTTCCAGTTTAGGCCTATCGGCAGGGGCCGTTTTAAACTTTTCGTATACATGAAGTAATCCGTTTGCTACGCGCTTACGCAGCGAGTTATACGCTAAATTGACTAACTGTTCTTCTTTCTCGCTTAGATTATGCGAAAGGATTTTGATAAACTTTTTTGCCACCTGTCCATCACTGTTAAGCAGTGCGGTAAAATCACTTCGTGGTATAAGCATTACCTCGGCATCTTCCAGTGCTTCGGCATTATCGTTATACATCGTTTCTTCCAACAAAGCGGTATATCCCAAAAAGTCGCCTTCTTTATATATCGAGGTAATCAATTCCTTCCCGTCATCATTTAGTTTAAATGTTTTCAATTTACCCTTTACCACAAAAAACAAGCAAACCGGACGGTGGCCCTCGGTATACACCATTTGCTTTTTCTTAAAACTTTGGGTTTCTCGGTCACCGGCAGTAAGGTCTACTTTGCCGGTAGTTCGGGCCTGATTTATAAAATCGTTAATGCCTTCCTGGCTAACTGCAAATTCCGTCTTCAGCAAATCACTCTTCTTTAAGCGTGTTTCCACAGCATTCAGCAACTCTATATCATCAAACGGCTTGGTGATAAAATCATCGGCCCCCATTTCCATCCCTTTACGGAAATCGGCACGATCAGCTTTGGCAGTTAAGAAAATAAAGGGGATAGAAGATAGTTTCGGATTTTTATTGAGCATGTGAAGTACTCCGTAACCATCCAACTCAGGCATCATTATATCACATATAATCAATTCAGGGGTTTCTTTGGCAGCAAGATCTACACCTACCCTGCCGTTTTCGGCAGCAATCACCTTATAGCCTGCCAGTTCAAGAATTTCGGTAATGTTTTCGCGAACAGCCTTGTTGTCTTCAATAAGTAAAACTTTACGCATATCAGGTTTATTGGTTCAAGATTTATATAATAAACTAACTGCCAGCCGGCAAAATAACCGTGAAGATACTGCCTTTGTTCAGTTCGCTATGCAAGGTAATTTTTCCGTTCAATAATTCAAGGTACTTAGATACAATATGTAACCCTAAGCCGGTGCCCTGAATGTTGGAGGCATTACGCGCGCGGAAGAAGCGCTCGAAGAGATGCTGTTGGTCTTCTTCGGAAATACCAATGCCCTGGTCAGAAACAGCTATCTCCAAACTGCCATTTTCTTTAGTGAGGCAAATTTTTACTTCTCCGTTATCGGGTGAGAATTTTAGTGCGTTAGATACCAGATTGATAAGAATGTTTTTAAGCAGTCTTTTATCAGAGTTTACCCACTCTAATCCGTTGGTTTCGCAGCAAATGATTTGTCCTCTCTTGGCCAGTTCTTTCATTTCGGCAATGAAATCAGCCATAAAGGAGTTCATATCAAAGGTTTCGTATTTTGCTTCAATAAGGCCTTCTTCCAGTTTGCCCAGCGAAAGTAAATCTTCCAGCATGGCGTTCATGTGTTTTACGCTCTCTTTTATGCGTTCAATATGGCGCTCCCGCTTATCCTGCTCCTTTTCATTAGGATACTTGGCGATGAGCGATGCGGAGGAGAGAATGGTGCTGAGGGGTGTGCGGAATTCGTGTGAAACGGTGGAAACAAACCTTGTTTTAAGGTCGCTGAGTTCTTTCTCCTTTTCCAAAGCCTCGGCTAACTCATCTTTATTACGTTCCAGTTGTCCGAGTGTTTCGCGCAACATCATGGTTCGGTCTTCTACTTTTTGTTCCAACACAGAATTCAGCTCTTTAACTTCCCGCGAAATACTTTGCAGTTCTTTGCGCTGCTGCTCCAATATCTCTTCATTCTTTTTACGCACCGTAATATCAATGATAAAAGCTACTACGTAAGCCTCGTGGCCCATGCGGTAATGGCTTAAGCTTACTTCAACCGGAAACACGGTTCCGTCTTTACGCGCGGAAAACAAATCGCGCCCGGCACCCATGGAACGGTTCAACGGATTCTGGTGGAATGATTCGCGGTGACGATGGTGTTTACTCCTAACTGAATCGGGTATGAGCATTTCGATTTTACTGCCCACCAGTTCAGCGGCAGTATACCCAAACATGTTTTCGGCACAGGGGTTTACCAAAACAATTTCACCCGAACGGTTAGCCACAATAATTCCCTCGTTAGCCTGGCTGAATATGGAGCTTAGCTGCTTATCATCCTTTTCGGCTTTTACGCTTATGTTTTTTACATACAACACAAAAAACATAGCCATCATAACACCTGTGATAGAAAAGGTGTGATTGACTGCCACCAGGTAGGGGTCTTCATCTACATGCAGATAAAAGACAGAAAACAATATGACCATGCTGGCCGCTACTGCAGCTATAATAACATTCACTTTACTTTCGGAATACAATGTGAGCATTACTGCCATGGCATAGCCACAGCCTACATATACACCGGCCGGGCTGCTGAACTCAATGAGCGCACTTAGTGCAATAAGCAGCAGGCTGGCTGCCGTAAAGGAGTGGCGCTTTATATTATCGGTAAGAACCATGTTTCAAATTTCGAAGCTTTCGTGCATTTCGGGTATACTGATATCTTTAAATCTTTCGTTATGGAGTTTATCGCGGAAGTTTTGCTGCACCTCGTATTCGCCATGCACTAAGAACAGGTGTTTTACATTTTCGGCAGCGTTAACGGTAACAAAGCGGATAAGGTCCTGATAATCGGCATGGGCACTGAGTGTGCGCATCACTTCCACTTTGGCATTTACAGAATACAGTTTGCCATAGATGGTTACCTCCGTATCGCCATTCATCAGTTTACCGCCTAAGGAACGGGGTTCGCAATAACCAACTATGAGAATGGTATTGCGGCTGCTGCCGATGTTGTGGCGGATGTGGTGCTTTACGCGTCCGGCATCGGCCATACCGCTGGCAGAGATGATGACACAGGGGCCTTCGATACTGTTCAGCGCTATGCTGTCTTCCACATCGGTAATGTAGTGCAGGCGCTTAAAGTTGAACGGCTCGGGGTCGCGCTGCATGTATTGGAGTATGCGCTGGTTGTAGCACTCGCTGTGCTGTTTCATTACTTCGGTAGCCAGTGTAGAAAGGGGGCTATCTACATAAAAATCTATATCGGGTAGTGCTTTGCTTATTTCCAAGCGGTTGAGGGCATACACCAGTTCCTGGGTGCGCCCCACGCTAAAGGCGGGTATAATCAGTTTCCCTTTTTTCTTTACACAGGTTTCGGAAACAATTTCCAGCAGGCGCCTGTCGCTCATGGTGGTGTCTTCGTGCAGCGAATCGCCATAGGTCGATTCCAGCACTACAAAATCCGCCTCAGGGAAAGGTTGGGGAGCGTTCAGTATTTCATCGTC
>CAZLXD010000113.1:7722-9548 GCA_964563185.1 uncultured Chitinophaga sp.
CCTAAATCACCACTAAACATAATGCGCTTTTGCTGCCCGTTTTCGGTTACCGAAAGGTTGATGGCCGCGCTGCCGATAATGTGCCCCACATCGGTGAAGGTAAACTCTACGCCTTCTTCCAGTTTTACGGTTTGCCCCCAGGGCACCATGGTAAAGTAGAAAAGCGCGCGGTACACATCATCGGTGGTGTAAATGGCTTCTACCAAAGGTTTTCTTTCCTCGGCCAGCTTTTTGTTCAGATACAGTACATCGTTTTCGTGAATTTTGGCAGAGTCGAGCAATAGGATTTTGGCGAGGTCGTAAGTGGCGGGGGTGCAGTAAACCTTACCCGTAAAACCTTCGGCTACCAAACGCGGTATAAGCCCGCAGTGGTCGATATGGGCATGCGAAAGCAATACGTAGTTGATTTGCACTGGGCTGAAACCGAAGTGGCGGTTAAGGGCATCGCTTTCTTTGGGGTTGCCCTGAAACATGCCACAGTCTAAAAGGATTTTGGTGCCGCTGTTTAGTTCTAATAAATGTTTACTGCCGGTTACACAACGGGCTGCCCCGTGAAACGTTATTCGCATAGGGCAAACGTAACTAAAAATGCCATGCTGCGGGGTGATGGCTATAAGTTTTTGAAGCGGCACAGTGAAAGAGACAAGCAGTTGCACATTCGATTTTAATCATGTTAAACAACCCACCATTATACAATGGAATAAACCGCCCGGCTTTGGTGCCTTGCCGGTACCAACTGCTAATAAGCACAGCAATCGGCCCGTGCAGCCACCGCCAAGCAGGCGGAAAGGCCCGGTTTATGAAGGCGTGTAATGCTGCACCGCAGATAATGCAGGGTTTAGATTCTGCATAAATGAACTTCGGGTTGGGGTTGGTTTCTGTGTGCCTGTGCGTGCAACTTCTTTCTAACTCCTCTATCCTAACACCTTCTTCATTCCCTACTTCTTGCTATGTTTATCGCCACAAAAAAACAGAACATGCCCAAGGTAGATACCGCGCTTACACGGATGCTGAACATTGATTATCCCATTATAATGGCACCCATGTTTTTGGTAAGCAATGCCCAAATGATTATTGAAGGCTGCAAGGCTGGTATTACCGGAGCAATTCCGGCACTTAACTACCGTACCGATGCCGATTTCCGCAAAGCGCTGGATGAAATAAAAGCTGCCACCGACAAGCCTTTTGGCATTAACCTTATAGCCAACAAATCGAACCTTAAGTTAGAAGAGCAACTGCGTACTTGTGTAGAATACAAGGTTGGCTTCATTATTACTTCACTCGGTTCGCCCGAAGCTATTATTAAAGCCTGCAAACCTGCGGGCATTAAGGTGTTTTGCGATGTGATAGATTTGGAATACGCTAAAAAGGTGGAGCCTATGGGGCCTGATGCCCTGATTGCCGTTAACAACGAAGCGGGAGGACATGCCGGGTACATGGGCCCGCGCGACCTTATTACCACGTTGGTAAAACATACCAACCTGCCCGTAATATCGGCAGGCGGAGTAGGCAATGGCGAACAAATGAAAAAGATGATGGATTACGGTGCCTGCGGAATTTCAATTGGCAGCCCGTTTATTGCCAGCGAAGAGGCCCCCGTTTCGCACGATTATAAAATGGCCTGTGTGAACTACACCGCCAAAGATATTGTAATGACCACCCGGCTTTCGGGCACCCCCTGCACAATTATTAATACCGATTATGTAAAGAAGATTGGTACTGAACAAAACTGGTTAGAAAAATTTTTGAACAGCAACAAGAAGATAAAGAAGTGGACCAAGATGATTACCTACTACAAGGGCATGAAAGCTTTGGAAAAGGCCGCC
>CAZLXD010000114.1:0-9537 GCA_964563185.1 uncultured Chitinophaga sp.
TGACTCGCCCACTGTCCCTATCGGCATGAATTCAGCAGTGAGGCCGTCATAGCCGCCAAGGAACGGCGCGACAACATTCGGTTCCCTCCCGTCCGAGCAGGACAAAGTGAATGATCCGATGACCAGTAATGCGATGAGTGCAAGGCGTTTCATGTGTAATCCTCCTTTTCCCTCCCTGTGATTGAGGTATATAAATAGTTTGCGGTGCAGTCAATCCCACGCTAATTCACATACTGCTTGGTCCCGGGAATCCTCGCTATCTCTATATCCTTCTTGACAAAGGTGTTGTAACCGTAGGTGAGCTTTATCTCAAGCGGTGTGCTATAGCTCATGACCCCCTTACCATCGACGAGCTTGATCTTGTTTGTAGCGGGGGTGCACCTGCCGTCCCCGATGCTCCTGATAGTCACCTTCGCCTCGACCTCATCTATATCCTTATAATCAAGGTTCCATGGGCAGTCCCCCATATTCTCTGTCTTCACGATATCAACGGCCGGCATAAACTGAAGACTGGCCTTTACCTGCTTAGGCAGGGTAAAACTGTTGTAGCCGTATATGCGAAGTATTTCTTCCACCACATCGGCCTCGCGGGTTACTTCGGTTTTAAAGGTAGGGACCGACAGCTGCCATTCATCGCCTTCTTCCTTCTCTATATTAATTTCCAGATGTTTAAGAATAGCCTTTACGGTTTCGGGCTGAATAGTAAAACCGGCTAAGCGCATTATGCGGTTATAAGAAACCGGCACCCGGTGTGCGGCTATGGGTTGCGGATATACATCGGTTACGGGCGAGGCCACGGTGCCTCCGCAAATTTCGGCAATAAGTAATGCTGCGCGCTTTAATACTTCAAGCGTGCAGTTGGGGTCGCAGCCTTTTTCGAAGTGGGTGGCGGCATCGGTGCGCAGTTGGTGGCGGGCAGCCGTTTTGCGAATGCCCGTTGGGGCAAAGTAAGCGCTCTCTAAAAACACCGAAGTGGTGCCGGCAGTTACGCCACTGTTGGCACCGCCATAAACGCCTGCTATGCACATGGGCGATTCGGCATCGCATATCACCAGGTCATCGGCATGCAGTTTTATTTCCTTACCGTCCAAGGTTACAAAGGGAGTAGCGGCTGTTACCTTCTGCACCACTACTTTTCCGCCTTTAATTTTAGCGGCATCGAAGGCGTGCAGGGGCTGGCCGTATTCGTGCAATACATAGTTGGTAATGTCCACTACGTTGTTAACGGCCTTTATGCCTATGGCTTTCAGTTTGTTCTTTAACCACTCGGGCGAATCGGTTACGGTAATGCCCTGCAGCAATACACCGGAGTAGCGGGGGCAGGCAGCGGTATCTTTTATTTCTACGGCTATTCCATTGCCTGCTGCTTCGGTAAAGTAGCTTACTAAAGGTTTGCTGAAGGTAACGGGGGCTTTATAAGCCACGTTGAGGGCAGCCGCTAAATCGCGTGCCACGCCTATGTGCGAATTGGCATCGCTGCGGTTGGGGGTTAAGCCAATTTCCAGCACGTAATCTTTTTCTACCTTGAAGTAATCGGCTGCTTTGGTGCCCACCACCGCATAGTCGGGCAGCACCATAATACCCGCATGGCTTTCGCTAAGGCCTATTTCATCTTCGGCACATATCATACCGTAGCTTTCCACCCCGCGTATTTTCGCTTTTTTAATTTGTAGTTTTTCGCCTGCTGTGGGGTTGAGCGTGCTGCCTACCAGCGCCACCACTACTTTTTGCCCCGCTGCCACGTTGGGTGCCCCACATACTATTTGCAGCAGTTCGCCATTGCCCACCTCTACTTTGGTAACCGAAAGTTTATCGGCATCGGGGTGTTTGGCGCACTCCTTTACTTCGCCAATAACCACGCCTTCCAGCCCTCCGGGAATGGTTTCGAAAGGGGTTACTTCTTCTACCTCTAAGCCAACACCGGTGAGCACTTCGGCCAGGTCGGTGGGGGTAAGGTGAAAATCAACGTATTGTTTCAGCCAGTTGTAACTAATCTTCATAGAGCCGCAAATATAAGTTTAGAGGGGAAGTTTGAATGAGAGAATTAGCAAAGGTGAAAGGTGAAACGAAAGAATAAAAGATTAAAGAGCGAAGAGCAAAGAGGTGGCGCACGGAGACACAAAGAAAAGGAAAGGGAAAGGGCACTTTACCCATCCTGCGTCATTGACGGTCGCCTCACCGGCAAAACCTGTTGGCCATAGTAACCGCTTGAACGGCCAACCAAACAGGACAAAGAGTAACGTTCCTCGATTACCTTTCACATTTTACATTTGCCCTTTGTTGTTTCACTTTTGCCCTTTGCCTTTTGCTCCTTGCCATTTTGTCTTTTGCTATTTGCCTTTTCACGTTTCACGTTTGCCCTTTGCCCCTACCTAACTCCCTCATAATCAATTGTAGGTCCTGCTCCTGCCAATGTAAATTCAGTTTCTGCCAATGTACCCTTAACTTCTGTTAACATAAATCCAACTTCTGCCAATGTACCGCTTCCATCTGCCGGTGTAAAATCCGCTCCTGCCAATGTAAATCCTGTTTCTGCCAATGTAAATTTGGTTCCTGCCAATGTAAATCCGGTTCCGGTCGGTGTAAATTCCGTATCTGCCGCTGTACCTTTCGCTTCTCAGTATGTAAATTTTGCTCCAATCGCTGCTGGCCCGGCTTTAAGGGATATGGCTTACCTCCCTAAAGCAACAGAGCCATCCCCTTTGGGTATTGCCCCGCCATTACGTAGAAATTGATTTTTTTCCGGTGTGCGTGCTTCCATAAAACGGCAATGGTTCAACTCCATTGGGGTCATATATTTATAGATAACCCTCTTACCATAAACATGCGCCTCCGTAGCAGTTTTATCCCTAAGCGCAATGCCATTAAGTTAAGAATGAATAGTTATTTCTGGCTGCTTTCATTTTCCCCTCTTGAGAGGGGGCCATCTAAAATTTTCGGTAGAAAATCTTGGGTGGCGTATGCAAAGAACTACCTGTGTTTAGTGTCTGCGGCACAAAAAATCTCAATAGGGATTTAATATTGGCAGAAGAAAAAGCAAGCCAAAGAGACTGTCCCGTAGTGGCAAAAAACTAAAGAACTACCTAATGCGCAGCATTACCAACCAAAGCGAATCAGGGTCAACTGTTTACATGAAGCTATTTGTAAAGGACTCAGATTACAGTAACCGTGCAGACTGCTCTTATCAAATTTCATATTTTCGGGTGTCACAATGTATCTATAATGAAGCTATTTCCGAAGGGATATTCCTCTCTACTTCTTTTGTTCTCTATACTATCAATTTTTGTTGGCTCTTGTAAAAAAGAAAGGAAAACAAGTTGGGATACCGAGTTGCTGGTACCTATTGCCACTACTAACCTCTCCTTGCAAAATCTGGTTAAGGATTCTACTATAAAAACCAATTCCGACAACTCGCTTACTCTGGCCTATTCATCTATCCTTTACAACTTCAATTTGGCTGAGCAGGTAATAAACATTCCAGATACAGCCATTGGACAAAAGTTTAATATTACTGAACTGGTTCTCGGCAATCAACGGGTAAGAGTGAGGGTTTCATTGGGGACTTTAGCTCAGAACATGTTAATGAATCCCGACCCCGGAACTCAGCTACTAGGTCAGTTTCTATTAGCCCAAAACGGCAACTCAGTAGTTTTACCTCCATTAAATGGTTTAAATCCTGGAGCGTTTCCTTTCGATGCTACCGCATATTTTGATAGTGCAATACTGCAATCAGGTGTAGTGAAGGTATGGGCAATAAATCACCTTCCCGTACCCATTAATGGAGCGACCTGTAATTTGTCCAACGTAAGCGATGGTTCATTTGTTGCCACCTATAATATGCCCCCGGTCGCTCCATATGACTCTTCCTATTTTGAAATACCAATAACAGGAGTGAAGCTAACCAACAAGATGAACTTTGAGGTAGTTAACCTGTCCACTCCTGGCAGTAGCAATGTTCCTGTGCTTATTGACACTTCCGACTATATTGAACTTGACATTTTTGCCACAGCTCTTCGCGCTTCTGAAGCATGGGCCAAATTTCCGACTCAGAATGTAGTGGAAGTTATTGAAGATGTGACTCAGGTAATTGGAGACCGTAAGTTTACCTATATAGATGCCCGTAGAGGTTTATTGCATGTGTATGTTACCAGTTCGGTAGAGGAGCAACTATATTTAGAATACACATTAGTGGGAGCATACGATAACTTCGGAAACCCGCTTAAAATGTATACCACTGTGCCCGCTGCTCCTGTAGGTGGAACAGTAACTGTTGACGATTCTTTTGACATTACAGGTTATTCGATTAACCTGACAGGAAAAGACGGTACCAAGTTTAACACCTACACCCAAAAAGTAATTGCCCGCATTGACTCATCAGGCATTACCCGCCACATTACCGCAGCCGATAGCCTGCTTGTACGCTACGAGCTAAAAAATATTGCCCCCAACTATATTAAAGGCTATGCCGGGCGCGATACTATTTCTGCTATTGACACTTCCGACTTTGCGTTTCTTGAAATGTTCAAGAGCGGAACCATTGATTTGGAGGATGTGAAAATGAATTTCTCTATTGAGAATGGTATTGGAGTGGACGGGCAGGTGAAGATAAACAACTTTACTGCCGTTAGCCCTAACAATGGCAGCAAAACACTTACCGGTTCTATTGTAGGGCAACCACTTACTGTTAACCGCGCCACCGATTTTCCGCTTACACCGGCCATCAACAATTTTATGATTGATAACAGCAACTCCAATATTCGCGAGTTACTGGGTATTTTACCTAATCAACTGCAATACGATGTGCAGGTAAGAACCAACGTAAACGGCAATAACCTGCAATACCGCGATTTTGCTTATCTGGAAAGTGCCCTTAAGGTAAAGTTGAATGCTGAAATTCCTCTTTCGCTTATTGCCAACAACTTAGTGCTATTGGATACTATTGGTTTTGACCTGAGCCAAACCAATACCAATGTGGCTGGTATTACCGATGGGGTAATTAACCTGATAGCCATGAACAAGTACCCCATTGAGGCCAATGTTACCATGATTGTTTACGATGAAAACTGGAATACAGTAGATACCCTTGCCAACAATGAGAATGTAGCAGCAGCCGACTTGAATGCCAACTGTAAAGCCGAACAGAACAAGCGAACTAAAATTCCTTTGTATGTAGATGAACAGCGCATGGAAAAGATTAAAACCGGTCGCAGGGCAGTTATCCGTGCCGACTTTTCTACCAAATCAAACAACGCCACCTGCAACGGGCAATACCTGAAAATATACAGCGATTACAATTTGGATATTACTTTCACCGCGCGTTTTAACTATGAAATAAACGCTGACTTTTGATTCAGTGCAATTTTGATTTAATGAGAAAACTTCTTTTAGCCGCTGCAGGCATTTACAGCCTGCTTTACATGCAGGCTCAGGATTCTACCTCCATTAGTAAGGATACCACAGCCCCGCGCAGTTACCTGCTATACAATTACACATCGGTAGCCATCAACAATGTGTTTAACGAAAACTTCCGCTCTGATGCCAACAACCGCATAAACGTTGACTTTGACTACCAGGCCAACTCTGATGCTGTACCGGCCATGTTTGTTTACAAAATGTTGTTTAAGGGAGAAATTACCAATAGCCTCAAGGACAGAACCGATAAGAACCTGCGCAATGGATTAAAGTTTGACGACTATATGAAAACCGGAGCCACCTACCGCAGATACTTTAAAAACTGGGACGGCACCGTTATTTTGGGCTGGCACCACCGCCAGTCGCGGTTAATTACCGGAACACAGGATGCTTACCGGATGGTATTTTACGGCAATGCCCGCTTTGAAGGCGACACTGCCAACTTTACCAACTTCAACTTTCAGAACCATATTTTTAATCAGTTAACACTTGGCTTTAGCAAGGTAATAGACTACGGAAAGTACCAGATGCAGTTTGGTATTACGGGCTCTTTCCTACAGGGCATCAACAACCAATACATTAAAACCGGAACTTCCTGGATATACACAGCGCCCGATGCCGATTCTATTGTATTCAACTACGATCTTACCTTTAACACCGCCCGCGAAGGGGCGGTGGAATTTACCCAGCTGAACGGAGCAGGTGCTTCGGCCGATTTCAACATTGCCTTTATGAATAAAGACAAGTGGAAGATATCGCTCGACCTGATGGATGTGGGCTATATGACTTTCCGCAAAACTCCCGTTAATTATTCCGGAGCTAAGAATGTGGTGTTTAAAGGCATTACCATCCCTAACCTGTTAGAGTTTAGTTCGCAAACTTTCGATACACTAAATGTTGACAGTGCAGTACGCGCCAACCTGCCGGGCAAAACCACCAACAAGTATTCGGTGTTTATGCCTTTCTCGGCTCAGTTAGTTTTCTCCAAGCCTTTAATGCATAACCGCTTAGTGCTGAACGTTGGTTTAATGTACCGTTACCTGCCCAAGTATTATGCTTATGGTTTTGTAAAAGTGAATTACTTCCTTAAACCCGATATGGTTGTTTCCGCCTCGGCAGGTGCCGGTGCTTATGCCCGCTTTAACTTAGGCTTCGAGTTTTCAAAAAGCTGGAAATACTTTGACCTTACGGTAGGCAGTAACAACCTGTTAGGCCTGCTGGTTCCTACACACATGCCGGGTTCTTCTATTTACCTGCGTATGGCCAGTTCGTTTTAAAACAAAACGTTGGCAGCCATACACACTAACATACTGATTACAGGAGCAGGGCCGGCCGGTGCCACCGCAGCACTGTTCCTTGCTAAAAAAGGAATCAGTTGCACACTCACCGACAAAGAAATTTTTCCGCGCGATAAAATATGTGGCGATGCCCTGAGCGGCAAAGTGGCGGAAGTGCTGAACAAGCTGGATACTAAACTAACCAATGAGATAAGAGGCAACGAAACTTTCCTCGGTTCGTGGGGGGTAACCTTTGTGGCACCTAATGAACAATCACTTCGCATTCCTTTTAAGCTGAATAAAACAGAGAGTGATAAAGCGCCCGGCTTCATAAGCAAGCGAATGGATTTTGACAATTGGCTGTTTCAAAATGCAAAAGCCGACAGTTTAGTGCAAACCATAGAAGGCTGCGAAATACGGCACTATGAGCAAACACCGGAGGGCATTACAGCTACCGATAAAAACGGAAACACCATTAGCGCTAAACTGGTAATTGCCTGCGATGGCGCTTATTCTTCTTTTGCAAAAAATGTAGCCGGAATAAAAACCGAAGCAGCACACAACTGCTTTGGATTGCGCGCTTACTACAAGGGCGTAACAGGATTAGATACCGAAAGCTTTATTGAACTCCACTTTATTAAGGACATACTGCCCGGTTATTTCTGGATTTTTCCGTTGCCTGACGGGTACGCCAACATAGGCATAGGCATGCGTGCCGATAAAATGAACGGTAAAAAAATTAACCTGAAGAAATCTTTTGAGAAAGTGCTGGCAGATAATCCTACTATACGTAAGCGGTTTGAAAGTGCAGAACAGATTGGCGATGTAAAACTGCACGGCCTTCCGTTAGGCTCTAAGAAAAGAAAGCTATCGGGCAACCACTATTTGTTGTGTGGCGATGCTGCACAGTTAATTGACCCCTTTACCGGAGAAGGAATAGGTAACGCCATGATGAGCGGCATGTTTGCCGCCACGCAGGCAGAGCGTTGCTTACAGCAGAATAATTTTTCAGAAATATTTAACCGGCAATATGATGCCGACTTATACCACAGGCTTTGGAGCGAACTCCTGCTCTCCTACCGTATGCAGCAGTTAGTAAACTTTCCATCGCTGTTCAACTTTGTGGTGCGCAAAGCCAACAGCAATAAAGTGTTGCGCGAAACTATTTCGTGTATGTTCGAAGACCTGGATATGCGCGCCCGGCTGAAGGACCCGCGCTTTTATTTCAAACTTTTATTTTCGTAGCCCTAAACCCAAAAAAACATGAAGAGAATATTGGCTGTTGCAGCGGTAATAATGTTAGTGGCATTTTCTGCCAGTGCCCAAAGTAAAAACAAGGGAAAAGCAAAAGGAAAAAGTAAAAGCAAGGACACCACCTACGGTGCCACCATTACCAAGGATGGAGCATTTGATGTACACGCACTGCCCGGCAAAATGAAAGGGCAAGCGGCACTGGATGTAAAAATTAAAGGAACGGTGGTGGCCGTGTGCCAGGTAAAAGGTTGCTGGATGACCACCGACCTGGGCAACGGAAAGACCATGCGCATCCGTTTTAAGGACTATGCTTTTTTTATGCCGAAGGATGGTGACGGACGAACCTTTTACGCGCAGGGCAGAGCATCGTGGGATACCACCTCGGTAGCACAGTTGCGCCACTATGCCGAGGATGCAGGAAAACCGAAAGAAGAGATTGAGAAAATTACCGAGCCTGCTGTAGAAATTACATTTTTAGCAGAGGGCGTAATACTTGAAGCAAAAAAGCCGGAATAAATTTTTACCCGCACTTTTACTTTTAAGCAAAGCATTTATATTTGCGTCCGCTTTTAAAAAGCACACGGTTCGATTTTGTAGCTCAGCTGGTAGAGCAATACACTTTTAATGTATGGGTCCCGGGTTCGAATCCCGGCAAAATCACCACCTTACAAACGCCTCGAAATTTTCGGGGCGTTTTTTTTGTATCCTTACTCCATTCAACCCACATCTTTCTCTGCTTTGCAAAAGCAGATAACCACCACCAGGTACCAAAACCCATGAGGGCTGTTATAAAACTGCACACCATTCCTAAATGGCCGAAAGAACCAAATGGAGAGCAATGAAATCCGCTAGAACTGTTTCAGGTAATTGAAACACCAACCACTGTTTACGCAGAGATGCCGGTCAGGCGACCGCAACGGCTAACCCCGCCTATATGCACCGAAGCCACCCCTTTAAAGGATGGCTGCGGTTGGTTTTGTTATAGGCACGAGCGGGAGGCTTGCGACATTTGGGCAGGCATCCCGAAGTTTAGATATAAAGGATTTAAATCCTGTTTTATCTATGGTTCGACATGCCCTGGAACATGTCGAACAGCTCGTTGAAAGCATAGATAAACCACTGTATGACCAAATGCACCAACGCCTGCAAACACGCAAAGCAAAAATTTACAAGAAACTGCGCAGCAGCACGGTAGAGCCGGTGTTGGGCACGCTCATTAACTTTACCGGCATGAGGCGGATATGGACCCGCGGAATTGAACAAGCCAACAAATTTATGCTGGGCGCAGCCATAGCCTACAACCTTAAAAAGTGGCTGAACTATAAACCCAAAACACGAAAGGTGGAAGAGATGATTGACCTCAACGGACTGGAAAAAGTAAACGGAGAACACAGCCTAATTTGTTTGGTGTATAACATCAAACGCAGCATCAGCATACTTGGCTTTGAAAAACTGATGGAAAAGCTCAACAACTGGAAACCCAACTACAAGGGAATCCTTTGGCGCATTCAAAAACTGCTGCAATTAGAGGCGTTTTATGCCTTCCAAAATTTTGAACACGGAATTGCGGCCTGAAAAACACCGGCCCATAATC
>CAZLXD010000115.1:0-4668 GCA_964563185.1 uncultured Chitinophaga sp.
CGCCCCCGCCCCACCGGGCACCCGCTACAACACGCACGAAAACATCGAAGCATTTGCCTGTGAAGGCCTTCGCCCTTTCTGGGAATGGATAGCGCAGTTCAGCACCTTCTTCTCTATTGTAATGATTGCGCTGGAACTGTTCATTGGTTTTATGCTGCTCATTGGTTGGATGCCACGCTTTACCACTACTATTATCTGGTGGCTTACCTTGTTCTTTACATTCCTTACGGGCTATACTTATCTGTCGGGCTATTCTATTGACCTTAATTTTATTCTGCTTGCCTTCGGAACTATGGCAATGCTCAGTTTAATTGCGGTACCGGCCGATAGCAGAAAGAGACAGAAGAATGCTCTTATATCCACCATTTTTATAGCAGTTCTTTTGGTAAAGTTTGGTCAGATAATTAAGGTGAACGAGTTTGTAGAAACCAAAATGAAAGTAACCGACTGCGGTTGCTTTGGCGATTTTATAAAACTGAAGCCCTGGGAAACCTTCTACAAGGATTTAGTACTCGATGCCATGATACTGCTGCTGGTGTTAGGCGTTAAGCACGTGCGCCCCGTGTTTAACGATACTGCCCGCACCGGTTTGGCTTTCATATCGGGAGTAGCTTCATTGCTGTTCTGCCTGTATAATGTTTACATGGATGAGCCCATGATTGACTTCCGCCCTTACAAGCCGGGCAACGATATTGTTGACCTGCGCAAGGAGAAAGTGCCTGCTAAAATTGAAATGCTCTTTGTTTACAAAAACAAGAAAACCGGTGAGATGAAAGAGTACACCATGAATGAACTGACCGGCCTTAATTATGATGAGATTGAATTTGTAGAGCGCAAGGACAAAGTGCTCGATCCGGGTATTCCGGCCAAAATTACCAACCTGCGCATTGAAGACGAAGAAGGGCAGGATATAACCGATACTCTGCTAAGTGATGATAACTACAGCCTGATGGTGGTATCGCACAACCTGAATAAAACACATGCCGATGCTTTTAAAGAGTTGAATGAAATTGCCAAAGGCTGCGATAAAATAGGAGTGAAGTTTTATGCAGTTACGGTAAACGATGGTAAAGTAGAAGACTTCCGCCACCAGAACAATACGGCTTATCCTTTCTACCATGCCGATGAAACTCCGCTGAAGACAATTATTCGCTCTAACCCGGGCCTGGTGTTGTTTAAGCACGGAGTGGTAGTGGCTAAGTGGCACCACCGCCACCTGCCTACTTACGAGCAGTTGAACAAGGAGTATTTTAAAAAGTAAATTAGCAGCATGTTACAGCCTATTCTTAAAGATAACCTGCCGGTAGTTGCTGAGTTGTGTAAGCAACATCAGGTAGAAAAGCTGTATGCCTTTGGCTCGGTATGCACCGAAAATTTTAATGAGGAGAGCGATGTTGATTTGCTGTATAGATTTAAGCAGGATGTGCCATTAGAAACGTATGCCGATAATTTCTTCGACTTTCAGTTAAAGTTAGAAAGCCTGCTACAACGCGAAGTGGATTTAGTGGCGGAAGAATACCTGAGTAATCCTTATTTTATTAAGGTGATGAACAAAACCAAAACGCCCATTTATGGATGATGAAATCAGGAAATACCTGACTGATATAAAGACATCCATTCAATACATTAACTCTTACTTTGAAGGAAAGCGTGTATTTGCAGAGTTTGAGAAGAGCCGTTTGCATCAAATGGCCGTGCAACGCGAGTTAGAGATAATAGGGGAAGCGGTTGCCAGAATAAGTAAACGCGATAACACTATCAGCATTCCTTCGGCCGCAAAAATAAGGGGCACGCGTAATATCATTGCTCATGAATACGACCGTGTAGATGTGAAAACAATCTGGTCTATTGTTGTTAATCATTTGCCTGTGCTGCTAAGTGAGGTAGAAAAACTACTTGCCGAATAATGCAACTACTCCAATTTATTGCCAAACGCTTACTGAACGGACTGCTCGTTATGTTCGGAGTAATTGTGGTCATTTTTGTATTGTTTAATGTGTTGCCGGTGAACTCCGCGCGTATGACGCTCGGCCAACGGGCCGATACCGCTTCGGTAGAGGCCATTGAACGTGAGTTCCGTTTAAACCTGCCCTGGTACGAAAGGCTTGTTTTATACTTCAACGACATTTCTCCGCTTTCTTTTCATAACCAACAGAACGAGGATGCGCCTACTTACCTCAACCCCGATGAAGTGAGTTTTACTCCGTTGTTTACTGCGGGGAGCACTTCGGTTGTAGTCAAGGCCCCTTACCTCGGTAAGTCCTTTCAAACACGTAGAAAGGTAAGTGAAGTGTTAGGGGAGAAGGTGTATCCTACGTTTGTGCTGGCTATCTCTGCCATGCTCCTGGCTTCCATAATAGGAATTGTAATGGGAGTATTTGCAGCTATCAAGCAATATTCTGTTTGGGATAATCTGATACTGGTGCTTTCTACTTTCGGTATTTCGCAGCCTGCTTATTTCTCGGGAATTATTCTGGCCACCGTATTCGGCTACTACCTGCGCGATTGGACGGGGCTAAATGTCCGCGGCTCCTTAACCGACATTGATTACAACGGAGAGGTGATTACCATTTGGAAAAACTTGTGGCTGCCTATGATTGCGCTGGGAGTTCGCCCTATTGCCATTATTGCACAGCTTACCCGCAGCTCCATGCTCGATGTAATGAGCCAGGATTACATACGCACTGCCCGTGCTAAAGGATTGAACTACTACAATGTGGTGTTCAAACACGGGCTGCGCAATGCCATGAACCCGGTTGTTACCTCTATATCAGGTTGGCTGGCAGCCTTGCTCACAGGAGCTTTCTTTATTGAGCGCGTCTTCGATTACAAAGGGCTTGGCCTGCAAACCATCGAATCACTACTTTCTTTCGATTTTCCGGTGGTAATGGGCAGCGTTTTATTTGTGGCATTCGTATTCGTGGTCATGAACATCTTTACTGATATTCTTTACTCTGTTCTCGATCCTCGGGTAACGGTTAAATAGTAAAGATGCCTTCCACTGTTTTTCTGATTGGTTTTATGGGCTCGGGTAAAACAACGCTCGGCAAAAAGCTGGCAGCTAAACTTGGGTTGCAGTTTGTTGATTTGGATGAGGAAGTAGTAAGGTGTTGCAAATCCGAAATCACAAATCCGAAATCACAAATGTCAGTGAGTATTTTAGTGGAGGAAAGGGGCATTGACTACTTCCGAAAAGCTGAAAGCGAAACACTGAAAGGTTTAGATGTAACCGGAAAGCTTGTTTCCACAGGCGGGGGCACTCCCTGCTTTTTTGATAACATGGATTGGATGAAAAGCAAGGGTACGGTGGTTTACATAGAACTGGACGAAAAAACAATCTTTAACCGCCTGCAGCAAACCAATTTAGACGAACGACCGCTTTTAAAAGGATTGAATGAGGAGGGGCTGAAGAATTTTATTCACCAAACGCTTACGAATCGGTTGCCTCACTATCAGAAGGCGCACATTTCTTTTAATCCTCTAAGGCAAAGCACAGAGGAACTTGCTGCTCAATTGCAAGCTATTCTCCCGTAATTTCCGGTATTGCCTTACCTGCCTTTGGCTGCAGGTTATATTCAAACCCTAAAAGGTGGGCAATGGTTTGTGCTATCTCCTTCTGATAGTGTTTTCCCTTCGTCTTTACTTCGCCCAGCGGTTTGGTATCAGGCCCCATAGCGGCTATCCAAATTTGATGGGCATCCATAATTATTCTGCCGTGGTGTCGCCACATACTTTTGCCTTTGTGGCCACGCCCGTGGTCGGTGGTGAGTATCAGCGTGGTTTTGTCCTTATACTGCGGGTCGTTTTGTATCATTACCCACAGGTCTTTCAAAAACTCGTCCAGCATGTGGGCTGAATAAAGGTAATGGTCGTAGTTGCCTTCGTGGGCAAAATGGTCGGTTTCGTCAAAACCTATGAACGCAAAGCGCGGATGATTGCGCTTAATGTATTCTTTGGCAAAGCGATAAGTCAGCGTATCGGTACTTACATATCCATTGCCCACGGGGCAGCCGGTTTCCCACGAGCCATACTTTACCTCCTTGCAATGCACCGCACCGGTGCTGTCCTTTTGAATGTTTACAAACACCGGGGTGTTATTCCGGTTGCTGTTAATAATGCGCGGGAAGGCATCCCAGGTGGCAAAGGCTGCTAACTTTCCTTTAAAGGCAGGCTGCGATTGCAGGAAATCGAAAATATTCGGGTTAGGGTTATCAGGATAATCGTTGCTGTTAATCTTAGGGTCACCATAACCACTGAATACTTCATTGTAACCCGGATAGGAAAACTTGTGCGGATTAGTAATGTTCACTTTGCTGCCTGCTTTGCGGTTGCCATAAAGTATTCCCTGCCGTGCAATAGTGCTCCAAAAGAAGGGGAGGAGTTTTTCTCTTCTTTCTTCGGGGGTAGCTGCCCAAAACTTCTTTTTTAAACCGGCTGTATCTTTTACCTGCTTAGTGTAACCAATCAGTTTCTTTTCGGCTCCGTAAAATAATTCCTGCCAGCGGAAGCCATCCCAGGTTACCACAATAACATTCTCCGTTATTTTTGTTTGCTGAGAAAAAACGGGCTGCAGAACAAAAAGAAGAAGTGCAACGTATAGAAGTTTCGGACGCATGCTATCAGGTATTTAATATGCAAAAGTAAAAGGCTATGTGAAGTTGCCTTCAC
>CAZLXD010000115.1:4678-9508 GCA_964563185.1 uncultured Chitinophaga sp.
TATTTATAGGGCTTTTAGAGAGTTTGCAGGTTTACTAGGAATCCCTAATCTTGCGGTAATAACGAATCCTTAATAGAATGGCTACAAAGAAGAAGACCCCCGCTAAGACAAAAAGCATTTTAACTGACGAAGACAAGAAGTTCTTTCAGGCTTACATTAATAACCCTTCTCCTACAGGTTTTGAGGCCGAAGGGCAAAAAATATGGCTGAATTACCTAAAGCCTGCTGTTGATAAATATGAAGTAGATAACTACGGCACTGTTTACGGTATTATAAACCCCGATGCAAAGTTTAAAGTGGTTATTGAGGCGCATGCCGATGAAATTTCATGGTTTGTTTCTTATATCAGCGAGCAGGGGTTGATTTATGTAAAGCGCAATGGTGGCAGCGACCACCAGATTGCCCCTTCTAAGAAAGTATGGATACATACCCGCGAGGGCAAGAAGATTGAAGCCGTTTTCGGATGGCCGGCCATTCACACGCGTAAAGATGGTAAGGAGCAGGCGCCTACGCTTACCAACATCTTTCTCGATTGCGGGGCCGTTACCAAAAAAGAAGTAGAGGCGATGGGAATACACGTAGGTTGTGTTATTACCTACCAGGATGAATTTTTTGTATTGAACAACCGCTACTTTGTAGGTCGTGCGCTAGATAACCGTGCCGGTGGATTTATGATTGCCAAGGTAGCACGTATGTTGAAGGACAATAAGAAGAAACTTCCTTTTGCTCTTTACATAGTTAATTCGGTACAGGAAGAAGTAGGCTTACGCGGTGCTGAAATGGTGGCGCACACTATTCACCCTGACTGCGCTATTATTACCGATGTGTGCCATGATACTTCTACTCCTATGATTGATAAAATTGTAGAAGGCGACTTTAAATCGGGCAGCGGACCTGTGCTCACAATTGGTCCGGCAGTTCACAACAAGTTACTGGATTTTGTGTTGGATACGGCCAAGGATAAGAAGATTCCTTACCAGATAGATGCCGCTTCGCGTTCCACCGGAACTGATACCGATGCCTTTGCTTATACTAAAGGTGGTATTCCTTCGGTGCTTATTTCGTTGCCACTTCGTTACATGCACACCACGGTGGAAATGATTTCGATTGAAGATACCGAGAACGTAATTAAACTGATTTACGAGAGCTTGCTTAAGCTTACTCCGAAGTTTAACTTCAAATACTTATAGGCAAATAGCCCGTTCATAAAGTAAAGAAGCCCTGCAATTGCGGGGCTTCTTTACTTTATGGGGTTATGAATTACAATCCAAACTCAGCGTGTATCTGCTCCACCCACTTTTGTATGCGCGGTTCGGTCAGTTCATCCTGATTATCTACATCTAAGGCAAGACCTATGAACTTATCACCCCTTTGGGCTTTAGAAAAATCGTGCTCATACCCTTCTGCCGGCCAAAAGCCCACTAAGGTTCCTTTGTTTTTCTCTACTATTTCGGCAAATACCTGTAAGGCATCAACAAAGTAAGAGGCATATCCATATTGGTCGCCTAGGCCAAAGAAGGCCACCTTCTTTCCGCTAAAGTCAATCTGGTTCATTTCGCTGATGAACTCTTCCCAGTCGCCTTGCAGTTCGCCATCATACCAGGTAGGCATACCAAGTACGAGCAACTCATACTTAGCCATGTCTTCTTTCTTCTTCTTGTAAATTTCCTGCACTTCCACTGTGCCTTCTCCTGTTTTTGCTTCCAGAAGTTCTTTAACTCTTTTGGCAACTCTCTCGGTGTTGCCGGTGTCTGTTCCGTAGAATAGTCCTATTGTCATGTTATTTAGTTTCAAGTTTTACTTTTTTCTTATTGGGTGTTTTGCTCTTTCCGGTTCCGGGCTTTTTGGGCTCTTCGGCTTTCTTGGTCAGCACATCAAACTTAGCAGGTGTGGTAATTACTTCCAAAGCTTTGGCGTACACATCGTTAATGGTGGTATTGATAATGCGGTACCAAAGCCCTGTATCGAACAGGTTGCGGCCGATGGTAGCCTTCAGCCTTGCTTTAATCAGCTTTTCTGATTTAGCAAAATCTTTTTCAAAGTTCAGCGTGGTGTCGTTCTCTACCGCTCCGAAGTAGGCCGAGTAGCCTGCCGGTGTAACACCTGCTTTTAGTTTAAATACACTGTCCCTTACTGCTGCTTCAAAGTATTCCTTCAGCACCAGTGTATCTACTGCAAAGTTGTAGAAGAAGCTATCGGCATTCACATAGGACGCATTCAGTTGGCTGCGGTTGCGGTCAACATATTCCAGGCAGAATTTGTTTTCGGTGCCCTTGCGTATAAGCTGGTTGTGGAGGGTAGAGGTTTCAGAAGTGTCTACCGCTACAAAAAAGTCGGGCATTACCCCACCGCCACCAAATACATTGCGGCCGATTTTGGTGTGATACAGAAGGGAGTCGGCAAACTTAAAAGTGTCCTTGCCGAAAAGCTCGCCCGATTCTAGGCGTTCTTTATAGTCATCGCGGTAATCTTTATTGCCGTTGCCGTAAGGCTTTTGAATACAACGCCCGCTGGGGGTGTAGTAGTGGGCGGTGGTCAGTTTCAGCTGCGAGCCATCGCTCATGGTAAAGGGCTTTTGCACCAGTCCTTTCCCGAATGTTCTTCTTCCAACTAAAAGCCCGCGGTCGTTATCCTGTATGCAGCCCGAAAGAATTTCGGCAGCCGAGGCAGAGCCTTCATCAATCATTACTACCACCTTACCTTCTTTACATACACCACGGTTGTTGCTGAAGTAAGGCTGATAAGGAGCATGTAACCCTTGTGTATAAACAATCAGTTGGTTATCGCCCATAAACTGGTTGCAGAGGTCAACGGCTGTGTAGAGGTACCCCCCTACATTCCCTTGCAGGTCAAGTATCATATCTACCATTCCTTTAGCGCGGAGTTTTTCCAGTGCCATGCCAAACTCCTGCATGGTAGTGGCACTAAAACGCTCCAGCTTAATGTAGCCAACTCCGGGAGCCGCCATGTACGAAGCGGTAATACTGTAAATAGGGATTTTATCGCGCACAATGTTGAAATCAATGAGGTTGCGCTCGCTTTTGCGCATAACACTCACCTTTACCTTAGTGCCTTTGTTGCCGCGGAGTTTTTTAATTACCCCGTTGTTGTCAATCTTAATTCCGGCAATGGTGGTGTCGTTTACGTTAATGATTTTGTCACCCGCCATTAAGCCAACCTTCTCCGAGGGGCCACCGGGTATTACCTCCAGCACCATAATGGTGTCCTTTAATATCTGGAAGGTAATGCCTATGCCTTCAAAGTTGCCTACCAGGCTTTCTTCGTTGCGCTTTACATCGCTGGCTTTTACGTAGGTGGAATGCGGGTCTAAGTCCTCCAGTATTTTGGCAATGGCGTCTTCCACCAGTTTTTCTTCGTTAACGGTATCGGTGTAGTAATTGCGTATAAGGCTGAATACCTCAGCAATTTTCTCTATCTGGTCGTATTTCTTTTTAGGCTCCTGCCCGTTGGTTTGGGCTATGCTTATGTTAACACCCAGTAAGAGGGCTAAAACCACCACTGTTCCCTTCATCATTGTTTTCATGCTCTGCGTTTAGCGGCTCTTATTTTTAAAAGAGGAGCGAAAATAAGAAAATAGGGCAGGGACGGTAAAGGGTGTTAATGCTGTTTAACCACTTAAAGAAGTCTATTACTAGGAGGATTCCGGAATCAACCTTGTTAGGAAACTACTCCATAATTTCTCTATTCACTTTGAAGAAGGGGGAGAGGTGAAAGTAAAAGGCATAGAAACGAAGAAGGGCTGATTTACAAGGGTTAAGTTGCTCTCTACTGGCCAATCTTCAGGCAAAGATTATTATTTATATAGTGGCAGCTAAGCCTCTTCAGGATTTGTTTGTTACTGTCTTTTTACCGCATATCCTTTGGTGTAACAGGTGCTACCCCAATTTTCTTGCACACGGCAGCAGCGGCTTTATTAGCCAGCCCGGCAATTTCCTTTAGCCCGTATTTTTGAGCATAAGCCATTGCTGCAATGCTAATTACTGTATCACCAGCACCTGAAACATCGGCTGCTTTAATGGTTTTGGCGGGAACAACAAACGAATCGCCTGTTTTGGTGAAGCAGAAAATGCCATTAGCTCCAAGCGTTACCATTAGGTTTTTAAAACGGTTCTTTCTGCGCAGTTCTTCGGCACCGCTGCGGAGGCTGTCAATACTGCGCGGGTTAATACGGTAACCAATTGCCTCGCTAAGTTCGCGAAGATTGGGTTTGAACAGGTCAATAGCCTGATAATCGAAGAAGTTGCGCTCCTTAGGGTCCACCGCCACGGGTATTTCGTTTTTGGTAGCTAGCAAAAGAATTTGCTTAATGACGTATTTGGTAAGCACCCCCTTGTTGTAATCTTGTAGTATGATTACATCAATTTTTTGTGCGGCAAAAATCTTTTTCAGTTCTTTTAGTAAGAGACTTTCCTGCGTACTTTCCAAATCTTCAGCTTCTTCTTCATCAAAACGCACAACCTGTTTATCCTCATCAAATATTCTGGTTTTAAGAGCCGTTATCCTGCTTTTGTGCTGAAGCACATGCGAGGTCTTAATTTCGTTTTTCTTTAGAAGATTCAAAAGAGTAGTGGCGGTTGAGTCTCTCCCAATCATGGTCAGCAGAATTGGGTTGCCGCCCAGTTCTGAAATGTTGAGTGCCACATTGGCAGCACCACCGGGGCGGGCTTCTTTCTTTAAAATTTCCACTACCGGAACCGGTGCTTCAGGAGAAATGCGGTTTACTTCACCGAATAAATAAAAATCAACCATCACATCGCCTACTACCAGCACGTTCAGGTCTTTAAAATCGAGTTTAGCAGGCATGTGTCT
>CAZLXD010000116.1:0-9489 GCA_964563185.1 uncultured Chitinophaga sp.
CCGATTACCCCACTAAGGAAGATTTCTTCTTTAATGAGGATGAACACTAAAAAAACAATTGTAAGAAAAGAGAAAAGGCGCCTTTTGGGCGCCTTTTCTCTTTTCTGTAGTAAGGAGGTTTTTCTTACAGAATTAACATGGCATCGCCATAGGTAAGAAAACGGTACTTGTCTTTTAAAGCTGTTTCGTAGGCTTTCATAATTAAATCATATCCACCAAAGGCGGCCGCCATAATCATTAGGCTCGATTTGGGTTGGTGGAAATTCGTAATCATGCAGTTGGCAATACTGAAGTCGAAAGGCGGGTGTATGAACAGGTTTGTCCAACCGGCATAGGGTTTCAGGTATCCTTCGGCTGATACGGCAGACTCGATAGCGCGTACGGTAGTAGTGCCTACAGCGCATATTTTGGTGCCTTTATCCTTGGCGACATTTACTGTTTTTACTGCTTTTTCAGGTATAATAATTTCCTCGGCATCCATCTTGTGTTTCGAAAGATCTTCCACATCAATGGTTCTGAAAGTGCCTAGGCCGGTATGCAGGGTAATTTCAGCCAGGTCCACTCCTTTAATTTCGAGACGCTTTAGCAATTCACGGCTAAAGTGCATGCCGGAGGTGGGGGCGGCAACGGCTCCTTCAACACGGGCATATACTGTTTGGTAGCGCTCTGCATCGCTTGGTTCTACCGCGCGCTTAATGTACTTGGGCAGGGGTGTTTCGCCAAGGCCGTAAAGTATTTTTTTGAATTTCTCGTGGTCGCCATCGTACAGGAAACGGATTGTTCTTCCGCGAGAAGTGGTATTGTCAACTACTTCTGCAATCAATTCGTCATTAGCGCCAAAGTAAAGTTTGTTGCCTACGCGTATTTTGCGGGCAGGGTCTACTAGCACATCCCACAAAAACTGTTTGGCGTTGAGTTCGCGAAGAAGGAATACTTCAATTTTAGCACCGGTCTTTTCCTTGGTGCCATACAGGCGCGCAGGAAATACCTTAGTGTTATTCAAAATCATTACATCGCCATCGCCAAAGTATTTAAGAAGGTCGTGGAACTTCTTGTGTTCAATCTTTTTGGTTTTGCGGTCAATGACCATTAACTTGCTGTCATCGCGGTTTTTGGCCGGATGCATTGCAATAGATTCTTTGGGTAGGTTGAAGTTAAAACTGGATAGTTTCATGGTTATATATTGAATTTTACGGAATTCAAATCATGTATTCAGCAAAGGCTGAAGAAATTTGAGGGCGCAAAAATAACCCCCGATTTGTAATATCCTAACAATAGACAGAAACAATAAGCTGCCGCAGCCCATTTGCCGTGCGTTTTAGTTAAGCGTATTGTGATTGTAATGATGTAAGCGCTTTTGCCATTCGCTACCCGTATGGGTTATTCCTCCTTACTCTTACTTAATTTCATAAGGGCATTCAGCAATGTGTGATGCGAGGAGTAAATAGCGCGGTGTAAGTTTAAAAGGGTGCTGCCGTTTATTTCCGGAATACGATTGTGTGCCATTAAATCAAGTACCTGTTGGTTTGCCACGGTTTGCCGCTTTTTGTTTTCCTGTTGCAGTGTTTCTATGCGTTCTTTTTTGGGCCAATCGGTACTTCCGGCAAAAAGCAGCTGTAGTTCGGTTAAAAAGTTCTGCTCATCGTTTCGTATGGTTCGGTGTATGGAGTATAAATCATCGTTGGAGGTTGTATGCAGTTCGTCAATATTGTGTTGTATATCCTTAATATGTTTTGCAGCTACCAGAATGTACCGTGTTGCGGTAAGTAGGGCACTGCACCGGGCTTCGGTAGCTGCGGGCAGTTCTTCGTGAATTAAATCGGCCAGAAAATCAAGAATTTCAGCCTGTAGCAGTTTTACCCGCTCGTAGGTTTCGGTGCGCGATACCGGTTGAAAGTACTGCTGCCAAAGCTGGCGGATGCGTTTATTGCCATCTTCCTGAGGCCCTACTATAACCAATTGATTAAACTCCAGGCTATGCCGCAGCAGCCTTCTTATTTCATTTTCGGCATCGGCCAGTAAATCTTCTTTATTGGTGCGGGGCGCTATACCTATGAATTTTAATTCAGCTTCGGTGCGGGTATCTTTAAACAGTTTTTCAATGATATCGCTAAAGGCACCCAGCCAGGGATAAAAAAGGGCAATACTGAGCAGGTTGAGTGTTGATTGAAACGCGGCCAGCAGCATAAATGAGTTACTCACCTTAACCGCATGCTGCAAAAAGTAAAGCAGGGGCGATACAAAAAACACCGTAATAACTAAGGTGGCTAAGTTGAAACTGAAGTTGGCAGCCGCCAGCCGCTTTTGGTCGCTGCTGCCGTTAAGCGCCCCCATTACTACCTTAATAGTAGTGCCCAACTCGGCACCTATCACCATAAAGGCTGCGGTGGAAACCGGAAACAGGCCGCTTTGAATACCCGTAAGCGAAAGGGCAAATGTTACCGAACTGCTTTGCAGTATTACCGTAATAACAAACCCTATAAGCAGGAACCAATACGGGGAGTAGTTCAGGTAAGGCTTTAAGGCCGATGTTTGTTGCAGGCCCGGGGCGCTGTCCTTCATCCATTGCAGGCCTATAAACATAAGCGCCATACCAAAAAGCATGGTGCTGAAACTACGGATGCTTTTGTTTTTCGGAAACAGCAAAAAGCCGGTTAAGCACAGGGCCATTACCGGATAGGCAAAGGCGTTCAGCTCCATTTTAAAGCCCGCGTAGGCTATTATCCAACTGTTGACGGTGGTGCCCAGGTTGCTGCCCAGTACTACCGCCAGCGCATTGCGCAGCGGAACAAGGCCGGCCCCTACAAACGAAAGGGTCATAAGCACCACTACCGAACTGCTTTGCAGTATGGCGGTAATAAAGGTGCCCGTAAGCAGGGCTCTGAATTTTCCGGCCGTTTGTTTTTGTAGGAACTTTTTAAACGCCCTGCCCGATAGGCTTTTTATGGAGCCTTCCAGCAAACTCATGGAAAAAATAAAGGCGCTTATGCCCGCCAGTAATTGCCAGTAATTAAAGCTGTTCATGCCGGCTGTAATAATAAGGCACTTGCAGGAAGTGCGGTATATGATACTTGTTCTGCATTGAAAGATTAGCTAGCAAGGCTAAGGGGCAGAGGCAAAATTGTGTTGTTCTAAGTTGGTTCGTTAGTGCCAGTGCTTAGAGAACTTAAAAAGCCATCTAATAAACAGTTATGATGTCTTTCTATGCCAAACAAACAAAAAAGGGTTAGCCAAGTTTGGCTAACCCTTTGGTATTGGTAGTGATTACTCTTAGTTTTCTGATGGCTTATCTAACAGCACCTTGCGGCTAAGTTTAAACTTGCCGGTTTTGTTATCAATACCCAACAGTTTTACTTTCAATACTTCGTTTTCTTTCAGTACGCCTTCTAAGCTGTCTAAGCGCTTATGCGATACTTCAGAAATGTGCAGTAAGCCCTGCTTGCCGGGCATAAACTCCACAAACGCACCATAAGGCATAATGCTCTTAACAGTGGCTTCGTAAACCTCGCCAATTTCGGGTACGGCAACAATAGCACGTATTTTGCGAACGGCTGCATCAAGTCCTTCCTGATTAGAAGAGAAGATTTCGATTTTACCCTTGCCGTCCACTTCTTCTATAACGATAGTGGTGCCGGTTTCGCGCTGCATTTCCTGAATAACCTTACCACCGGGCCCTATTACTGCACCAATGTATTCTTTCTCAATAGTCATGCTAAATACGCGCGGTGCATGTGGTTTGTAATCTTCGCGCGCGGCAGACAAGGTCTTCTTCATTTCGCTAAGAATATGAAGGCGGCCACGCTTAGCCTGCTCTAAAGCTTCGGTTAAAAGCTCTTTTGAAAGGCCTTTAATTTTAATGTCCATTTGGCAAGCGGTAATTCCCTGTTCGGTTCCGCATACTTTAAAGTCCATATCGCCCAGATGGTCTTCATCGCCCAAAATATCTGAAAGCACTACATACTTTCCTGTTTCTTCGTTAGTAACCAATCCCATGGCAATACCCGAAACCGGCTTGCGCACTTTAACACCGGCATCCATCAACGCCAGTATACCGGCACAAACAGTAGCCATAGACGATGAACCGTTCGATTCCAAAATATCGGAAACCACACGGATAGTATAAGGGCTATCGGTAGGCATTACTTTTTCAATAGCACGCCATGCCAAATTTCCGTGTCCCACTTCGCGTCTTCCCACTCCACGTGGAGCGCGGGCTTCGCCTACCGAAAAGGGCGGGAAGTTGTAGTGCAACAGGAATTTCTTTTCGTAGTTAAAAATGGCTCCGTCAATCAACTGCTGGTCTAATTTTGTTCCCAGTGTTACAGTGGTTAATGATTGTGTTTCGCCACGGGTAAACAAAGCCGAACCATGTGGGCCGGGCAGGTAACCTGCTTCGCTCCAAATGTTGCGTATTTCGTCAAACTTACGGCCGTCTAAGCGCTTGCGCTGGCCCAGCATAGTATCGCGCACAGCGTTGTATTCTACTGCACCCCAGTAAAGCCCAATAAGGAATGTTTTCTCTTTTTTCTCTTCATCGGTAAGGGTGGCCAAAAACTCTTCTTTAATGGCTTTGAAAGAAGCGCTGCGCACTTTCTTATCGGCAATTTCAGAAGCGGCTACAGCACAACATTTTTCGTAACAGAAGTCGTTGATGCGCTTACGCAGGTCTTCATCGTGCTTTTCGTGCTCGTATTTTCTCTTCTCCGTTTTTCCGGTTTCTACTTCTAATTCTTTTAATACAGCCACCTGCTTTTTAATCGCTCCCTGAGCAAACAAAATAGCTTCTACCATTTCGGCTTCGCTTACTTCATTCATCTCTCCCTCCACCATCACAATAGATTTTTCAGAAGCAGCTACTATCAGGTCAATGTCAGAGCGCTCATTGTCTTTCAGGCTTGGGTTAATTACCAGTTGTCCGTCAATTTTAGCTACGCGAACTTCCGAAATGGGGCCGTTGAAAGGAATATCAGAAACAGCTAAGGCAGCTGAGGCGGCTAAACAAGCCAATGCATCAGGCATTTCGTTCAGGTCGCCTGAAACAAGTGTTACCTGCACCACTACATTAGCATGGTAGTCTTCAGGAAACAGTGGGCGAAGGGCGCGGTCAATTAAGCGGCCAATCAAAATTTCATCATCAGTTGATTTGCCTTCGCGCTTAAAAAAGCTACCGGGGAAACGGCCCACCGAGGCCATGTTTTCGCGGTATTCTACCGTTAAAGGCATAAAGTCAACGCCTTCTTTGGCTTCTTTATCGGCACAAACGGTAGCCAACAGCATAGTGTTGCCGTATTTTACCATAGCCGAACCATCGGCCTGCTTAGCGAGTTTGCCCGTTTCTATTTCAACGATTCTTCCTCCTCCGAGGTCTATTGTCTTTTTAATAATGTTCATGTGTTTGGGTAATTATTGAATTAGTCAATTAGCTAATCAGCCAATGCTAATACAAGTTTTAAAAAATGGTTTAATTGCTTTTTGAGTTGCTAATTTGCTGATTCGCTAATCAGCTTATTTGTTTTCTGCGGGCTGAAAGGCAATTTGCCTTGTTTAGTTTATCGTCAGGGCCCATCCCAAAACCTACCCGGACTTTTTCGTCTTACACCCTCCTTCGTAAAAAATGGAAAGGACGGCTGTTTGCCATCCTTTCTGTTTTGTATATTACTTTCTAATGTTCAGTTTTTCTATCAACTGACGGTAACCTGTCAGGTCGGTCTTCATCATGTAGTTTAACAGCCTTCTTCTTTTACCTACCAGGCGAATTAACGCGCGGGTATTAGCGTAATCCTTTCTGTTAGTAGAAAGGTGGCCTGAAATGTGGTTGATTCTTTCGGTAAACATGGCAATTTGAGCAGGTGTTGAACCTGTATTCTTCTCAGAACCACCGTATTCTTTAAACAAACTCTTTTTTACTTCAGAGGTAACTTGCATTGCAATTCTATTTTTAAGAGGCGCAAAGATAGGACAGTATTCTAAAATTCCAAATGGGGTGGCAGGAACCAAAAAGATTGCGACTTTTGTGGCAGTCACCAACACTGTGTTTTTTGAGAACCAAGACTATACATTTTCCGCTTATTGCCATTTCCCTTTTGGTAAACACGCTTTTGTTTGCACAGGTTAGCACCGATGGACTGGCAGCCCATTATAAATTTGATAACACCGTTGATGATAGCAGCCCCACCGGAAACCACGGAACTATAGTTGGTAAGGTAACCACCGCTCCCGACCGCTTTGGCAACACTTGTGGGGCCATGCACTTTGACGGTGCTACAGGTTACATTTCTGTTCCCAACTCCACCTCGCTGCAATCAGTTAGTACGCATTTAACTTTTACTGCCTGGATACGGTTAGATAAGGCCAACTACGGAAGGATGAATGCGATTGTTTTATCGAAAGGTGGGGCAACGGCTCAATGTAAGGCGGTATTAACTCAAAACTTTGCTCTTGGGCAGGCCTCAGTGGCAATTGCCGGAAACATAAGTGGCCCCGATAAAGACTACCAAAACCACCTGTTAGCCGCAGAAAAGTGGCATTTTCTGGCATTTACACTTGACGACCAATGGGCTTACACTTATCTGGACGGAGAACTGATTTGGCAGATGTTTACCAAAGAAACCACTAAGCCTAATTCCGCCCCGCTTGAAATTGGCCGCGATTCCACCACCAAAATGCAATACCTGGCCGGTTGCTTAGATGACCTCCGTTTGTATAATCGCACACTTTCTTCTGCCGATGTAAAGTCACTTTATAAAGAAACCTCAGCTGCGGGTGCGGCAGATGTGTTTGCCATTAAAGTTCCGCGCGACATTAAATTGAACGCTGAAAAAGGAAAATGCAATGCTACCTTAAACTTTGCCAAGCCCCGCGTGGAAATAAGTTGTGGCAGCTACGAACTGAAACAACTTTCGGGCTTGCCTGCCGGTAGTCAGTTTCCGGTGGGTAAACACAAGGTAGTTTTTGAAGCTACGGCATACGATAAAAAAGTAGTAGACAGCTTTTTTGTGTCGGTAAATGACAATGAATCTCCGATGGTTTCCTGCCCTACCACTATAATGGTAAAAGCTTCTTACAAAGCCGGCTATGCCATAGTAAATTACCCAGAAGTAACTTACTCTGATAACTGCACCAATACTAAGTTGAATTTAGTAGCCGGAAAGAAAAGCGGAGAGCAGTTCCCGATTGGGACTACTAACGTAAATTACACTGCCACCGATGCAGCAGGAAATTCGGCCTCGTGCAGTTTTACAGTAATAGTGGAGAAGACGGAAGTTCCCCCCGCAGAAAACATTCAGACGGTAGTAACTGCGAAACCTACCGCAACTACGGAACCTAAGAAGGAGCCCACAACCACCGATGTTAAGAAAGACCCTGCCGTAGTAGTTACTCAGCCTGTAAAGACAACCCCGGCTCCTGCTAAAGCCGATAATCAGCCAAAACCCAAAGTAACCTTTGCTAATGCAGTATACCAGGATAATGATAAAGGTAAGTGCGGAGCAAAAGTGGAGTACAAAGTACCTATGGAAGAAGGCGGGCAGCGGGCAAAACTTTTGCAAACGGCAGGCAACCCATCCGGCTCCTACTTCCCTTACGGAAGCACTATGAATACTTTTGTTACTACCAATGCCACAGGCCAGCAGCAGGAGTATAATTTTAACGTAACCGTAAAAGATACAGAAGCTCCTGTTGTATACTGTCAATCAGATACTACCATTATGCTGCCTGCCGGGCGCAGGGGCATTGTCTATAACTATGCCGATCCTAAAGCAAAGGATAACTGTAAGGTTGATTCTGTGCTGCTATCCGAAGGTTCAAAAAGCGGCTGCTTTTTGCCTGTTGGGCAACACAAGTTTGCGTTTACTGCACGTGATGTTTCGGGAAACACTCAAACCTGCTCATACATAGTAACCGTAGAAGCAGAACCTGAAAACGCCATGACTACCGCCCCTACCTTTATTAGTGAAAACCTGAACATGGGCAGCGACTCTATTAACTACGAGCATAAGGCCGAGATTAAGGATTGTATGGTAACCATTTACATGTTTGATGATGGCGAAGAGGATAACGATACCGTTTCAATTGTTTACAATAACCAGATATTGGTGAACCGTGAAATGATACGGGTAAAGGAAAATGGTATGATTAAGCGTTTTGTAACCCTTACATCGGGCGTTGAGAACTACGTAGCTGCCAAAGCATGGAATACCGGGCGCTTTGGCTTAAACACGCTTAAGATAGAGATATACGAGGGATACATTGAGAACGACAAGCGCGACCTGCGCGGCAAAAAGCCTATCCTTACCAAAGTGCTTCATTCCCGGCCCGGAACAGCAGGGGGGATGATTTTAAAGTGTGCCTGGTAGTTTACTTTACAGCAGCCTTTATAACATTATCCGTTTCATTGATAATGTAGTAGTAACCTTCTAACCGCCATTTTTGCTTGGCAATAAAAGCCGCTAAGTTTAAGCGCAGTTTCTCGGCCACAAGGGCGTCCTTAGCTTTGTCTTGTTTTAAACCGGCCTGCAAGGCATAGCTGTAATACTCTGCTACTAACGCATCAGTTACTTTAAAATCGCTGCGGAACTGCTCCGCATCTTTGTAGCTATCCAAAAAACCTGAATGCTGCGAGGAATACTTGTAAACAAATTCGGGGACAAACGAACGAAGCTGATACAGGTAGTCATTATCTGCTGAGGTATCCATAGGCACAAACACATCCGGACGAATGCCTCCCCCGCCATATACTTTGCGGCCATTTACAGTCTTGTAGGCGGTGGTGTCGGGAGTTAATATGCTATCCTCATGCACAAATTCGCCACGCATGTAGCGTTCATATACTTCATTGTAATAGTCATCGTTCCCGTTTGCGTAACTGCGCTGTATGCAGCGGC
Source organism: uncultured Chitinophaga sp. (assembly GCA_964563185.1). Classification (GTDB taxonomy): domain Bacteria; phylum Bacteroidota; class Bacteroidia; order Chitinophagales; family LD1; genus Bog-950. The sequence continues at coordinate 8,883 of CAZLXD010000116.1, forward strand.
CCGAAGGCGTATAATAGCGAGCCACCGTTAAGCGAAGCATGGAGCCATCGCGTAACTCATACTGTTCCTGCACTAAGCCTTTGCCGAACGATGTTCTGCCTATAATTGTTCCCCTGTCCCAATCCTGTATGGCACCTGCCAGAATTTCGCTGGCGGAGGCAGAACCCTGATCGATCAGCACACTTACATCACCGCGTTCAAACAGGCCCGGTTTACCCGCATTGTAATCCTGACGGTTATAGGCTTTTCCCTGAGTGTAAACAATCAGTTTTTCGCCAGTAAGTAATTCATCGGCTATCATAGTGGCTGCCTGTAAGTAACCACCGGGATTTCCGCGCAGGTCAATAACCAGTTTCTTCATTCCTTTATTAAGAAGGTTCTGTGTTTTTTCGGTAAACTCGTTGTAAGTGGTAGAACCAAAGTTGTTGATTTTAATGTAGCCTGTTTCGGTATTCAGCATATAAGCGGCATCAACACTATACAAAGGAATTTTATCGCGCTGAATATCGAATACCAGCAAACCTGAACGCCCGCTGCGCAATACCGATACTTTAACTTTGGTCCCCTTAGGGCCGCGCAGCCTTTTCTTTACCTCGGTATCTTTAAT
>CAZLXD010000117.1:0-9472 GCA_964563185.1 uncultured Chitinophaga sp.
ATAGCGCGGCCCTGTAAGGAAGGATGCCCTGCCTTGTAATCGCTTTCGGCAGCGCCCTGCATAATAAACACCACTTTGTTACGCGCCTCCGCTAGCTTAGGCCAATTGCCCGCCAATACCGCTTCGCGAAGCGTAGAATAACTTCCGCGAACATCATCGGGCGTAATTACTTTATCCAGAGTACTGCCGAAAACACTCTTTATTTCTTCATCCATTTTGTTGCAGGCATCGGCATCGTAAGGAATAGAAGGCGTAAGATTGGGGACGGTAGGCAGAGATGCGGCCACCGTTTCCTCTTTGGTTTCAATGTTAATGAAAATGGGCAGGTGATTGGGGTGCGCAATGCTCCAGTTATAAATAGCCTGCAGCGATTGCCTAAAGGTGGTATGGTGCGAGTTAAAGTCGAAGTCAACAATGTGTATCAACTTAAACCCGGGCAAATTCAAATCGGGATCATTAGAGGACGCATTGCCTCCTGCCAGCGACTTTCCGGTTTGGTAATAATACTGCCCGCCCTGAGGGTCGCTGTATATATCCAACTCTAAGCCGCGCACATTATAGAGGTTAAACTGGTCTTCATACGTTTCGTGTTCATAATCAAGATCATCCGGATCGAGATTAGAGGGCAAAATACCGAGGGAGTCTAAACTTTTTAGCCAGTTAAAAACCAAAGGGTCTGTTTTAAGGTGATAGCTGTTGTGGCTGGCTATTATCTGAATTTCGTTCATCCTTAAACTATCGGTAGGACCGTTATCGAATCCCTTGGTAAAGTTCTTGTTCTCGCCTTTGCTGCAACCAGCAAAAACTAAAATGCTGCCTATGCCCAGCAGCGTCATCATGTTCCGCATTAAGTAAATTTTACCATGAAGTTAACCAAACATTATTGGCGGGCAAGAAATATTAAGAAGCTTAAGAAAGCGGTTAAATAAGGCAGTGGCCTACTTCTTTTTTGCCACGGTCGGTTTGGTTAGCCCGGTTAGTTGCCGTAATTCTTCGCCAATACCTATAAAGGAGCGGTAGTTGAGCGGAAACTCCAACAGCACATGCAGCATACTTAAAAAGTAAAGCGCCACTAAACCCGTGTAATAATCGTAAGCGTACAGCGCCACCGATAATACCCAAAGCCCTATTACAAAAGCCAATTGCTTGCGTGGTACTTCGTGCCATTTTATTATCTGTGTTTTCGAAAACCAGTTAAGGTAATGGTAGGTATATGCAAAGGCAATAAAACGCATAATACCCAGCCCTGCGGTTGATTCAAATACTGTTTCGCGGGTAAACTGCCCCAACTTAAATAGTTCGATTATGGATTTGTTGAGTTGAATAAAGCCGCTCTCCTGAATAGCCTTTTCGGCATAGGCCGTTACCTTGTAAAAGTCCAACTGCGGGTGGAACACAAAAAAACTAAACGCGCAAACGGCAAATACCACCAGCGATGAGATGCCGGTAACACTTTTGTTTTTTAATGCCCCGTATAAAATGAACAAACCCGTAAACGCAAATACGTGAATAAGAGTAGGAAGAAAAACACCAATAAGGTATATAAAAGGAGGGGCCTTTTGTATAACAGCGCCAACAATAAAAGCTACCGCCACAAAAGCAAGCTTTACAAAAAAGTCTTTAAACAGCACTGATGCCAGTGAGAAGAAGAAAGCCACAAAAATGAAAACGGTAGCGTAATTGCTGTAATCGGTAAAAACAAAAGTGAACAGAAACAGAATAACACAGAGCAGTATAAGCAGAACATAGTCATACTTGCCCGTGGCAAAATAATCGCGCTTGTGCAGCCAGCTTATTTCGGTAAGATAATGTAAGGGGCCCAGCACCGCATACGAAAACAAAAACAACTCAAACGGCACCACAAATGCGAGCACTGTGGCAAAGAACATAAGGCCTATATTGGCTAAGTCTATCGTCTTGGTGTTCATGCTTGGTTTGTAATTACAAAGTTCTCGTTTACCCTCCGGGAAAACCCTCCGGCAACATACCTTTGGTTACGCCCATCATTTCGCTTTGCATTACGTTGTCGGCTTTTTCAAGTGCTTCGTTAACTGCCGACTGCAATTTCCCCTCCAACGTCACCTTATCGCTGGCATCGCGAATTTCAATGTCTTTAATTTTCCGGTTGCCGGTGGCGGTTACCTTTACCCATTCATTTTCGGCAACTACTTCAATAGAATCAAGGCGCTTCTTCACTTCATCCATCTTCGCCTTCATTTCCATTACCTGCTTCATCTGGTCTAAAAATCCCATAGTATAGTTTTTACGATTTCATGTTGTCAAACTGCAGCGGAAAGCCAAAGTCGCCTTTGCGCAATACCGCCATTACAAATTGTAACTCGTCAATTTTTTTTCCGCTTACGCGCACAATGTTATCCATCTTTTGCGGCTGCACTTTAGTGCCGGTATCCTTAATAGCCTTGGTAATTTTTTTAATGGCTTCGGCATCCAGTCCGTTCTTTAACGTAATATCCTTTTTTACCATAGCGCCTGAAGCGTAATGCTCTTTGCTTACATCGTAGCTGCGCGGGTCAATACCCTGCTTGGAGCCACGCGTAATAATGATGTCGATAATGGTATTAATGTGCATGTCATTCTCGGTAGTAATGTGTATGCTCAGGTCTTTTTTATTAAAATCTATATCGGTGTTTGAGCCGTGAAAGTCATACCGGTTAATAATTTCTTTGCGCGCCACGTTAATGGCGTTCTCTACTATTTGAGGGTCTACTTTACTTATTACATCAAAACTGGGCATACGTGGTTTTTAAGTAGTTACTGCAAATAAACGGCAAACTTCGAAAGTGTAAAGTGTTTGTTATGCTATAAATCACCGTATCATTTTCAACAAGGCAACCTGGCCTGTTCTCTCTGTAAGCGGGCTGAAACGTAGGGTTATCAACACTTTCGGGCTGTCGGGGTTTGGCAGCGGAAAGGACAAACCTATATTTGTCGGGCTAAAAAATCACTAACCTCTTAAACATCACACTATGAACAAAGGTGAACTCATCGACAAAATTGCCAAAGATGCCAAGCTTACAAAAGTGCAAGCTGCTGACGCATTGGATTCTGTTCTTAGCGGAGTAACTTCTACCCTTTCGAAAGGCGGTAAAGTTACACTGGTAGGATTTGGTACCTTTTCTGTTTCAAAGCGCAAGGCACGCAAAGGCCGCAACCCGCGCACCGGAAAAGAAATTACCATTAAAGCTAAAAAGGTAGCCAAGTTTAAAGCCGGTGCCGAGTTATCGAAAAAGGTAAACAAGTAATTGTTGCACTGCAACCAGTAAAAACCCGAAGGTATTCCTTCGGGTTTTTTGTTTGTATGGTTTACTGCAAGTGAAATGAGAAAAACTTTTGTTTTATTCGCACCACATTAAAAAAACAAATAGAAAACATGGGTAGAGGAGATAAAAGAAGCCGCAAAGGGAAAATTTTCAAAGGCTCATACGGAAACTCGCGTCCGCACAAGGTAAAAAAGGCTGCTGCCGCTGCTGCTCCTAAAAAGGCGAAAGCGGAAAAGCCGGCTAAGAAAGCTGCTGTTAAAAAAGCACCTGCTAAAAAAGCAGCCGCCAAGAAAAAGACGGAAGAATAGCATCTGCGGCAACTACATGTTGCGCTCCAGAATGCTGTTATAGGTTTTTATAAAAATAGCCCCAAGGTTTTTGTGAGGAGGGATATAGTCCTGAAATCTTTCAAAGGTCTTGGGGTTTCCTTTTACGGCTACTTCTAACCGGCCCCATAAATTCTGCCAGTCCACATCTTTTCCGTTCCGTATATCTTCAGCCATTAGCTTTAGCATAGGGTTGTTTACAAACATGGTTCCTATTTGCTTGGAGGAAACAATGCTGGCTTCGGACGAGCGCTCAATAATGGTGGAAATACTGTGGTAGCCACCGCAGGAACCCAGAATGAACACCTGCGTATTATCCTTTACCTTTTCAATAGTTTTTGAAGCATAGTAACTGTGCCCGCGGTGTACCATTACATTAGGCTCATACCCGTTTTCGGCAAACAGTTTTTCCAGTTTATCCTGCCCGTCATATTCATTCTTTGGTTTGTTGCTGTATATCTGCACATGCTTCCCACCATTCGATTCAATAATCACATACATGCCCGAGTCAATCACCGTCCAGTTAGAGTCGGTAAAAGTTTTCAGGAAAGTAGAGAAGGAAACATCGCCATCTTCATCGTCATAAAAATAAATCAGCCAGCGGTTCACTTCATCACGGTCAAAAAGTTTGCTGTTTTCCACCTTGTCGAAACCCGGCAAGGCATATTGATTAGAAACCGAAGCAAACCATTCATCGGTGCCTATACTTCGATCAACAAACAGGTTTGAAAGCAACCCGTAAATAGTAATGCCCCGGGCATTCTTCTTTCCCAGGTGTTTGATGTATTCAATCTTTACCGCCCCGCGCAGTATTTTCAGCACCAGCGTGTCGGTAATACTGCCAAAGGCATCGGCTACTTCTACCGCCTGCGATAAATCGTTGTATTCCTCCAGCCCGCTGGCAAATTTTATCATAAGCATTTGCTGGTGCAGCGGAGTCATGGTTTGCAGAAAGGCTCGCAACTTTCCAAAACCGGCACTCATTTTAATAAAGGTTCTGAAACGGTTATCGCCCACCTTCTTCAAAAACTCAAAACCCGAAACCGGGCCCAGTTTTATCATAAGCCGCGAAAACAATCCGTTAAAGGTGGAAGTGAATATTTCCTCCTCGCTGTACACCATCAGCGTGTACAGTTCTTCGGCACTAAAATTTTCAACCGAAGCAAAACGCACGGCATCCTTCTCGTTGTGCAGATCATTCAGCACCCGCACAAATTTCAGCGAATACATTTCCAGTTCCTGCTCCAGTGAATGTTGGCCCAACGGATTTTTGCGGGCACGGATGTTCAGCATGGTTTGCAAATACTTTTGCGGCTGCTTGCCAATGGCATCCGCTTTCTCAATAGTCAGTTTGCCTTTCATGATATCATCAATCAGAGTAAAGGCATTGGACCTGCGCGTGTATTTGTTCATTATCTGCACCAGCACTTTTGCGGTGGTGTCATCGCTTTGTTTCAGCGTTTCGTAAATAGCATCGCCCTTATTAAAGTAACGTTTTACGGTTACCGGTGCCGCTTTGGCGGCTTCCACCACTACCTTTGCCGCATACGGGTTTTTGCTGTAGGTATCGTAAATTTTAAAAACAATATCGGGGCGGGTTTGGGCGGCTATAATCAGAAAAGAATCGGTGCAGTTCTCATTCTTAAAAATACCGAAGGTGTTGAAGGCCTGTGGTATGTTGCTGACCACATGGCTCAGTAAATTGTTTTGGGCTATACCGTTTATTTCGGCCAGTATAAAACGGAACAGGTTATCGTATCGTTTTACCGAATAAAAATTGCGGCTGTTTATTTTCCGCATTTGCAGATATACGTGGTCGCGGAGAAGTTTCTTCTTGGCTTCGTCAAAAAGAGGCCGGTCAATAAGCCGCTGTATGGAGTCGATCACCGTAAAGTAAACGCGGTTGGCATAAGCGGTAGCCACTTCATCGCCTACTGTTACTTCTCCATCGCGTACACCATCCAGGCGGTCAATGCGGTTTTGTTCATCGTCAATATAATAGTCGGGGCGCTTTACGTTGGTTGAATCGCGGGCGGCTTTTATATCGGTAGCCATAAAAATCAGCCAAAGCATACACACATACTTCACCGTCTGCTTAAGGTATTGCAGCGGTGACATGTGGTATGTATGCGTTGTTCTTATCACGGTTATACTCCCAGTATTTTATAATAAGCCCTTATAAAAGTTGATTCTAAATTTTTATGCGGAGGAATGTAATCACTGAAGTACTGGTTATTGGTAAACTTCTCGCGCATTCTGTCCCAAAATTCGTTCCACACAATATCTTTTCCCTGGCGGATAGTTTCATTCAATGCAAATATCATAGCATCGTTTACCGATTTCGTGCCAATTTGCTTGGTGGAGATAATATGTGCCTCCGGAGCATTTTCGAGCGCAATGGATATTTTGTAGAAACCTCCGCAGGAGCCCACAAAAATGAGCTTAGCAGAACCGGGTATTTTTTCGAGCGTTGATTCGGTATGGAAACTATGCCCGCGATGAACGACTATGGTAGGGGTTTCGTTCTTGCTCTTCAGGTAAGCGGCAATGGCGTTTACACCATTCTCTTCGTACTCCGGTTTGTTGGCTAATATTTCTATTTGCTTACCGTCATTCGATGAAATGCGTATGTAGCTGTTCTTGTCTTCAATACTCCAGGCGGCCTGGTTTTTGTACGTATTCATAAAGTTGATAAAGGAACTGCGGCCGTCATCATCGTTGTAGAAATACATTTGTTCAATACAGTTTCCGCCTTTGTTGAATAAGGAGTGAAGCGAAAGCGAACTGACGGGCGATATGCTGAACTGACGGGAAATTTTCCGGAACCAGTTTGCCTCTGTTTTTGCATTGCCCGAAACAATGCTGGAAAGCACGCCATAAACCGAAATACCTATTTGGTCGTTTGCCGCAGTAACGCGCTCATACTCCCGCTTAATAGTTGTTTGAATGGCGGTAAGTACCTGGGTATTGGATAAGTTGGAAATAGCCTCTGCCACCAGCACTACCGATGACAGGTTATCGCCTTCTTTTTCCAGATTGGAGATATAGTCGCTTAACAGTCGCTGGCTTTCAGCCGAACTGAACTTGCTGAGAAACTCTTCCAACACTCCATAGTTGGAACACAACGACAGAAAATCGCGGAACTGGTTTTTACTTACCGATGTAAGGAAAACGCTGCCGCTGCCTCCGGGCAGTTTAAGCATAAACCGGTTAAACAGGCCGTTGAAGGTAGATGTAAACACTTCATCTCTTCCGTACAACATCAGGTAGTACAGTTCTGCCGCGTTGAATGTTTCAACGGAGTAAAACGGCTGCCCTCCGCCTACTGCTATTTTATCGTTTATCTCGCGCACAAAGCGCAGGCTGTAGTCGCGCATTTCGTGCTGAATGCTGTAACGGGCGGCATATTGCGGGCGCGAAATAATTTTTACCAATTCACTATAAAGCGAAGAAGGATTGCCCGCCACCGAAGCTGCTGCTGATACCGTCATTTGGTTAGTTACCAGATTATCTAACAGCAACAATGGTTTGCTTTGGTAGCCCAACTGCGAGTTGGCTTCGAAAATCTTTTTCACCACCGGGTCTTTGCTTTGCTGCAATATGTAGTTAACCGGGTGCGAAGCATTATACAAATAACGCTTTACCGAAACCGGTGCATTGATGGCGCATCGTTCTAATATTTTTACTGCAAAGGGCCTGCGCATAAAAGTTTCCACCTTTTTAAACAGCTCATCGGGTTCGCGCTGGGCGGCATACAACAGAATTTCCTCCGCATACTTTTCGTTGATGAACGCGGGGATATTCTGAATGGTTTTAAGGATGTTCTTTTTAAGTAAAAGCACGGTGCGCAGGGCGGAGTCAAGCTCAATTTTTATAGGCTCCACCGGCTCCAACGCATCGGGCAGGGGCAGCGGAGTTACATCGGCAGTGCTGCTTTCGGTGGCGGGGCTCTCACTGTTCTTGGTGGGTTGCTCGGCAAAATCCTGCCGCACAATTTTTGCGGGAACTTCTGTTGGGCGCTGCTCTGTTTTCTTTTCAACGGGCTTTGCCACCATTTCATTTGGCTCTTCCGTTCTGTCGGGCTCAATGGGTTTGGACGGACGGGCTTTGGTTACCTCGCTTATGCTTCGGAATTCCCTTTCCGCCTCTTCGGGCGAAGTGCCAAGAAACTGCTTAAACGGGGGCAGTCCCTCTTCTTCTTCGCTTAAAGTGGTAAGGGTAAGCAGGTAGCCTTTTCTTTCATCATCTACCAAGGCCAGCAGTTGGTCCATGGTGCTGTTCTTATCGCAATGGATAACCATTTGCTTTAAGTCCTCTTTATCCAGCGATAGCACCAGGCTGCTGCTAACGGCTTTGTCGGCCGCTTTCTTTTTTAAAATATCCAGCAACATTTTGAAGGTGCCAATAGTGGTTTCCTTGTATCCGTACACCAGCAGCACAAACATTTCTTCGGGTGTTTTATTGCGTAAGGCTGCAAAGGTGAAATCGCCCGCCAGTGCTTCGCGGTTCAGTTTGCGCATGATGTCCACCCCGGCATTGTCCAGAAAACGGTGAGTGGAATAGTTGCCGGCTGAATTCTGCATAGCGGCATTTTGAACCAGCAGCGAAAAGAGGGATTCGGGTTTACTGCCAATAGAGTCGGCTGCCTGTAAGGTAAAGCGACCTTTTACCAAATCATCGAGCAACAGATATGCCCTCGATCTTTGGCCGAACATAGAAAACACCTCAATGGATTTGCGCACATGGGCATCGGTGCTGTTGCGCAGGGCGTTGCTTACTTAATTGCCGGTAGAGTAATACCGCTTGGCCGATTCGGGTGCCAGGCTCACAGCTCTTTCTAGTATTTTTCGGGCAAAGGGGCGGTCGTCAAACTCATCGGCATAACGGAAAATTTCATCCTCGTGGCCCTTCATGTAATCGGAAAGAAAATCCTCGGCAATGGTATCGTTTGGAATAAAGCGCGTGGCCTTTACCGAAAACCCCAGATAGCGTTTTATGTTCTCCAACAGGGTACCCTTCATGTCCCACTCTATCATAACCGGATAGTAGCTGAGTATGGCCAGATAGGTGCCGTTTTTTAAGTAGTTATCGCTATAGTAGCGGTTAATGTTTTTAAGGTATGCCTGTAGGCGGTTAAGGTACGCATTGCGCTTTGGCTTTGAAACCGGCAGGTTCAGAATGTAAAGTGTTACGCTGTCCACCAGGCTCATCAGCCGCACATCGGCATTGCGGTAGTCGTTGGCTATGCGCACTTTTTCAAAGGAAATACGCTGTAAGGCCGAATTCTTTTCAATTTCAAAAATATCGGAAGTGGAGTCGGGTTCGGTATTGGCAAAACCAGTAGCTGTTGCGAAAAACGCCAACAGCAGTACCCCCCATTTAAAAGCTCCCTTCAATGCCATTAATTCTTCCGATAAAATTACGGGTTTGCCCGCAGTAACACATCCGTGTAAATATTATACGGAATACAAGGAAAAAAGTGTACGGGCGGTGAAAGTATTTAACAGCGGGTGAGGGGTTGTCCTGTTTTAGAAAAAAGACAAAAACAATGGGCAAGCAGAAAAAGCAAAAGCAGGTTGCCGCAGATAGAGCAGAATGGTGCCCCGCGGTGGTGTGTCCTGAGGCTGACCGAGAATGTACACATACTGTTTGAAAGAAATCAGGCATTTGGACAGTTAGAGCCAGTAGGTTTGCGTCATGAGCAAATTCAAACCGCAAAAAGAATCGCAACTGTATCTTCTTCCGCCCAGCGTAGAAGATTTTATTCCATCAGGTCATTTAGCGCGGGTAGTAAGCGAAGCGCGCCTGGCTAAACTTTTTGAAAAATCTGCTGTAGGTGCTTTGTGAGGGCATTTGATCCAGTCC
>CAZLXD010000118.1:0-9470 GCA_964563185.1 uncultured Chitinophaga sp.
CCAACCCGCTGAGTTCAACTTTCTTTAGCAGGTTGAGGTTCGCCAACCCGCTGAGTTCAACTTTCTTTAGCAGGTTGGGGTTCGCCAACCCGCTGAGCTCCACTTTCTTCAGCAGGTTGAGGTTCGCCAACCCGCTGAGTTCAACTTTCTTTAGCAGGTTGAGGTTCGCCAACCCGCTGAGCCCAACTTTCTTTAGCAGGTTGAGGTTCGCCAACCCGCTGAGCCCAACTTTCTATAGAAAGTCAGCCTCAGCGGGTCATGTATATTTTATTAAACATCCTTATAAACCCATTTTTCAACCAAAAACCAATAAAAAATGAGCTCAATTACACGTTCACTACCCGAAACCTACGAAACTATGCTGGAAGCCCTGGGCCTTGCCGTAAACAAGCGCAACAGCATAGCGCCTGCCGCTAACCCGCTTACCACCGCTACCAACACCCGCTTAACCAACATGCTTACCCAGTTTAACACGCAGTTCAACAACATTGATGTAGCCAAGCTGGCCTACACCGGCAACACCCCTGCCAAGGAGGCGGCACGCATAAATGCCCGCCTGTTTATATCGCACTTTTTTCAGGTATTTAATTTGGGCGTGGCACGCGGCAAATACGCAGCGGCACAGCGCAGCGCTTTTCACTTACCTGTAGAGGGCGATAGCCTGCCCGACCTTACCCGCGATGCCGACCTGTTGCAGTGGGGCAAGCGGATAGTAGATGGCGATGCCGTGCGCACCGGTAATGGCGGGCTGCCTATGGTTAACCCCGATGCTACAGAGGTAGATGCCGCTGTAACTGCTTTTTTAAGTGCCTTTACCGCCCAAAGCAATTTAAAGGATAGCCTTGATGCCCAGCAGGAAGCCCTGGAAGCCCTGTGGCCCGAGGCCGAAAAGGTGATTAAAAAAGTATGGGACGAACTGGAAACCTTTTACAACGAAGAAGATGATGACAGCCGCAGAGAAAACTGCCGCGAGTGGGGCATGGTTTACATAACCGAAGGCAGCAACAAAACCCTTAGCGGCACGGTTACTTACAACGGTGCCCCGGGCGCGGGCCTTACCGTGCGGTTTAAAAAAGGGCGCAACAAAAGCACCACCACCGCCACCGGTGCCTACTCACTTACCACCACCCTTATGGGCAACCAGGAAGTGGTCATTGAAAGGATTGATGAAAACAACATAGTGCTGCAACAGTGGGAGTTTACCGTGCCCCTTGCCGAAGATGAAAACCGCATGCAAAACTTTACCATTAGCGACTAAACCAATACCGCGGGGCGGCTTTGCCGCCCCGATTTTTTTTAAAAAAACCTGAACCAACTTTTATATTTGAATAAACAACCAACCCCGGTAGCCGAAAAGGTATTTAGAGTAGGCAGGAAAAGATAAGGAAGATGAGAAGTTTTTTTCTAGTCATAGTAGCAGCCATACTTGTAGGTATTACCCAAGCTCAGGTGGCACCACCACAGGCATTTAGTTATAGTGCCGTAGCACGTGACGCACAAGGTAATCCATTGGTTAACCAGTCAATAGGCGTACAATTCAGTATACTAAAGGGTTCTACGGTTGGACCAGTCCAATACCAGGAAAATCAGTTTACTACTACTAACCAGTTTGGAATATTTACCCTAATAATTGGTACCGGTACAGTATTGCAGGGCACATTTAACAGTATCAATTGGGGAAACGATAGTTATTACTTAAAAGTTGGGTTAGACGCAACGGGAGGCACAAACTTTCAAATCATGGGCACCACTCAATTTTTAAGTGTGCCTTATGCATTGTATGCCGAAAGTGCCGGAAATGCCACCTATCAGGTATTGTCATTTAGCAATGATACTTTGTATCTTACCAATGGAGGCAAGGTTTACTTAGGCAATTACAACAATACATTTACGCCTCAAACTCTCTCGATAAATAAAGACACACTTAAGATATCACAGGGTAATCAAGTTGTTCTGCCATCTGCAATGTTTACAGTGAAAATCAATGACACTCCTATTGATGATCCAAACATTAACGATGTTATGATTGGACCATATACTTTTCTTACCGAGAATAATTATAGATATGATTTCCTCCCTGATGATGATATATTTGGGAGGTATGGAATTTTTTCAGATACACTACAATTGACTACACCACATACAAATGTCAATTCCCCAGCAGGTACATTTGGTGCTTATAGTTGCGTATTCTTTGCAGGGAATAGTTGCAATGGGTCTGTTTATGTGCCAACAACTGCGATTCAAGGTTCTATAAATAGCGCTCCATTTTGCAGGGGGCGAATATTTCATTGGCAGGGCAGCATTTACTATATCCCATTGAACGCATCAGCAACGAGTTTAACTAATCCTTATAGATACGATACATCACAGGGAGGGTGTGTTGTGCCCATAACAGGCACATTCAACTTTTATATGGCTCTTCCTAACAATCCGGCTGTAACAGGATTTGGATTCACTTCATCAAAATTGAAAGTGACCTTTTTAAGAAATTAAGTTAAACGATAAAAGCATGTCGACTGATTTTGACAAGTATGAACAGCGTCATAGAGATTGGAGGAATATCTCTGTTACACAATTGTCGGTTACCAATAATATCTTATTGACTCTTTCCTCAGGGTTAATGGCATTTTGTTTTGAAAAGATGACCCTTTCGGATTTCCATATTAATACCAATGAAAGTATCGACAAACCAAAATTACTTTTTGCGATTTCAGTTATCACACTGGCACTTTCAATGATTTACGGTATTGGTGTCCTATTCAGTCGGCTTTATGATTTTAGAATTTCACGCCACCTTGCGTTAACTAGGAAACGTACTGCAAAAGGAAATTCCTTACCACATCATAATACAAGAGATTTCTGTTGCACTGACCGCTTACAGGCATTAGCAAAAGTTCTTTTTTGCAAACTCCCATTTATTAGTTACTCTGAAGCGGAAACTCTTAATGAAGAAACAAAAAAGAATTTTGAAGAATTAATAAGGCTTTCTGACATTTTAGGAACTGCATCTTGGAAATGGACGAAGTTTCAGGCTGGGTTATTTTTACTTAGTAGTTTATCATATTTAGTTCATCGCCTCTTACTATAGAATTTAGCGATTGTTAGTGTTCTAGTTCCTGGCGTCAGTCGAGATAGGTTCTTTAGCAGTTATTGGTGTTATAATCTGCTGTTCTCCATGTTCCTCCCGCTCTTCGCCATGTTCCGCAGGGCATGTCGAAGAATAGAAAAACGGGATTTTAATCCCAAACATACACCACTCCTCCACTGGCGAGCGTCCCGCTAGAGCCAACCACAAAAACAACCGAAGCCATCCCTTAAAGGGGTGGCTTTGGTGTATATAGCCGGGGTAACTTGCACAAAGGCAACCATACTTGTATATTAGCCATAGCATCGGCATAGTGAGCGAACAAAAAAGAAAACAAAACGAAAAAGAGTTTACCAATTGGGAAAATATACCCGGTGGCGGAAGAAAATACTGGTTTGAAATAAAGGGTAGGCAAGGTGGCTTTGCCCGCTATACCAAAGTAACCGATGCCAGCGAAATTACCCTTAGCTTTGTGCAGGAAATATTTGATGAAAAAGGAAACAAAACAGCTATTCACGAAAAATACCCGATTGACAAAGGGCATCAAAATTTATAAACCATGCTTACACGTAAAACTGTTGCACAACACTTAAGCGATTACCTCAACAACCGCATATCGCTTGCCCAATTAGTTGATTGGGCCGAAACAGCCATGATAGACCCCGAATTGGAAGAAGGCTACGAACAGGTAATTATGCAGGCATTAGGCCGTATTGGTGTAGCCGATGTAAAAAACTTCGGCCTGCTGTGGGAAGACTGTGAAAATATAATGGAACAGTTGGGCTTTGTTATTAAAGTAGATGTAGAGAGAGCCGCATAATGCTGTACCAACCCCTAAAACAACTGAAGCCATCCCTTGTAAGGGATGGCTTTGGTGCATATAAAGCTTTTACATAAGCAACGCTGCCAGAAACTGCTACCCAAACTGGCACGAGCGCTAAAGGCTAACAGCTTTTTCTATTTTTGTTATACATGGAAACCTGCAATGGAATTATTACCTCTTTACATGCCTTTAGGCGTATGTTCGAGCGGGGTATTTCACCAACCGATGTAGCTTTGGTAATTACCACGGGCGAAACCATAAAACAATACCCTGACGATAAACCCTACGCCAGCCAACTGATTTTTAAAATGGTCAACAACATACCGGTGCATGTAGTAACGGCAAAAGACGAAACCGGAGCCCCTGCATAGTAATAACTGTTTACATACCCGATACCGATATTTGGAACCCCGATTTTAAAACCAAAAAACAAGAACCATGAAATGTGTAATTTGTAAAAGCGGCACTACCGCTCCCGGCATTAAAAGTTTTATGCTGGAAAAAGGCAGTTCTATTGTTATTGTAAAAGGAGTACCCGCACAGGTTTGCAACCAGTGTGGCGAGGCTTACTTTGATGCCCAAACAACTGCCGAGTTATATGCAAAAGCTTCGCAAAGTTTAGAGAACGGGGCAGAGCTAGAAGTTATCAGGCTCGATAAAGCGGCTTAATCTTTTCTAACCTTCCATTATGAAATACTTCTTCTCCCTTCTTGCCACCGCATTATTCATTTCCGCATGCTATGCTCAACCAACCGGTGGCGCCAGGTCGGCACTCAACCCCGCGCTTTATCCTTTCTATCACGGAGTAGCCTCAGGCGACCCGCTTACCGATAGAGTAATTCTCTGGACCCGCATTACGCTCGACCCGGCTGTTTCGTCTGTAAGCGTTACGTGGCAAATTGCTGCCGATGCTTCCTTTGGCAGCATAGTCAACAGCGGCACTGCTACTACCGATAGTTCTAAAGACTACACCATTAAAGTAGATGCCACGGGCCTTCAACCCAACACCTGGTATTACTACCGCTTTGCTTACGATACTTTTTATTCCGTTACCGGACGGACCAGAACCCTGCCCACCGGTGCCGTAAACAACCTGCGCTTTGCCGTAGCCAGTTGTCAGGATTACCAGAACGGGTTTTACAATGCCTACAAATTTCTTGCGCAGCAAAACGATGTGGATGCGGTGTTGTTTCTGGGCGATTACACCTACGAAGACGCTGCCGATAATAACCCCGTAGGCGACCGCTTTCACGAGCCCGACAAAAAGCTGACTCAGTTGGTAGATTACCGTCTGCGCCAATCGCAATACCACCTCGACCCCGATTTGCAGGCAGCCCATCAGCAATATCCGTGGATAGCTGTTTGGGACGACCACGAAACCGCCAACAACTCCTACACCGACAGCGCCAAAAACCACACCGTAAATGACGGGCTGTGGGCAAACCGAAAGGCCAATGGAGTAAAAGCTTATGAAGAATGGATGCCCATCCGCCTGCCCGATGCCAACGATACCTTCCGCATTTTTCGCAGGTTTACCTGGGGCAACCTGCTCGATTTGTATATGATTGACACCCGCCTGTACGACCGCGATAAACAGGCAGGAGGCACGATACCGGTTACCAATGCCGAGCTGAACGATAGCACCCGCACTATGGTGGGCCCCGCGCAGTTTAACTGGCTGGAAACAAACATGACAGGTTCCACCGCCCAATGGCAGATACTTGGCCAGCAGGTAATGATGACTCCCCTCGTTATTCCGGCAGGGGTATTGGGCAGCGACCCTTACCTGGTAAATGCCGACCAGTGGGACGGCTACCCTTACGAGCGCCAGCGCTTTTACGATATGGTGAAGAACAACAGCCTTATAAACGTAGTGGTGCTTACCGGTGATATACACACCGCCTGGGCCAACGATTTACCACAACCCGGCTACGATGCACAAAACAGAAACTTTTCGGCAGGGGTAGAATTTGTAGCGCCCAGTATTACTTCGGGCAACGAACTCCCTCCGCTTATTACCGCACCGGTTATCAGCAGCCTGGCACCGCATGTGCGCTATGTAGAGTTGGTGCTGCATGGTTACTATGTGTTGGATATAACCCCGCAGCGCACACAGGCCGACTTTGTGTATGTAAGCGATATTGCCACGCAAACCTTTACGGCAGGTTCTGCCAACCACTGGTGTATAAACGATGGCGAACGCTTTTTGAATGTCTGCTCCGTGGCCTCCACGCCTTTAAACACCTATCCGCCATTAGCGCCTTCGCCATACACTAACACAGGCATTGGTAAGGTAGAAGATAATATTACCACCATCAGCATGTATCCGAATCCGTTTTTAAGCGAGGTGACCATACAATACAACGTGGCAACCTCCGAGCCGGTTACTCTGCAGGTGTATGCTGCCAATGGCAAACTGATGCTGGAACAGAACTTAGGCATCCCGCAGCGCGGCACTAACTATGCTCAGTTCGATGGCAGCCGCCTGCCCGCAGGTATTTACCGCGTTATCCTTCGCGGAAAATCGCAGGCTAGAGGCGAAGCGGTGTTAAAGGTGAATTAAGCAGTGGCGGTTGGCGGCTCCTTGCTTTGTTATTACTAAATCATCTCCTTGGGCTAATAAACCCAACCATAGTGGCAAAACACCGAATAAAAAGAAGTTCCACCGACAACCCGCTAATACCTGATTTATATCAGTCATTTCATTACATATTTCTATAAACTTTGCATTCAACTAAAAACATCACCATGAAACTGAAAAATTTACTTGCGACATTAG
The DNA here is from genome assembly GCA_964563185.1 of uncultured Chitinophaga sp. Lineage (GTDB taxonomy): Bacteria > Bacteroidota > Bacteroidia > Chitinophagales > LD1 > Bog-950. The sequence goes on from CAZLXD010000118.1 coordinate 6,691, forward strand.
CAACTATATTAGGTGCTTTTAGCGCCTACGCCCAACCTATGGTTTGGAGCCAGAATATTCAACTAACAAATACCGATTTTAGGACCGCTTTGGTTAAAGCGGCAGAAATAGCCATTAATGCCCCGGGTGCCGGCACCGTAGTGACTAGGTTTGACGGCACTGCCCTTATTGATGTGGGCGACCGTATGCTTTTTGCCGCCAGCGATAATGCCGACTGGGGTGTAAACGAAGGGCATGTATCTATTGAAGTGCCCAGTTCCGATATTAACCGCAAATCGTTTTCGCATACCATGAGCTACAACGTAACTGGCGGAGCCGATACTTTTTATGCGGTGGTTCAGGCTTCGGGTGTTGAAGCTGCCGGCAATGGAATGGGCTCGGTATACGGCCACTTTACAGTGGAATTTTTCCCTGCGGCCGGTGCAGCTTCGGCTCAGTGCTTACCGGTTGACTTTTCAGGTAATGTAGAGGGAGCCCCTGTGGTAGTAAAGCAGGCTGTTGCCAACTTCCCTTCATCGGGCAAGGCCGTGGTGCGCTTTGACGGATTCTGCATTTCGGATGTTGGCGATAGAATTATTCTGGCTGCCAGCGATGTTGAAGACTGGGGAGTTAATGACGGCAGTGTAAGTTGCGAAGCTTACAATACCGATGAAAACCGCAACCCGTTTTCGCATACCCGGGTTTACAATGTTACGGCCGGTGCCGACACCTTTTTTGCCGTAGCGCAAAACTATGTGGAAACTGACGGTAACGGAACTGCCAACATTTACGGCCACCTTACAGTAGAATTTTTCCCCGATGCAGGTGATGCCGATGTAGAGTATCAAACAGTTTCCCAAACTTCTAACTTAAGAGGTGCTCCGGTAACCCTGGCAACTATCAACTACACAGCCCCTTCGGCCGGTAAGGTGCTGGTTACCTTCGATGGTAAATGTTCTTCAAGTGATGGCGACCGCATTATACTGGCAGCAAGTGATGTTGCCGATTGGGGAATAAATGACGGAGCCTGCTCCGTAGAAGCGTTCGATTCGGATATAAACACCAGTTCTTTCTCTCACAGCCGTACTTACTCCGTATCAGCAGGTAGCAACACCTTTTATGCTGTAGGCGAAAACTATGTGGAAACCGATGGTTCAGGTTCAGCCAGTGTTTATGCCAGTTTTACACTTAAGTTTTTCCCCGATGCACCTTCCGGTGTAAGTGAGGTAAACAATCCGGCAGGTACGTTCTCCGTTTATCCGAATCCCGTTTCGGAAACTGCATTGGTGGTATTTCATAACTCCGATACTTACGCTGTAACGCTATTCGATTTGGCAGGCAGAGAAGTGGCAGTTCCCCAAAACGTAGAAGGCAACATGGTTACACTTAACCTTTCTTTTGTGCTCAATGGGGTTTACCTGTTACAAGCAGGCGATTCGGTGCGTAAAATAGTGAAGCAGTAAAAGCGGCCTCACCCTTTTGGCGGTAAAGCCCAAAAGGCGCACGAGAAAGGCGAATATCTTTGAGTTTTTAGTCTTTACAAAACTGTCCCGCTATATGCACCGCTGCCATCCCTTAAAGAGATGGCAGCGGTTGTTTTATGTGGTTGAGGCTTGTGCCAGTTTAAGCCCTGCGCGCGGTGGTGTGTCCTGAGGCTGACCGAGAACTAAGATAACAGAACTTTATTCATGGTTTAGTTATCGTTCTAAGCAAGCTAACAAGTTGTTTTATACTGATGAATCAATTTAATATTGTGCGCCAAACAGAGATAAGTTGCCATTCAGCGTTTGTTTTTTGTATTCCTCTTAAACAAAATTGATTGTAATTAAGGTTTTGTTTAAAGTTTCCAAATACTGATTCGATGCGCATTTGTTTTAAGAAGAGTCGTTTTCCTTCATCCGTGTCAAGCCGCGTTCGGGCCTGTTGCCTGAGTTGTTCTCTCTTTTTGAGACATATCTGCCGGGCTTTCCCTTTTGATCACTCCTGAAGAAAGGGACAATGACTACAGTCTTTACCGATACAAATTTTTGCTTTCTGTTTACAGGAGTAGTTTTCGTAATTGCGAACTAAAGGCAATGCTTTACCTCGCGGACAAATAAATTGATCGTAGGTTTTATCATACTTAAAATTGTCTCTGTGAAAGGGGTTTTTCGCCTGGTTTTCGGGTTCAAGTTCTTTTGTCTGGTCGGGAACAAAGGCTGTTTTCTGCATGACTTCCAACGCTTCGTAATTGTCGTAAGAGGCGTAACCGCTGTCGGCTAAAATATCTTTGTAGGTAAATAGAGGTGTTGTGTTCGGCTTGCTGAATGTTCGGTAGCAGTTGTCTTTTATCGCTGGCGTTATTGGTGGTGAAAGGACTGACTATAACCAGGTCTTCGGTAATGCCTGCATGGCAGTTATAGTTCAGGTTGATTTGTTGTTTGTTGCGGATGATTTTGGCTTCCGTATCGGTCGCGTTTACTTTCTCTTCTTCATTTTTGAGTTGTTTGAGCGCCTCTTCAATTTTCTTTTTCAATTTCTGTTTATCTCGCAGTTCATCCCCTCTTTTATCGCCATATGCTTAATCTTCTTCGGTATCGGTTTGTTATACTTTTTCTAATATTTTCCGAATATCTTTTTCAATTGCTACTAACCATTTTTTCATACTCCGCTTTGTGGGGGCATTTGCTCCAGTCCAGATATCTTTTGAAGCACTGTGTCATTATGCAGCCAATCGCAGTGAATGTAGCGTGATGCCCCTGTCCAAATACTTAGCCGGAAACTTTGCACTATTGTTTCGCTGTCGTAGCCACGATTTGAAC
>CAZLXD010000119.1:0-807 GCA_964563185.1 uncultured Chitinophaga sp.
ATTGTTGCCTAAAGTAAGCGTGTAACTATTCAGGTTAAAGCTGGCTCCGTTCATGTTTAATGTGTTGGTAACCATTACATCATTCATTAGCCTAATGGTGGTTCCTACCGGCTGGGCAGTTAGGCGGTAAAAGGTTTCGCCTCCGGTGCGGCTAATGGTTTGGGTTCCTCCTCCGTTAAATGTAACCGTATAGGTAGAAGGGGTAAGTGTGCCTTCATTATTCCAGTTTCCTTTTACAAAAATGTTACCGGCAAGAATGAGTGAAACCCCAGAGTTAATCTGTATATGGCCGAATGTAACCGTTGCGTTGGGAGTTATTGTGGCACTATTGCTAAATATAGTTGTACTACCGTTCGCAAAAGTAAGTGGCGTTGTGTTAACCGTAAATCCTTTCGCAAACGTAATAGTGCTTCCGCTGGAGGTAGTAAACACCGGAGATGTTCCTCCGCCAAAAGTAAAACATGGCTGTGATGTACTGTTAAAGTTAACATCGCCACCACTGGTTACTTTCAAGGTACCGCTCTTATTGCCCATAACCACTGTGCTTGCAAAGTTGATAGTTCCTGAAGTTACACTAATGACCTCAGTAGCTACTGCGTTATTGCTCATCCAGGTAATGGTGCCATCCAGATTAAAAGTACCGCCAGTAACATCTACTTTACACACACGTGTAGAGCCGTTGTTGCTTCCTGAAAAAATCAGGTTGCCGGTAACATTAAAGGTGTTGTAGCCCACCGATACGGTAGAAACACAATTGTTCTTGGTAGGCTGGTTAAGGGTGGTGTTCCCCGAGATAGTCATAGTAAC
>CAZLXD010000119.1:817-9467 GCA_964563185.1 uncultured Chitinophaga sp.
TAACCCCTGAACCTATGTTGACGATACGATTGTAATTAGCAGCACTAAGTACTAAGTTACTGGCTGTGGTGTTTTTGCTGATAGCCAATGTTACGTTGTTGGCACCTCCGGTTTTACCTACCTGCAAGGTTGGCAATGTCATACCAGCTGAGCCGTTGATGGCTACTGACGGGCCGTTCATAGTAATAGTAACCGCACCTGCCGAAAAGGTTCCTCCGTTATTAGTAAAGTTCCCGTCAATCTGAAAGTCGTCATTAGCGGTAAACGAAGAAGAATTACTTAACACTAAGTTTCCTTCAATAGTAAAAGCACCGGCAGCAGCTGCCATAGTGGTAACTGCTGAGGCCATAATGTTTACATTATTGAAGAGAATGTTTTTGGTAGCGGTAATGGTGCCGGTACCGTAAAAGTTGGCTGTGCCAAGTGTTTTCCAGTCGGCATTTTCGGTATTTACCGTGTAAGAACCATAGAAATTTACTGAGCAACCTGAATAGGTTACAAGACTGTTTTTTGAATCGGTAAAGGAACTGTTGAAGGTTAGAGTTCCTGCACCGGTGAAAGTAATAAGGTGAGAAGCATCGGTAGCAGCAACTGCCGGAGTAAAACTTAAAGAACCGGAGCCTATTTTAAACTGGCTGGTTCCGGCAGTTTCCCAAGTAGAGAATGTTCCGGCTATGCTCACATCACCGGGGCCTGCATCCAAAACATATACTTTCCCTTTATTGTTAGGGTTCATGCGTAAATCGCCATTAATGGTAAGGCTTTTGCCGGCTACAATAATTTTTAGAGTACTTCCTTGGTTGGTGTTGTTACCTAAGTCAAGATTGTTGCAAACTACTATATCATCAACGGTAACAATAACGCCACCGGCAATAATGATGTCATCGGCAGGTGCGGGAACCCCAACAGGGCTCCAAATGTTGGCATCGCTCCAGTTGCCCGTAGTAGTGGCTGTTTTGGTAGCTGCGTAGGTAAGGGTGCAAATTACACTGAACACTACTGCCGCCAGTGTGCGCACAGTTATAGTTTTTGCCCGGGTTGTTGTGTTAAAGTGCTTCATCTCCACTGTTTTTGTCCCACCATCCTTCAAATGGCTCGGTTAGGTAATTGATAATTGTTCTGTTCCGTGTGTCATTCTACATCAAAAAACTATGGGGGTTAACTTCTACTTACGGGGTTTAGATAGGAAGGTTACGTACTGACCGTTAAAAGTGCCGGTAACAGGAAAAAGCGGATAGTCGTTAGGGCAGGAAGGGTTGTAAAAGGCACCAAGGTGGCCGTTTTTTGCCGGTAGCATTTCTGTATTAACCGGCTGCCTGAAACATTCGTGCCCTGCGGTATAAAAATTACTTTTAAGCAATGGAATTAAATGAGGGGAACAAGGCGCTTATACATGCCAGTGCCGGGCGGGCTTTTGCCGGAATAGTTGTAAAAGCACCGGTAGGGGTATGCTACCGGGTGAAACCAAACAGCATTACGCTTACCGCTTACTTTGTAAAACCCTTGGAAGAAGATGATAAAGAAACCGTAAGCATAGCCTTTACTGAAATGCTGGCTGACTTACACTCCTACTACCCTGACTGGAAGGAAGAATTTATAGAGTTAGATGGGGAAGCCTTACCCGAAACAGATGCCGAATGGCTTTATCGCCAGTAAAGTTGCTTAGCAGGAGATTTTATTGACGCGGTTTTGGTGCCTACCGCCTTCGAAAGGAGTTTCGATAAAGGCCGCAGTACATTCTTTGGCTACTTCTAATGAAATGAAGCGGGCGGGCAGGCAAAGGATGTTGGCGTTGTTGTGTTGGCGGGTCAATTGCGCCAGCTCTTTCCCCCAGGCAATACCTGCTCGTATGCCCTGGTGCTTATTGGCCGTCATAGCTACTCCATTGGCACTTCCGCAAATAAGAATGCCGAAATCAAACTCCCCGTTTTCAACCGCAGTGGCTACGGGGTGAACAAAATCGGGATAGTCCACACTATCAGCAGTAAAGGGCCCAAAGTCTTTTGTTTCTATGTTTTGCGATTGAAGAAAGGCTATGAGTTCTTTCTTGTATTCGAAGCCGGCATGGTCGCCACCGAGTGCTATGCGCATAGTGTTTTGTTTTCGATGGCAATATACACCAGTTAGCGGGTAAATTGCTACTGTGCAATGCTACCTATTGCCCACTTTACGGCAGCTTCAGTTTTGTAGTATTTAGCCTGTAGTTCGCGTAGCTTAATCTGTGCTTCGAGGTAGCGGTTTTCGCGCGCATTTACCAAAAACAATGAGCTTTCTCCGTTGCTAAAGCGAATAGATTCTCCTTCAAAAAGGCTTTCAAAACCGCGAATACTTTCCTGGTAAAGGATGGTTTGCTGGCGCAGGGTTATCAGTTCGTTAAAGCCGGATTTTAGTTTGGTGGCAAACTCCTGTGTTTTTAAGTTTAACTCCAGTTGTTTCTCCTGCACTTTTAGTTTCATCAGTTTTAAATCGCCCCTTGCCTGCATAAAGGTAAGCGGCATGTTAAAGTTTATGCCCAATTTGTAATTGTTGCTGAAAACAATACCGCTGTTGCTGCGGAAATTGAATCGTTCGCTTAACACATTGTAGGAGGCGTTCAAGGTAGGCTTCAGGTTTTCCAGTTTTAGTTTTCTTTCTATTTCTAATTGCTGCAGTTGAAACCTATAGTTGACCAAGTGCGGTTGCTGCTGGCTTAACTGTGCAAGAACTTCATCCACTTTCCCCAAATCAATATCCAGCCGGGTAAAATCGGAGTTGAGCGGTGCCGGAATGATGGCTGTATCAAATCCGCGCGGAGTATTGTTTTCCAGCCATAGGTAATTGCTCAGTTGCAATCCGGTATTCAGGAATTTAAGGCGTGCCTCATTTAACTGAAACTGTCGTGCCTGTAGTTGGGTAAGTGCTTCGGTAGTATCAATGGCCGCACGGTCGCCTAACAGTGACGAAGTTACGGTTGCATTAAACCGCACTTTTGCCACTTCAGTGGCTGTTTGGTATATGTTGTATTCATAGTAAGCATAACTCCAGTCGTAATAAGTCTTAACGGCATCCAGCAGTAGGTCGTTCAGAATTATTAACCGCTGTTGTTCACTTGCGCTCTGAAATATTTGCGCCTGCTTTAAAGCAGCCCGCTGTTTATCCATGAGCATGTTCTTTAAAAGCGGAACAGAAATGCCCAGATAACCCAATCCGTCATCAGGCAGTTTCGATTCGGTGTTTACATTGCCTCCGTAAACAAAATCGTAGCCGCCTTTCACCTCAATGCCATACCAAACCGGCACACTTACCGAATTTTCAAAATAGGAGTAGTAGTTCTGCCCGTCATACGATTTGCGGTTGTAGTCGCTGTATATTTTCGGGTCCCAGCCGCCACGGGCAATCAGCAGTTCGGCTTTAGCGCGCTCGGGAATAAGGGCTGCCTGCCTGGCAACCGGGTGGTAGTTTTTTACAATGCTGATAAACTCCTGCACCGATAGGGTACGGCTGCTGTCGGTTTGGGCAAAAATCCAAACGGGAAAGAAAATAAAGAGTATGCGCACACACCAACGGGTCATTACTTATCGGTGTTTTTCTGTTCTGTTATGGAATAGAAATCAGGTGGGAAGCCGTTCATTTGGCGCCACAATTCGTAAATAATGGTTACGTCTTTAAGAAGTGCCATTCCTTTGGCACCGCCACCAACTTTCAGTGCACGTGGCCAGGGGACCTCGTTTTTATCTTCCGCTACCAGAATTCTGAACTTTCCGTTCTCGGAAATGGAATTGTCAATAGCCACTACTTTGCCGCCAAAGGTTCCGTAGCTAACATTCGGCCAACCGCTAAAAACAATTGCCGGCCATCCGTCAAACTGAAAACGCACTTTTTGTCCGATGGAAGTAAGTGGCAAATCAACGGGGTTTACATACATTTCAACGGCATATTGAAACTCAGCCGGAACAATCTTTACCATCATTTCACCTTCTTTTACTACCTCGCCAATACCGGCAGAAATGGTTTTGGTTATCTGTCCGCTTTGTGGTGCCAGCACGTAGTAAAAAGCATTGCGTATAGCGTAGTTTGAAAACTTATTTTTGAGTTTAGCTACCTCCCCTTCCCCGTTTGTTATTTCGCTTAGCGAAGCAAACTTGTCCGACTCGGCTTTAGATATTTTCTCGGAGTATTCGCGGTCAACTGTGTTTAGTTCAATGCGCGCATTTATCAAATCGTTTTTGGTGTTCATGAATTTGTTCTCGGCAATGGTTCGCTTGGCTTCGGCATTTTGCAGTTGCTGTTGCCGTTGCTCCAACTCAGTAAGCGATTTCAACCCCTGCTTGTAAAGTTCCTGCTGGCGTTTAAACTGCTCGCGGGCAATATTCAGTTCAGTGGTGGCTGCCTGCAAGGCCATGCTATCGCTTTGCACACTCAAGGTAGCCTGTTGTATTTTATTGCGAAGCTGTTCCAGTTTCAGTTCGCGTGCTTGGTAAAGTGCCGAAATTTGATTTTGTGTAGCCGCTACTTTATCACGGTAAAAATCTACGGTTCCTTCTTTTGCTTTTATCTGCTCTTCGGTGCGCTTGAGTAACTCCGGGTCTAAGTAGTTCTCCTTTATCTCCGTAATCTTTAATATGGTATCGCCCTTTTGCACTACATCGCCTTCGCGCACATACCATTTCTCAATTCTTCCGCCAATAATGGCGTTCAGTTCCTGCGGGCGCTGTTCGGGCGAGCGGGTGGTAATTATGCCCGGTGCCTGTATGTTTTGGGTCCAGGGCAGCAGCATAACCAATACAAGGAGTAGTGTAAATCCACCCAGCCAGTACATAATTTTTATTTCCCCGCCTTTGCCAAAAGCTTTTTGGAAGGAAGCGTATTCTCCCTTTTCGCGCAGCAGATATTCGTTGTCTTTATTCAGCCACATGGTTAAGGGTTTTATAAGCTGAGGTGTTTAAACATTCGATTGTACTCAGGTGTTTTGCTTACCGTTTCAAACGTTCCGAATGCCACCATACGGCCTTCGTCCAGCAGAATTATCTTATCGCAGTTGCGGGCAAAGTTTTCATCGTTAGTAACCGCAATAAGCGTAAAAGGGCAGTCGCTACCGGTAAGGTTTTGCACCGTCATTTCCTGCTCCACCTTTTCCAGCGAACTCCAGCAGTCTTCCAGCAACAGAAGTTTGGGTTGTGTAAGCAGCGCACGGGTGAGAAGAATTTTGTTCACAATGTTCCGAGGGAGTTTTTTACCCAGCGAATCTACTTCCATGTGCAGGCCTTCGCGTTGCGATTGTATGAATGCAAGCAGGCCGGTGCGTTTGGCAGTATCGAGTATTTGCTGTGTGGTTATTTTGTCATCGCCCAGGGTAAGGTTTTCGAAAAGCGTTCCCGAAAAAAGATCGGCAGTAGCCAGGTAAATACCAATGTGCTGACGAAGTTGATGTAAGTTGTAATTGCCCAAAGGATAGTTATTGAAAAGGAGTGTTCCTTCGTATTTGGGGTAAGCACCCGTAAACAATTTAAGAAGAGTGGTTTTGCCGGAACCCTGCGTTCCGAAAATGCACACCTTTTCTCCTTCTTTTATTTCAAAACTTAAACTCTGAAGTACATTGGTTTCCTTATCATTGAAACGGTACGAAAGGTTTTCAGCCTTAATGTCTATTCCCCCGGTGCTTGTAATTTCGTTGATGTCAATACCGTGTTGTTCTTCTTCAGGCTTATCGAGTATTTTGCTTACCTTCTCCAGCGAGGTAAGCATATCGTACACCACATCCAGGCTGCCGATTATTTTTTCAACAGAGTTCAGCAGCATAATGATGACAATTTCAGAAGCAATGAATTGCCCCAGGTTAATTTGCTGGTCAATAACCAAAAATGCCCCTACTATTAAAAGCGCTGCCGTAATGCTTACCTTAAAGGCAACAAACGCCCAAAACTGTGCTTTAAGCACTCTGAAGTGTGCCGCCCTTGCATCAAGATAACCGCTTACCAATACATCGGCTTTGCGGGCGGGCAGTTCGCTACGGCCCATAAACTTGATGGTTTTAATGGTGCGGGCTACTTCTTCCAGCCAGTAACCTACTTCGTATTTAATGTTGCTTTCCTCCAGCGAGGTGGAAATACCCCGGGGATAAGTAAGGCGGAGTATAAGCACTACCATTGCCAGCAGCACTATGCCAAACACAATAAATATGGGGTGGTAAAGCGAAAGAAGGACAAGGCTGAAAATAATTTGTATAGATGCTGCGGGAAATTCCAGCAACACTTTGCTAAGCCCCTTTTGCAGCGAGGCAGTGTCGAAGAAACGGTTGACCAACTCGGGCAGGTAGTAATCATCTACAGCCATTAAATCAAGCCGGGGTATTTTGTGCGCAAACTGAAGGCTGTAGCGGGTAAAAATCCTTCGTTGTATGCGTTCGTTCACCTCCATTTGACGTATTTGCAGCCAGCCGTTAAAAAGTACACTTAATACTACCAGCAAAATGAGTACAACAATTGAGGTAGAAATAAGCCCCCCGAAAAGTTGGTTAATAATAGACTGAATGCCCAGCGGCAGAATAAGGTAAACAACCCCGCTGAGTATAGCAAAGAAGTAAATGCTGAACACCTCGGCACGTTCGAGTGCGAGCAGTTTGAAGAAACGTTGAACGGGTGTGGCAGTAGGAGCCATAACCTGAGTTTGTTTTTAGTTATACCGGACGTGCCGGACAAAAAAGCAATTATTAAAATACCGCAGGAAAAGTAGTTAATTTGGCTCGGTAATCGGGCGGTGGAAACTCTACCCCGCAAATATGTTGGTGAGCCGCGTTCTCGTTGAAGTTGGCCGGCCGGTGGAATACCGCGGAGGCAGGTTGGTGCAGGCGGAAGGAAGCGGGGTGGTTTTCGTGAATACTATTATCGTCCTTAACCTGAAGTTTACATTCTGTTTTGGCGGTTTCGCACAGCATTGGGGTATAACTGACCGAAGCCGTCAACAATGCAACCAATAGAAGTAAGGAAACAAACAATGTGCTTTTTTTCACCCAGCCAAAACAAACCGGAGAGGTGTTTAGTTCAAAATGCGTTAAGCCTTTTTGGCAAATGGCAGGTTACTGCACCATTGCTTGCAACACATTTTCTTGCCGTGGTTGGGTCGCCCGACCAACCACTGTTTGTGTGGAGTTGCCGGTCAGGCGACCGGCAGCGGCTAAGAGGAACGAGGCAGCTTGTGTTGCTTGTTTAATTGTTTAGCTGTTTGTGTTTGGCATAAGCGGCACTGCCCGCGGTTGTGTGTCTTCACCAACCGCAACGTTGGCTTACTTCCCCCACGCAGAGTCTCCGCTTGCGGGACTCTCCGCTAAGAAGAGCTTTGCTTTTATGCCCGCAGAGTCCCTGCCCGTCCGGTCAGGCGGGCTTTGCGAGAGAGCCCGTGGGGGCGGATTTTTTTAAATTAGCCTACATAAAGCCGATGGATGAAAATTGCTGATAACGCAAAGCTTGTTATTGACGAGGGGAAAATTGCAGCGTATCTGTTGAACAAAGAAAGTTTGGATGGGAAACCTAAGGCAGAGTTCTTTTTTGCTAACGGAATTACACCACAAGAGCCCGCTGTATTAGAAACGCTTTTAATAGAACAGGCACGAACCAACCATTATACTCAAACGCAAGCGACCGTTTTTGGTTTAAAATACATTTTTGAAACAGAGTTGTTATTCCCGAATGGGAGAAAGCATTTTATAAGAAGTGTTTGGATAGAAGACAAAACAGAAAATGTAATTAAATTCGTAACAGCGTATAAGATAAGTATATGATAAAAGAATTTGAACGAGTTTACCTGACAGAAGATTTACCGGGCACTGCCTTTGTAAAAGGCGATGTAGGCGTAGTTGCCATGACCCACCAAAATGGTAAGGGGTTTGAAATAGAATTTTTTGCGATAGATGGCTCTACATTGGGGGTTGAAACAGTGCTTGCCGAACAAGTAAAATCATGCGCTGGAATTAAACGCGTAATACATATACAGGATATAGCCGCTTAAAAAACCAGTTTTAGTAAATATTTAAAAGCCTTCCACACAACCGGAAGGCTTTTTGTTTTTACTCTCCCCCTCGCAGAGTCTTGCCGTGGTTGGGTCGCCCGACCAACCACTGTTTGTGTGGAGTTGCGGTCAGGCGACCGGCAGCGGTTAAGAGGAACGAGGCAGCTTGTGTTGCTTGTTTAGCTGTTTGTGTTTGGCATAAGCGGCACTGCCCGCGGTTGTGTGTCTTCACCAACCGCAACGTTGGCTTACTTCCCCCACGCAGAGTCTCCGCTTGCGGGACTCTCCGCTAAGAAGAGCTTTGCTTTTATGCCCGCAGAGTCCCTGCCCGTCCGGTCAGGCGGGCTTTGCGAGAGAGCCTGTGGGGGCGGATTTTTCTTGCCGTGGTTGGGTCGCCCGACCAACCACTGTTTGTGTGGAGTTGCCGGTCAGGCGACCGGCAGCGGCTAAGAGGAACGAGGCAGCTTGTGTTGCTTGTTTAATTGTTTAGCTGTTTGTGTTTGGCATAAGCGGCACTGCCCGCGGTTGTGTGTCTTCACCAACCGCAACGTTGGCTTACTTCCCCCACGCAGAGTCTCCGCTTGCGGGACTCTCCGCTAAGAAGAGCTTTGCTTTTATGCCCGCAGAGTCCCTGCCCGTCCGGTCAGGCGGGCTTTGCGAGAGAGCC
>CAZLXD010000120.1:0-8105 GCA_964563185.1 uncultured Chitinophaga sp.
ACATTATTGTAAACCTGTTGGCCGATGTAACTGCCAACGGAACACCCATAGGTTCCGTACAGGCAAACGACCAACCGCAGCAATACCGCGATACCCTGGAAATTTTCCCCGGTGTTTCAGATTGCCCGAACACTTTCTCGCTGGGGCCTTGTATAACCGATGCCTGCGATTCTATTTCAGTAAACCTGAGTGCTTCACTAACCAATGCCAATTGTGCTAACCTTATCAGTTACGACTGGAGCTATGGCAATGGCGCTACTTCTAAGTTAAAAAATCCGGGAGTAGTGAAGTACAACACTCCTGACACCTTTCCGCTTACACTTACCACTACCTACTACACTTACCGTATTAAATCGGTTACTGTTACCGTTACTGGCGGTTATACAGGAGATATTGAGGAATTAAGTGGTTTATCCAATCCTGACCCATACATTCGTATCAATTCTCTGGCATTCAGCAACCGTGGCTCCAGTTCTGACCAAAACAGCAACACCTACAACAACCTGAACCTTATTATACCCGATGCCAACTGTGCCGATGCACTGGAGATTCAGGTTTGGGATGAAGATACCGGCCCTCCACAAGGCAGCAACCCGCTGGGTTCGCAGGACGACCAGATTAACAACCACTATATTTACCCGGCTGTTCCCAATCAGGTTACTTCTGCATTAAACAACTCTTCTATAGCAGTTACCTTCGATACGGTAGCCACATCAAGCGTTACTGAAGTAATTGATATTATTGTTCACCCGCATCCGCCACTTCCTGAGTTAACTACAGCCGAAGATTCTATTTGCACCGGTGACTCTACTTTAGTTTCTATTACCCCTTCCTTACAGGGATACCTGATTAACTGGTATTTGAATGATACTACCGAGTTGTTAACTGCTGATGCGGCTATTTACGCCAAGCAGCCGGGAGCATACAAGGTAAAAATTACCAATGCCGAAACCGGCTGTATTGAGTGGTCAGCACCTATACAAATAGCTGTAGGGCAGGCTGCTCCGGCCAATGTAAACATTGTATACAACGGAACTCAGTTGTATGTTAGCCCATTCCCGTCAAACGGATTTGCTGTGGAGTGGTATTATAATGGTAACCTGGTTACCGGCCAAAGCGGCAAGTTTTTACCAAATCTTGGAAACGGTTTGTATGATGCCTATGTATACAACGTAAACTATCCTAACTGCAAGCGTGCTGCCAACCAGTTTGACCTCCAGATTTCTTCGATTGGCGAAACAATCAGCAATCCTGTGGAAGCGGTGAATGTATTCCCTAACCCTAACTCGGGTAAGTTTACACTTCAGCTTTCTACCAACAGCGAAAGCAATGTGCAAATAGCCATTTACGATATGATAGGGAAGGTGGTTTACACCAACAACCTGGAAAACCAGTTGGGCGATTACAACACAGAAGTTGACTTATCGAACATGGAAAAAGGCATTTACATATTAAATGTAGAAGCTAAAGGCCAGCGCTTTAACAAACGAATTGCTGTTCAGTAAAACCTTCAGCATTCAAGAAAATTATGTTAATAAAATTAGCCGCTACTAAGCGGCTAATTTTATTTTTGTAACATTGAAAAACTAAAAACAAATCATAGCACATGAAAAAAGTAATTTTTACGCTCTTCTCAACCACAATGTTGTTTGCCGGTGCAAACGCGCAATACTGTGGTAATTCAGGTTCATCAGTTTGTACTCCATCAGGAACATTGACACAACCGTATTTTTCTCCGGCTTCAGACAGCCTTCCTTCAGTAGTTAACGGAACAGCTCCGAATACCGTGATTCAGTTCAAAAACTTTGACACGTTTGCATTTGGTGGTCAGACTGTAACTGTAAACAACTTAACTGTAGATACTCTTCGTAACCTTCCTTCAGGCCTTTGTTGGGCTACCAACAAAGCCAACAATACCTGGGCTAATCAGGAAGATGGTTGTATCAAAATCAGCGGAACTGCCTGCGATAACCCCGGCCAGTACAAGTTGAAAATTATCGTTACTGCCGATATCGGTGTGCCAATTCAAACAGATGCTGACGCAGCCGGTTTGAAGTACTTTGTTCGCTTAATTAACTCTGGCGATGCTGAAGTGGCTGTTGATACTAACCAAACTGCTGCTTTTGCTAAACCGGCCGGTTATAGCGCTACTGCAGGATGCAGCAACATTATCGAGAACGAACTTTCAGTAAACACATTGAATGTAGTTCCAAACCCTTTCAGCAGCAAGGCTGTAGTTTCTTTCTACTCTGCTAAGTCAGGAATAATGACTGAAAGAATCACTAACATGTTAGGTTCAGAAGTTTACTCTCATAAAGTAGACGTAAGAGCCGGTGATAACACTTCTGTAATTGAAAAGAATAACCTGCCTGCCGGTGTTTACTTCTACTCAATTGCCGATGGCAAGAATATTGCTACCAAGAGAATTATAATATCAGAATAATTCTGTTGAAAACTTTAACAGGAAAGTCTTCCCGTCTTCGGGGAGACTTTTTTGTTTTACGCCTGCGAAACATTCGCTATTTGTAAACCCAAAAACTATATTATGAGAAAACTAATCTCTACCATTTTATCTGTATCTGCATTTGTTTTAATCGGTAACGCACAACCATGCGGTACCAACGGCCCTTCGGCCTGTTCGCCAACAGGCGGGCCTGCCAGTGGAGGTTTTCAGGACTTAAACACCGTGGCTTGTGCTGAAAAGGGCGTGGCATACAGCGGCACCATTCAGTTTACCATGTTCGATCAGTTTAACTTCCAGGGGCAGCAAACGGTGGACAGTATGGAGTTTGTAAGCATTACCAACCTTCCGTGCGGTTTGTGCTGGGCTGTAAATGATGCCGACAAGCGTTACACTGCCAATGAAGACGGCTGCATTAGTATTACCGGAACTACCAACGATGCCAGCGGTCAGTATAAATTGGCTCTTTCTCTTAAAGCCTGGATAAATGGAACTCCGGTAGGTATTACGGTCCCGGCTTCTCTGGTTGATCAAACCGGTATTGCACTTTACCTGCGCGTAAAGGATAATGCAGGCGCTAACTGCCCTAATGTTGACACTGCTTCCAGCGCTAATAACCTGACAGCCTCTTCAAGCTGCCCGATGGGGGTTAACGATATAGCAGGCAATGTATCGGAGTTTAAAATTGTGCCAAATCCTATGAACACCGAGGCAAATGTTTCTTTCTTCTCTGAAAAACAGGAAACCTACACCATGACAGTTGCCGACCTTACCGGAAAGCAGGTTTATGTAACCGAACTGGAAGTAAAGCAGGGATATAACAACGCTACTATTAGCAGAAACGGTTTGCCTACAGGTATGTATTTCTTGTATCTCACCGATGGCAAAAACACTATTGCCAAAAGATTTGCTATTGCAGACTAAAGCAGTTCTGTAATTCTTTATAAAAAGCCCGATGCTTAGCATTGGGCTTTTTAATTTGTTCCTCATAAAGCTATTTTTGGCGCAGCAACAGTGAACATGAAAAGCATACAAACCTGGCTAGAGGAATACGGGGTAAGCCACCAAAATCCAACGAATAAGATGATACATTGGATATGTGTTCCGCTGATATTCTTTAGTATAGTGGGGTTCTTTTACAGCGTGCAGCTTCCTGTTCAAATTGCTGAGGGTTTTAACCTAAACCTTGCCGTTGTTATGTTATTGCTGGTTACCATTTACTACTTCACCTTATCAAAGGGTTTGGCTGTGGGTATGTTTCTGTTTTCGGTAGTTTGTGTGGCCGGTTGTTATGCCATAGAGCAAACAGGTTTGCCGGTTTGGCCGGTTTGCGCAACTATATTTCTGTTAGCCTGGATAGGACAGTTTTACGGCCATAATGTAGAAGGGAAGAAACCTTCTTTTTTGGAAGACTTACAATACCTAATGATTGGCCCGGCCTGGTTGATGAGTTTTATCTATAAAAAACTGGGACTGAACCTGTAGGCACGGGTTTTGTTTAATTACTAAGCGAATACTAATTATGAATAAAAAAAATATCCTGCTTGTAGTTGTGCTTTGTGCCGCTGCATTAAACTTTTCGTTTATGGCTACACCTGAAAATCAGGCAAAGACGATACTAAACAAGATGATTACCTCCATTAACGGACTTAAAACCCTTAGTTATACTATGCGCGGATCCGAAAGGATTGTAGGCATGAAGAGCCTGCGTGGAGGAGATATTTATACCAAACTCAGCTTTAATTCCCACAAGGTGTACATGAAGATGATTACTGACCCGAACAAGGGAACAGAGGTGCTTTATGTAAAAGAGGAAAGAGGCGATAAGGCATTGGTAAACCCTGGCAAGTTTTTGCCTACCGTAAAGCTTCATCCGTTCAACGGCTTGTTAACCAAAGACCAGCATCACACCGTTCTTTCGGCAGGGTTTGGCTTCACAGCTAAGGTTACCGCTGAAGGAATTAAAGAAGCAGAAAGCAAGGGGCGCTTTGATGAAGTATTTAAGTATGCCGGTGATATTACCTGGAATAATCGCGCTTGCTACAAAATGGTAATTGAAGACCCAACCTGGACTTACACTACTTACAAGGCACAAAAAGGAGAAAATATGTATTCGGTAGCGCAGAAATTACTGATACCGGAATACTGTATGGTGGAGTTAAACGGAGTAAAGAATTTTGAAGAAGATTTAGGCGGAAAGACTTTAAAGGTTCCTACTTCTTACGCCAAGAAGACTATCATGTATATTGACAAGGAAAATTACCTTCCCATATATCAGGAGATGTATGATGACAAGGGAGTTTTTGAGCGCTACGAGTTTTTTAATGTAATGCCTAACCCTTCATTTAAAGCCGATGAGTTCAGCGAAGGGTTTAGTGAATATAACTTCTAGTTACTTACCTGTTTCAGATTAAAGAAGGCAGCGTTTTTTGCTGCTTAATTTCTTCCGGCTAACAAGTACATTACAGCCATCCGGACGGCTACTCCGTTTTCAACCTGTTGCAGAATGAGCGATTGTTTGCTATCAGCCACATTGCTGTTGAGTTCTACTCCGCGGTTAATGGGGCCGGGATGCATAATCGTAATATCTTTCTTCAAACCATCCAGCAACTCTTTATTCACTCCGTAAAACAGGGAGTATTCGCGGAGTGATGGAATGAACTTAATATCCATGCGCTCTAACTGTATGCGGAGGATGTTGGCTACATCGCACCATTCCAAAGCTTTTTTCAGGTTAGGTTCGTAGGTAACTCCCAGTTCTTCAATATGCTTGGGAACAAGGGTTGGAGGGCCGCATACTTTTACTTTAGCGCCCATTTTTAGCATAAGCGGAATATCTGAGCCGGCTACGCGCGAGTGCTTTATATCGCCTACAATCAGATAATTTAAGCCTTTAAGAGTTTTAAATTTTTCGCGCACCGAATAGCCATCTAAAAGCCCCTGTGTAGGGTGTTCGTGGGTGCCATCGCCTGCATTGATAATGTTGGCGTTAATGTGTTGTGAAAGAAACTCAGGGGCACCCGAACTGCTGTGGCGCATTACCACCATGTCCACTTTCATGGCTAATATGTTGCGGACGGTATCGAGCAGTGTTTCGCCCTTTTTTACCGAAGATCCCGAGGCGGAGAAGTTAATGGTATCGGCACTTAAGCGTTTTTCAGCCAGTTCAAACGATATGCGGGTGCGGGTAGAGTCTTCAAAAAAAAGGTTCGCAACGGTGATATCGCGGAGGGAAGGGACTTTTTTAATGGGGCGTTGAAGAATTTCCTTAAAGTTATCGGCTGTTTGGAAAACGAGGTCAATGTCTGATTTTTGAAGGTGTTTTATTCCGATTAAGTGTTTTGTGCTTAAAGCGCTCATTGACCTTGTATTTTAAATTTACTTGTCTTCCATTATCCAAACCCCGTCCTTACCGTCTGTTTCTTTCCACTCCACCTTTACCTTTTCGGCAGTAACCGAATCAATTACGCGCCCTACATATTTGGCCTGTATAGGAAGGTGGCGGTGCAGCCTGCGGTCAATCAGTACCACTAACTCCACATCGGCAGGGCGCCCGTAATCCAGCATGGCATCTAATGCCGAGCGGATAGTGCGGCCGGTGTAAAGTACATCATCTACCAGTATTATGTTTTTGTTTTCCAGCGAAAAACCAATGTTGGTTTCATCGGCAATCATGGGTTTGCCTTTAATACGAAAGTCGTCACGGTAAAAGGTAATGTCAAGCTTTCCGTATTCGATGTTATCCTTTTTAAGTATAGAACAGAGTTTCCGGTGAATCCTATCGGCCAGCATTACACCACGGGGTTGCACACCGATAAGGCATGAATCGGAAAAATCCTTGTGTTGTTCAATTAACTGATGGCAAAGGCGGGTGATGGTGAGATCAAGCTTTTTGCTATCGAGGATTATGCGGGGCTGCATTCTTTTTTAAGTTGGGCAAATATAGGATTTTGGAAGAAATGGTTTTGAGTTGTTGGTTCGCAACATCAGTTAGCCGTCTTCCCTCTGAAAAGGTGAACAACTGTGTGCATAACATTTTAGAGAGAAATTGCATAGTTGAAGGGAATGGTTACTACTTTTCGCTTTATAAAACCAAATTAATATGGCAACTAAAAAAGTAGCAAAGAAAGCCGCTCCTAAAAAAGCCGCTAAGAAAGCAGCCCCTAAAAAAGCTAAGGCCGCTGCAAAACCAAAAGCAAAAAGAAAACCCAATGCCGCTTTTATGAAAGCGATGACTCCAAGTTCTGCTCTTGCAGCAGTAGTTGGCAGCAAGCCGCTTCCGCGCACTGAGGTAACCAAGAAAGTTTGGGAGTACATTAAGAAGAACAAACTTCAGGATGCCAAGAACAAGCGCAACATCAATGCTGATGCCGCTTTAGGTGCAGTGTTTGGTGGTAAAAAGACAGTATCAATGTTTGAAATGACCAAACTGGTTAACAAGCACCTGTCTTAATTAAACGCTTTTGGCAGCGTCAGTTGCCGGCTATAAAAATTACCCTCGATGTTCATCGAGGGTAATTTTTTTGTAGAAGGTATATTGTGAGATAAGCAATGAATAAAGATGATTTAAAAATGCTGAAGCAGAACTTGCACACGCAGTGTATGCTGCTGGTGAGTGAGAAAACGAATAGCCTGCAACAGGCTATGGAGGTGTTAGAGAGTTCAATGAAAGATGAAACTAAAAGCAGCGCGGGCGATAAATATGAAACGGGCCGCGAAATGGTGAAACAGGAAATGGAAAAACTTGCTACGCAGTTACAGGAAGTGATAAAGCAGAAGCAATTGCTGCAACAGTTAAACGCCTTCCACGAAATGGAGGAAGTACAACAAGGTGCTTTAGTAATGTGCGATAAAGGCAATTTTTACATAGCAGCAGGTCTGGGACAGTTAGCAATAGAAAATAAGAAGTTTGTTGTTGTTTCAGCCGTATCGCCACTGGCGCAGAAAATGATGCGTATGAAACAAGGCGATAAATTTATTTTTAACGCGCAGGAGTATCAACTGCTGCATATTTTATAATTCATAGATACACGAGTGACATTCAAAGATTTCAATTTCGAAGAGAGCCTGATGGAAGGGCTGGATGCGATGGGTTTTGAAAAGCCCACGCCCATACAGGAACAGGCCATTCCCATTATTTTAAGCGAAAAAGATTTAATAGCCTGTGCGCAAACAGGCACGGGTAAAACAGCCGCTTTTATTTTACCCGTACTAAACAAGATAGCTGCCGAAGGAACCGAAACCTTGAATACGGTGGTGATAGTTCCTACGCGCGAACTGGCTATACAGATTGACGAAGCCGTACAGGGCTTCGCCTATTTTACATCAGCTAGTGCCATTGCCATTTTTGGCGGCAACGATGGTATTTCGTTTGAGCAGGAAAAGAAAGCGCTGACACAAGGTGCCAACATTATTATAGCCACACCCGGCCGTTTAATTGCCCACTTAAACATGGGTTATGTAAAGTTTGGCGATGTAAAGCATTTAATATTAGATGAGGCTGACCGTATGTTAGATATGGGCTTTAGCGAAGACTTGAACAAGATTATCAGCCACTTGCCTAAGAAGCGGCAAACCTTATTTTTTTCGGCTACTATGCCGCCTAAAATCCGCGAGTTGGCAAAGCGTATTCTGCACGAGCCGG